>JBMSNF010000001.1:0-51975 GCA_049421545.1 Arenimonas sp.
TCGGAATCCACCGCCCAGTTCGGCCAGTCGTTCGAGTTGGCCAAATCGCGGCCCAGGGCGTACAGGATTTCCAGATCGCGGCTCATGCCTTCAAAGCTCCAGCCCGCCTGCCATTCATCGGCCGGTTGGTGGTAGCGCAATTTGGTGTAGTCCGCCTCTTCCTGGTCACCGGCCGTCTTGCCGCCAACCAGCAGGTCATCGCCGCTGCCGAAGGAAATCGCCGGCACGCCGCGCTTGGCCATCGGGAAGTGATCGGATCGGAAGAAGTGGCCGGCTTCCGGTTTCGGATCGGGCGAGTACGCCACATTCCATTTGGCGGCGGTGGCTACCAGACGATCCAGCAGCTCGAGCTTGGCATTGCCGGAAATGCTGAAGTTGCGGGCCTTGCCACCCGGGCTGAGCGCATCCATGTTGATCATGGCGACGGTTTTGCCGAGCGGGAACACCGGATTGGCGGCGTAGTATTCGGAACCGAGCAGGCCTTTTTCTTCGGCGGTCACTGCCAGGAACACCACCGAACGGTGGGTTTTCGGAGCCTTGCCATAGGCACGCGCCAACTCGATCATGCCGGCAATGCCGGTGCCGTTGTCGACCGCACCGTTGTAGATGGTGTCGCCTTTGGCATCGGGGGCGCCGACGCCGAGATGGTCCCAATGACCGCTGTAAATCACGGTGTGCTTCGGGTTCTTGCTGCCTTCGAGGCGGGCCACCACATTCTGCGAGACGATGGTCTGCGCATCCACGGCGTAATCGGCGGTGAATGTGACGCCCTTGAGCGTGACCGGCTTGAAGCCCGGCGTCTGCGCCTGTTTCTTGAGGGTGTCGAAGTTCAGGCCGGCCTGTTTGAACCAGGCCACGGCGGTATCGCGCTGGATCCAGGACTCGAGTTGCGCGTGCGACTTCTGCGGTTCCTGGCGCACGATGTCGAACATGACATTGGTGTTGGAATTCTTCACGGTCGGCCAACCGTAGGACGCCGGTGCCGTTTCATGAACGATCATGGTACCGATCGCGCCCTGACGCGCCATTTCCTCGAATTTGTAGGTCCAACGGCCGTAATAGGTCATGGCTTTGCCGCCGAAGGCGCCCTGGCCGGTTTCGAAGTCCGGATCGTTGATCAGCACCACGGCGATCTTGCCTTTCAGATCGACGCCTTTGAAATCGTCCCAATTGCGTTCCGGGGCTTTCACGCCGTAACCGACGAACACCAGCGGCGCATCCTTGATGGCCACCGAGGTCTGACCGTTCATGGCGGCGCGGATGGCGATCTCGTTGCCCTGCTGCAGGGGTTTGGCCTTGCCGCCGAGCGACACCGAAGCCACGACCGGACCTTTGATTTCGAAGCGTCCGAGCGGCACGGCCTGGGTCCACAGGCGCTTGCCGTTCTTGCTGTCACCGCCCGGTTGCAGACCGGCGGCCTTGAACTGTTCGATGAGATAGGCGACGGTTTTTTCTTCGCCGGCGGTATTCGGGCCACGGCCTTCGAAGGCATCCGAAGACAGGGTCTTCACATGCTGGGAAAGGCGCTGGGCGTCGAAGCTTGGGCCATCGGCGGCGGTTGCGGCGCCGGCGGCGAGAAGGGCGATCAGGATTACGGGCTGTTTCATGGAAACCTCACGGTGGGAGCGGCGTTAGACGCCGATCGGGTTGGCTTTCTCGGGATCGATGTTATAGGTTTTGATGGCGCGCGCCACATCCTTGGCATTCATCTTGCCCTCGGCCGCCAGTGCCGCAATGGCGGCATGGGCGATGTAGTAGCGGTCGACTTCGAAGAACCGGCGCAGGTTGCCGCGGGTGTCCGAACGCCCGAAACCGTCGGTGCCGAGCACGGTGTAATGCATCGGCACGAAGGCGCGGATCTGGTCGGCGAAGGCACGCACGTAGTCGGTGGCGGCGATGGCCGGACCGCTGCGGCCGGCCAGGCAACGCTCGACATGCGAGGTGCGTTTTTCGCTTTCCGGATGCAGGCGGTTCCAGCGTTCGGCATCGAAGCCGTCGCGGCGCAGTTCATTGAAGCTCGGGCAGGACCAGATGTCGGCGGTGACGCCGAAATCCTTGTCGAGCAGTTCGGCGGCGGCGATGGCTTCGCGCAGGATGGTGCCAGAGCCGAGCAGCTGCACGCGCAGTTCGCCCTTCTTGGCCTTTCCGGCATCCTTGAACAGGTACATGCCCTTGAGGATGCCGTCGCGGCTGCCTTCCGGCATTTCCGGCATCGGGTAGTTCTCGTTCATCAGGGTGATGTAGTAGTACTCGTCGCGCTGTTCGGCCAGCATGCGCTGCATGCCTTCCTGCACGATGACGGTCACTTCGTAACCGAAGGTCGGATCGTAGGATTTGCAGTTCGGCACCGCGCCGGCCAACAGATGCGAATGGCCGTCCTCGTGCTGCAGACCTTCGCCGTTGAGCGTGGTACGGCCGGCGGTGGCGCCGAGCAGAAAGCCGCGCGCGCGCATGTCGGCGGCCTGCCAGGCCGAATCGCCGATGCGCTGGAAGCCGAACATCGAATAGAAGATGTAGAACGGCAGCATCGGCTGGTTGTTGGTGGAGTAGCTGGTGGCGGCGGCCAGCCAGCTGGAGAATGCGCCGGCTTCGGTGATGCCTTCTTCCAGCACCTGGCCGGCGGTGTCTTCGCGGTAATACATCAACTGGTCGGCATCGACCGGTTTGTATTTCTGGCCGAACGGCGCATAGATGCCGATCTGGCGGAACAGGCCTTCCATGCCGAAGGTGCGTGCTTCGTCGGCCACGATCGGCACCACGCGCGGACCCACTTCCTTGTCGCGCAGGATGATGTTGAGGGTCTGCACGAAGGCCATGGTGGTGGAAATTTCGCGGTCGCCGGAGGACTTCAGCAGGCGCTCGAAGGTTTCCAGCGCCGGCACCGGCAAGGTCAGATCGGACTTCTGCCGGCGCTGCGGCAGGTAGCCGCCCATGGACTGGCGGCGCGCCTTCATGTACTGCACTTCCGGCGAGTCCTCGCCCGGATGGTAGAAGCCGAGATTCTCGATCTGCTCGTCGCTGACCGGAATGTTGAAGCGGTCGCGGAAGGATTTGACCGCTTCGGTATCCAGTTTCTTGGTCTGGTGGGTCGGGTTGAGCGATTCACCGGCCGAACCCATGCCGTAACCTTTCACTGTTTTGGCCAGAATAACGGTCGGTTGGCCCTTGTGCGCGGTGGCGGCGGCATAGGCGGCATGCACCTTGTGCGGATCGTGGCCGCCGCGGTTCAGGCGCGCGATGTCCTTGTCGCTGAGCTTGGACACCAGCTCGGCGGTTTCCGGCGTCTTGCCGAAGAAATGTTCGCGCGTGTAGGCGCCGCCGAAGGCTTTGCAGTTCTGGTATTCGCCGTCGACGGTATCCATCATGATTTTTTTCAGCTGGCCGCTGCTGTCGCGCGCCAGAAGCGGATCCCAGTAGCTGCCCCAGACCACTTTCAGTACATTCCAGCCGGCGCCGCGGAAGCTGCCTTCCAGTTCCTGGATGATCTTGCCGTTGCCGCGCACCGGTCCGTCCAGCCGCTGCAGATTGCAGTTGATGACGAAACACAGATTGTCGAGACCCTCGCGGCCGGCCAGGGCGATGGCGCCCAGGCTTTCCGGTTCGTCGCACTCGCCGTCGCCCATGAAGCACCAGATCTTGCGGTCGGTCTTCGGCATCAGGCCGCGGCCTTCGAGGTATTTCCAGAAGCGCGCCTGGTAGATCGCGCTGATCGGACCCAGGCCCATCGAGACCGTCGGCGTCTGCCAGAAGTCCGGCATCAGCCAGGGATGCGGGTACGAGGACACGCCGCGGCCGTCGACTTCCATGCGGAAATTGTCGAGCTGGTCTTCACTGATGCGGCCTTCCAGGAAGGCACGGGCGTAGATGCCCGGCGAGGAATGGCCCTGGATGTACAGCAGATCGCCCGGATGGTTGTCGCTCGGGGCACGCCAGAAATAGTTGAAGCCGACGTCGTACAGGGTGGCGCTGGAGGCGAAGCTGGCGATGTGACCGCCGAGTTCGCCCGGCTTGCGGTTGGCCCGCACCACCATCGCCATCGCGTTCCAGCGGATGATCGAACGGATGCGCCATTCCATGGCCAGATCGCCGTCCATCGCCGGTTCGCTTTCGGCCGGAATGGTGTTGATGTATTCGGTGGTCGGATGGAACGGCAGATTGCCGCCGGCGCGGCGGGTCAGTTCGACCATGCGCTCGAGCAGCTGATGCGCGCGCTCGGCACCGTCATGGTCGAGCACGGCCTTCAGCGACTCCAGCCACTCCCGGGTTTCCTTCGGATCGTGGTCGTTGTTCAGCACATCGTTCATCCAGCTCATAGCGTTTTCCAGGTTTCGTTTCGTTGTTTTGTTTTTGAGGGATTCTCAGGCACCGCGTTGTTCGCGGATCTGCGCTTCCACGGCGGCGATGGCGGTCATATTGACCACGCGCCGCACGGTCGCCGACGGCGTCAGCACATGCACCGGCTTGGCCATGCCCATCAGGATCGGGCCGATGCCGATGCCGTCGGTCATCACCCGGGTCAGGTTGTAGGCGGTATTGGCGGCATCCATGTCCGGCATCACCAGCAGGTTGGCGGCGCCGGTCAGGCGTGAATCCGGGAACAGGCGGTCGCGGATCTCCGGCCGCAGCGCGGCATCCACATGCATTTCGCCTTCGACTTCCAGACGCGGCGAACGCGCCAGGATCAGCTGCAGGGCTTCCCGCATCTTCTTCGCACTGGCCGCTTCCGAGGAACCGAAGTTGGAATGGCAGACCAGCGCCACTTTCGGATTGATGCCGAACAGGCGCAGGCGGAATGCCGCCTGCAGCGCGGCTTCCGCGATCTGTTCGGCGCTGGGGGAATGCTGGACATGGGTGTCGGTGAAGAACAACGGACCTTTGTCGCTGATCACCACCGACATGGCCGAGACCGCGCTGACCGCCGGATCGACGCCGATGACATCGATGACGTGTTTGAGTTTGCCCGAATATTTGCCGACGATGCCGCACAGCATGGCATCGGCTTCGCCGCGCTTGACCATCAGCGCCGCAACCACGGTACCGCGCGAACGCACGATGGCTTTCGCCGCCGGCGGACTGACGCCCTTGCGCGCCATGATCTGCAGATAGAGCTGCCAGTAATCGTTGAAGCGCGGATCGTCATCGAGGTTGGTCAGGTCGAAATCCACGCCCTGCTTCAGGCGCAGGCCGAGCTTCTCGATGCGGCGCTCGATCACCGCCGGCCGGCCGATCAGGATCGGACGGGCCAAGCCGTCATCGACCACGGTCTGCACGGCGCGCAGCACGGTTTCCTCTTCGCCTTCGGCATACACCACGCGTTTGAGATCGGCGCGGGCACGCTCGAACATCGGCCGCATCAGCAGGCCGGTGCGGTACACGAACTGCGACAGCTGTTCGCGGTAGGCATGGATGTCGGCGATCGGCCGGGTCGCGACGCCCGAGAGCATCGCGGCCTGGGCCACGGCCGGCGCCAGCGAGATCAGCAGGCGCGGATCGAACGGGCGCGGAATCAGGTAGTCGGCGCCGAAACGGGGCGTTTCACCGCTGTAGGCCGAACCGAGATCGGAGGCTTCCTTGCGGGCCAGTTCGGCGATGGCATACACGCAGGCGCGCTTCATGTCCTCGTTGATGCAGGTGGCACCGACATCGAGCGCACCGCGGAAGATATACGGGAAGCACAGGGCGTTGTTGATCTGGTTCGGATAGTCGGAACGGCCGGTACCGATGATGGCATCCGCACGCACCGCTTTGGCGGCATCGGGCAGGATTTCCGGATAGGGGTTGGCCAGCGCGAAGATGATCGGGCGTTCGGCCATGGCCGCGACCATTTCCGGTTTCAAAACGCCGCCGGCCGACAGGCCGAGGAAGATATCGGCGCCTTCGATGATTTCCGCCAGCGTGCGCTTGTCGGTTTTGCGCGCGTAACGGGCCTTGTCGGCATCCAGACCCTCGCGGCCCTCGAAGAGCACGCCGTCGCGGTCGATGGCGAGGATGTTTTCCGGCTTCAGGCCGAGCGCGACCAGCATGTCGAGGCAGGCGATGCCGGCGGCACCGGCACCGCTGGTGGCCAGCCTGACGTCTTCGATTTTTTTGCCGGCCACATGCAGGGCATTGATGACGGCGGCGCCGACGATGATGGCGGTGCCATGCTGGTCATCGTGGAACACCGGGATTTTCATGCGTTCGCGCAGCTTGCGCTCGACTTCGAAACATTCCGGAGCCTTGATGTCCTCGAGATTGATGCCGCCGAAGGTCGGCTCCATGCTGGCGATGATGTCGACCAGTTTGTCCGGATCGTTTTCATCGATTTCGATGTCGAACACGTCGATGCCGGCGAATTTCTGGAACAGAACGCCCTTGCCTTCCATGACCGGCTTGCCGGCCAGCGGACCGATGTTGCCCAGACCGAGCACAGCGGTGCCGTTGGTGACCACCGCCACCAGATTGGCGCGGGCAGTCAGCGAGGACGCCTGGGCCGGGTCGGCCACGATGGCTTCGCAGGCGTGCGCCACCCCCGGCGAGTAGGCCAAGGCCAGATCGCGCTGGGTCACCATCGGCTTGGTGGCGCTGACCTTGATCTTGCCGTAGGGGGCCATCCGGTGGTAATCGAGTGCCGCTTGCTTGAAATCTTCTTCAGACATTTCCGCTTCCAGAATCGAGCACCGTTAGTGCTAACGCTCTATTGTACCCAATGGCGGTCGAAACCGGCTTAATCCGGCCCTAACCGCTTATTTCCGCCCGAATTTATCCTTGATGTGACGCTTGACCCGGGCGCTCAGTGCCTTGTCCGAAGCGCGCCGGTCGGCCAGGGTCATGGCCGCCGCATCCCGCTCATCCTTGAGCTTGCAGTAATGCTGGTAGCGCTCCAGGGTCAGGCGGCCCTCGGTAATGGCCGCCTGCACCGCGCATCCGGGCTCGTTGCCATGGCTGCAATCGCTGAACCGGCATTGGCCGGCCAAGGTGGCGAATTCGGCGAACATGCCCTCATCGAAACGCTCGTCACCGCTGAGCTTCAGCTCGCGCATGCCCGGGGTATCGATCAGACAGCCCCCCTGCGGCAATGCGATGAGCGCCCGATGCGTGGTGGTATGCCGGCCTTTGGCATCGGCTTCGCGCACGCTGCGGGTCTTCATCTTTTCGGTTCCGAGCAGGGTGTTGGTCAGCGTGGATTTGCCGGCACCCGACGAGCCTACCAGTACCGCCGATTTGCCCGGGGATAAATACGTATGCAGAACGGCCGCCTCGACGGCGCTTTTGGCATTCAAGGCATGCACGGGAATGCCGCCCTCGGCCAATGCCTGCAATTGGCTGATGTAAAACCCGGGATCGCCGCACTTGTCGAGCTTGGTCAGTACCAGCACCGGCTTGGCGCCCGAAGCGGCAATCAACAGCAGATAGCGCTCGATGCGCTTGGCATTGAAATCCGCATCCATGCCGCTCACCAAGAGCACATGATCGATGTTGGCGGCGATCAATTGCTGCTGGAAATGCTCGCCGGCGGCGGCGCGTTTGAGCAAAGCATGGCGCGGCAGCAGCCCGAGAATCTGCTTGCCGGCGGCATCCAGCGCGACCCAGTCGCCGACCACGGCCCGCAACTCGGGATCGGTGCGCGGCCGCAGCCAGCCGGCCGGCGCCTGCGCACGGAAACTGTGTTCGGGATGTTGGGCCAATTCATAGCCGCTGCGATGCTGGGCGACCACACGCGCCAGTTGCGCGCCGGGCCAGGGCGCCAAAGCCTCGGCAATGGATTGGGACGGCGGCCAACCGATGGCACCGAAATCGAAACGGAGATCGGTCACGCGTCCAATGCCTTCCAGGCCATCGGCAGCGCGTCCAGCACGTCACCGGCGGTCATGCCCGGGGCGGTCAGGGCCTCGCAGGCCAATTCACCGGCCACGCCGTGCAGCCAGACCCCGAAGCGCGCGGCGTCAAAGGGGGCAATCCCCTGGGCGGCAACCGCGCCAATCACCCCGGAAAGCACATCGCCGGTGCCGGCGGTGGCCAGGCCCGGTCCGCCGCTGCTGTTGAGTTCCTGGCGGCTGCCATCCGTAATCCGGCTGCGATGCCCTTTCAAGACAAGCACGGCATGCCGGCTGCGGGCATAGGCATCGACCGCGGCATCGAACTCGGGACGACCGTTCGGTGTGCCGGCATGCAGGCGGCGCATTTCGCCGGCGTGCGGGGTGAGGATGCGGGGTCCGGCCGGAATCTTCAAGCGCTCTTCCGGCAATTCGGCCAAGGCATTCAAGCCATCGGCATCCAGCAGCAGCGTGCGTGGAAAATCCCGCCATAGCGCCAGCACCAGATCCAGCAAGGCGGGTGAACGGCCCATGCCCGGACCGCAGACCACCACATCGGCGTGCTGCACCAGGGCCAGCAGGGCATTGACCGCGCTGGCATCGAAACTGCCGCTGACCGACTCGGGCAGGCCATGCACGATCAAGGCCGGATCGAATCCGGCCACCGTCGCGGCCACCGACTGCGGCACGCAGACTTCCACCAGTCCGGCACCTCCGCGCAGGGCCGCCATGCCGGCCAAGGCCGGGGCACCGGCCATCGTGCGGCTGCCACCGATCACCAACACCCGGCCGAAATCGTACTTGTGGCAATCGGCTGGACGATGCAGCAGACGCTTGGCGACGGCGAGCAGATCGGACGGCAGGGGAGTCATCGCTTCAGACATGTACCTATGGTAACGGCATTCGCGCCCGGTGTTCATTCCACGGCGATTCCCGTTATCATCGGCGGACTGACTGATGACCAAGGTAGATGAATGCTGCACCTTCTTGCCCTCGGCGACTCCTACACCATCGGTGAAGCCGTTCCACCCGAGCAGCGCTGGGTGGAGCAGTGGGCCGGACTGATGCAGGCCGAAGGCCATGCGATTGCCCGTCCGGTCCGCGTGATCGCCCAAACCGGCTGGACCACCGATGAGCTGGCCCAGGCCATCATCGAGGCCGAACCGATCGGATCCTGGGACCTGGTGACACTGCTGATCGGCGTCAACAATCAATACCGCGGGCGCGATCTAGAGAATTTCCGCAGGGAATTCAATACCCTGCTCGATACTGCCAGTGCCGCGGCCGGCCATCGCCCCGAGCGTGTGCAGGTCCTGTCGATTCCCGACTGGGGGCAAACACCGTTCGGCGCGGCTTGCGGCCGGGACCTGAGTCAGGTCGGTGCCGAAATCGATGCCTTCAACGGCGTCATCGCCGGGGTGTGCGGCGAACGCGGCATCGCCCTGCTCGACATCACCGGTCTGACCCGACGGCACAGTGCCGATTCCCGCATGCATGCCGAAGACGGCCTGCACCCCTCGGCGGCCATGTATCGCTTATGGGCCGAGGCTTTGCTTTGCACTGGAAAGTTCGGTAGATTGTAGTCATGCGTGAAAGGAGGGTTTCGCCGCATGAGATTACCCATAGTTATGATGACCGCGATTTGCCTCGGTGCCTGCAGTGGCGGTGGCGGTGCATCGAATTCACCGAAAGAACGGGCGGCTGCAGCCTGCGAAGCCGAGGCCAAAGTACGCATCGGTGAAAAAACCTATCAGCTCGACATCGCGGCCTTGGCGCAGAGCGCCAAACTCGAGGACGATGTCTGGGCCATGCAGGCTCCGATCGTGATCGAGCCGGGGCTGCGCGACGAGGCCAAGCAGACGCTTGAATGCAAAGTGCGCGTGCAGGACGGCAAGCCGGATGAAGTGACCTACATCAACTTCATTTTTTAATCCTTTTCCGCATGCAAACGAAACCCCCGCCGAAGCGGGGGTTTTTTCATCCCTGCCGCGCCGCTTAATCGAAGCGCAGGTGCTTGACCGATTTGCCGTGACGACGGATCAGCTTGAGGGCTTCGATGCCGATGGTGATGTGGCGCTCGACGAAATTCTCGGTGACCTTGCGGTCCGAAGCCTCGGTCTTGACACCTTCCGGCACCATCGGCTGGTCGGACACCAGCAGCAGGGCGCCGCAGGGAATCGAATTGGCGAATCCGGCGGCGAAGATGGTGGCGGTTTCCATGTCGATGGCCATGCAGCGCAGCTTGCGCAGATAGCTCTTGAATTCCTCGTCGTGCTCCCAGACCCGGCGGTTGGTGGTGTAGACGGTGCCGGTCCAGTAGTCGTGGTCGAGATCGCGGATCATGGTGGAGATCACGCGCTGCATGGCGAATGCCGGCAGGGCCGGCACTTCGGGGAGCAGATAATCGTTCGAGGTGCCCTCGCCGCGGATGGCGGCGATCGGCAGAATCAGATCGCCGAGCTGGTTTTTCCTTTTCAGACCGCCGCATTTGCCCAGAAACAGCACGGCTTTCGGCGGCAAGGCGCTCAACAGGTCCATCATGGTGGCGGCATTGGCCGAACCCATGCCGAAATTGATCATGGTGATGCCGTCGAAGGTGGCGCTGGGCATCGGCTTGTCACGGCCCACCACTTCGGCACCGGTCAACCGGGCGAAGGTATCGAGATAGCCGCCGAAGTTGGTCAGCAGGATGTGCCCGCCGAAGTCCTCGAGCGCCAGCCCGGTATAGCGCGGCAGCCAGTTGCTGACGATTTCCTGTTTGTCTTTCATGGATTCTCCTTTGCACTATTGTGCCATGCACCGGCTTTCCGGTAAAAATTCTTGGCAGACGGCGCCATCTGCTATACGGTATCCGTTCAACCGGAGATTCCCATGTCAAAAACCCCTCTCTGCCTGGCGATGGCCATCGCCCTGTGCACCAGCCCCCTGCAGGCGAAAAAATCCAAGCCGGCGCCCGAACCCGCCAAGCCGGCGCCATATGCCAGCACCTACCGGCCCATCGCCTCGCCCCCCGTGCTGCTGCGCAATGCCACGGTCCTGACCGGCACCGGCGAGCGTCTGGATAACGCCGACGTGCTGATGCAGGACGGCAAAATCCAGGCCGTGGGCAAAAATCTGTCGGCGCCGCAGGGCGCGGTCAGCGTGGACGCCAGCGGCAAATGGATCACCCCGGGCCTCATCGACGTGCACTCGCACCTGGGGGTCTATGCCAGCCCGGGCATCGATGCGACCAGCGACGGCAATGAAGCCACCAATGCCGTGACCGCCAATGTCTGGGCCGAGCACTCGGTCTGGCCCCAGGACGCCGGCTTCGCCACCGCCCTGGCCGGCGGCGTGACCAGTCTGCAGATTCTGCCCGGCTCGGCCAATCTGGTCGGCGGGCGCAGTGTGATCCTGAAGAATGTGGCCGCTACCACCGTCCAGGCCATGAAGTTCCCGGATGCGCCTCATGGCATCAAGATGGCCTGCGGCGAGAACCCCAAGCGGGTTTACGGGGAAAGGGGCGGCCCTTCCACGCGCATGGGCAATATGGCCGGCTACCGCGAGGCCTTCATCGATGCGCAGGCCTACCGGAAGCAGTGGGATGCCTATGAAGCCGGCGGACGCCGGGGCGAGGCACCGGCGCAGAACCTGCGCAATGAAACCCTGGCCGGCGTCATGCGCGGCGACATCACCGTCAACATCCACTGTTACCGCGCCGATGAAATGGCGCAGATGATCGATCTGTCGAGAGAGTTCGGCTTCAAGATCAGCTCGTTCCATCATGGCGTGGAAGCCTACAAGATCGCCGATGTGCTCGGCCGTGAAAACATCTGCGGCGCACTCTGGGCCGACTGGTGGGGCTTCAAGCTGGAGGCCTATGACGGCATCGAGGAAAACATCGCCTTGGTCGACCGCGCACCGGGCGGCTGTGCGGTCGTGCATTCGGACTCCTCGGAAGGCGTCCAGCGCCTGAACCAGGAAGCCGCCAAAGTCATCGCTTCGGCCAAACGCGTCAACATCGACATCGCACCCGAACATGCCATCCGTTGGCTGACCACAAACGCCGCCAAGGCCCTGCGCATCGATGACCAAACCGGCAGTCTGCAACCGGGGAAAATGGCCGATGTGGTGGTCTGGAACGGCACGCCGTTCACGACCTATGCCAAAGCGGAGAAAGTCTATATCGACGGCGCGCTGCTGTATGAGCGCGGCAACCGGGCCTTGCAGCCGCGTGTCGATTTCATTCTGGGACAGGAGGGCCAACCATGAGCCGTCGCATCGTTTTCTTCGGCCTGATGGCCCTCGCTTTCGGCGCCCAGGCGCAGAACGTTCTCATCCGCAACGCCACCGTGCATACCGCCGGCGCGCAGGGCACCCTGCAGAACGCCGACGTGCTGGTGCAGGGCGGCATCATCCGCGCGGTCGGCCGCAACCTGGCCAACAGCGGCAATGTCCCGGTCATCGATGCCAAGGGCAAGCCGCTGACACCGGGACTGTTCGGCGGCATCACCGACATCGGTTTGGAAGAAATCAGCCAGGAAGACACCACTGTTGATGCCAACCTGAATCTGAAAACCGGCGACTCCGGGCTGATCGAAACCCTGCGTCCGGAATTCGATGCCACCCGCGCGTACAACCCGCGTTCGACCCTGCTGGCCATCGCACGCGTAGGCGGCATGAGCTTCACCGCGCTGGATGCCGGCGGCAGTCTGTTGCCGGGCCAGGGCGGCGTGATGCGTCTTGACGGCGGTTTCGAGCCGCTGCGCCGGACACCGTACATCCACATCGGCAACGGCATGCTGAGCGAAAGCGGTTCCAGCCGCGCGGGCCAGTTCATGCTGTTGGAACAGGCCTTTGCCGAAGCCAAAGCACCGGTCGCCGGTGATCCGCGCCTGCTGACAGCGGCCGGGCGCAATGCCTTGAATTCGGCATCGCTCGGCAACCGCTTTCTGGTATCGGTGAACCGCGAAGCCGATATCCGGCAGGTCCTGAAGCTGTCGGCGAAAACCGGCATCCGCATCGCCATTGTCGGCGGCGCCGAAGCCTGGCGTGTCGCCGATGCCCTGGCGTCGGCGAAGGTGCCGGTGTTCCTGGATGCCATGGACAACCTGCCCAACACTTTCGAACAGATCGGCGCCAGCGAAGAAAACGCCGCACGCCTGCACCGTGCCGGCGTCAGCGTCAGTTTCATCAACGGCAATGACGCCTCGCACAACGCGCGCAAGGTCCGTCAGATCGCCGGCGTCGCGGTGTCAAACGGCCTGCCTTGGGAAGCCGGTCTGGCCGGCATCACCTCGGCACCGGCGAAGGCGCTCGGGGTGGACACCAAGATCGGCAGCATCGAAGTCGGCAAAACCGCCGATCTGGTGCTGTGGACCGGCGATCCTTTGGATGTGGCTTCGACGGCATCGATGATGTGGCTGGCCGGAAAAAACACGCCGCTGGTATCGCGCCAGACCCTGCTGCGCGACCGCTATCTGGCACCGGAAGGCAGTCTGCCGCGCGCTTATCAACCCTGAGGAATTCCGCATGACCATCAAACCGCTGGCGCTGATCTGCAGCGCCCTGTTGCTCAGTCCGTTGGCGGCCGCCGACAAGCCGACCTGGGATGTTTCCGCCGATCACGGCAAAACCAAAACCGTGCGCTTCACCACCGATGAGGGCACGTGGCTGGATCTCGACGTCAGTCCGGACGGCAGACGCATCGTGTTCTCGATGATGGGCGACATCTATCTGCTGCCGATTTCGGGCGGCACGGCCCAGCGCATCAGTTCCGGCCCGGCCTGGGATGTGCAACCGCGCTTCTCGCCGGACGGCCGGGAAATCGCCTTCACTTCCGACCGTGGCGGCGGCAACAACCTCTGGCGCATGGCGGCCGACGGCAGCAACGCCGTGCAGGTGACCAAGGAGAATTTCCGGCTGTTCAACAATCCGGTATGGACGCCCGACGGCCAGTACCTGATCGGCCGCAAGCATTTCACTTCGGGTCGTTCGCTCGGCGCCGGCGAGCTGTGGATGACCCACCGCAACGGTGGCGAGGGCCTGCAGCTGACCAAGCGCCGCAACGACCAGATGGATCTGGGCGAACCGGCGGTCAGCCCCGATGGCCGTTATGTGTATTACTCGGAAGACGTCAGCCCCGGCAGCTCCTTTGAATACAACAAGAACGTGCATGGGGTGATTTACGCCATCAAACGGCTCGACCGCGAGACCGGCGACATCGATACGCTGGTGAATACGCCCGGCGGCGCCATCCGGCCGCAGCCCTCGCCCGACGGGAAACGCCTGGCTTTCGTGAAGCGCGTGCGTGACAAGACCGTGTTGCATGTGCTCGATCTCAAATCCGGCAAAGTGACGCCGGTCTGGGACGGCCTCTCGCATGACATGCAGGAGGTCTGGGCGATTTTCGGTCCCTACGCCAATTTCAACTGGACGCCGGATTCGCAATCGGTGGTGATCTGGGCGCAGGGCAAGCTCTGGCGCGTCGACATGGCCAGTGGCAAACCGAGTCCGATCGCGTTCAGTGCCGAAGTGCAGCAGAAACTGACCGCGCCGATCCGCTTCAGCCACACGCTGGAAGGCGACAGCTTCACTCCGAAAATGCTGCGGGATGTGGCGACCTCGCCGGACGGCAAGACCGTGGTGTTCCATGCCGTCGGCCATCTCTGGAAACGCAATCTGCCGGGCGGTGCGATCACTCGCCTGACCGCTGAAAGCACCGCTTTCGAATACCAGCCGCACTTCAGTCGCGACGGTCGCAAACTGCTGTACACGAGTTGGAGCGACAAAAACCAGGGCAGCATCCGCGAAATCGATCTGGTCAGCGGCAGCATCCGCACGCTCAGCGACGAACCCGGCTTTTATTACCAGCCGAAGTGGTCGCCGGACGGCAAGTATCTGGTGTTCATCAAAGACGGCGGCGGCAGTCTGACCGGCAGCCTGAATACCGGCACCCCCGGTATCTACATCACGCCGACCGCGGCATGGGCACCGCAGAAAATCGCCGACGGCGGCGAGCCGCAGTTCACGCCGGATTCGAAAGCGCTGCTGTACATGAGCGGCGGCGGACTTTCCAAAAAGGTGAACCGTATCGGTCTGCATGGCGAGGACAAACGCGAAATCCTGAGCCTGAAATACGCCGATTCGGTGCAGCTGAGCCCGGATGGCAAACATGTCGCGTTCACCGAGCTGTTCAATGCCTATGTCGCGCCGCTGCCCGCCTATGGCGGCACCATCGAACTGAGCAAGGACAGCACGGCCGTGCCGGTCACCAAACTGACCAGCAGCGCCGGCCCGTATCTGCACTGGTCGGATGCCGACAGCGTGCACTGGATGCTGGGCAACCAGTACTACACGCGTGATATCAAACCCGGATCCTCGCCGGCAGCGACCTCCATGGCCTTCAGCGTGCCGAGTGACCGGCCGACCGATACCGTGGCCTTCACCGGCGCCCGCATCATCACCATGAAGAATGCCGAACGCCAGCAGGAAGTCATCGAGAACGGCACCGTGCTCGTGCAGGGCGACAAAATCACCGCCGTCGGCGCCAATGTGGCGGTGCCGGCCGGTGCGCGCGTCATCGATGCCCGCGGCAAGACCATCTTCCCGGGCATCGTGGATGCGCACGCACATGCCGCGCACTTCGGCGGCGGCGTGGTGCCGCAGCAGAACTGGGCCTACTACGCCAATCTCGCGTTCGGCATTACCACCATGCACGATCCGTCGGCGACCTCGGAAACGGTGTTCTCGCAGGCCGAATTGCAGAAAGCAGGCACCCTGGTCGGTCCGCGCGTGATGTCGACCGGCACCATCCTGTACGGTGCCGACGGCGACTTCAAGGCGGTCATCAACTCCATCGACGACGCCCGCAACACCATCGCGCGCATGAAAGCGCTCGGCGCCTTCAGCGTGAAAAGTTACAACCAGCCACGCCGTGACCAACGCCAGCAGATCAACCAGGCCGCGCGCGAGCAGGGCATGCTGGTGGTCGAGGAAGGCGGCTCCACCTTCAACCACAACATGACCATGATGCTCGACGGCGTTACCGGCATCGAACACAACATTCCGGTCGCGCCGCTCTACAAGGACGTGATCGACACCTGGAAGGCCACCGATGTGCGCAACACGCCGACGCTGGTGGTCAACTACGGCGGCCTGAATGCCGAGTACTGGTGGTACGACAAGATGAACATCTGGGAAAACCAGCGCTTCCTGAATTTCTATCCGCGCGAAGCCCTGGATGCCCGTTCGATCCGCCGTGAAACCGCGCCGGATTGGGACTACTACCACATCAAGGTGGCGCAGCAGGCCAAACGCCTGCGCGATGCCGGCATCAAGATCCAGGTCGGCGGCCACGGCCAGATGCAGGGATTGTCGCCGAACTGGGAAATCTGGTCGCTGGTGCAGGGCGGCTTCTCGCCCTGGGAGGCCCTGCGCGCCGCCACCATCGACGGCGCCGATTATCTGGGCTTCAGCGCCGAAATCGGCTCGCTGGAAGCGGGCAAGCGCGCCGATCTGGTCATCACCAACACGAACCCGTTGGAAAAGATCGAAAACACCATCGATACCGCCTACGTGATGGTCAACGGCCGCCTGTTCGATGCCGCCACCATGGCGGAAATCGGCGGCAAACAGCGGCCGGCGCCGGAGTTCTACTTCAATCGGCAACAGAGCGGACTCAGCGTCGGCCAGGAGTATGGACCGACCATGGAAGCCCAGGGCGATTGAAGCCGCCGGCTTTGCTACACTGGAAGGCGCCGGCAACGGCGCTTTCCTTTTTCGGGAGCCAGCCATGAAGTTCTACATCACCCTGCCCGATCCGGAACAGGCGCGCGGCGGAAATCCGGCGCTCAGTTTTTCGGCCAAGGGCGTCGACGCCTTCGCCGAACAGCTGCAACATGCGCTTTCCGACCGCCGCTACGTGGAAGACTGGCTGGCCGGCATGGACGAAGACGAGGCCGACCGGGTCGATCCGGTGCTGTTGGCCGTCGATGCCAAAGCCAAGGTGTCCGGCAAGCTGCACGGACTCGGGTTCATGCTGGTCGCGGATACCGCGCTGAACGGCACCGCGTTCAAGCACCGCATGCGGCTACTGGCCGGCAGCCACTGGCAATTGGTCGACGTCAAATAAACGGATGACCGACGCGTCCACCAACGATGCCATCGTTGCCCGCATCCGACACTGGATCGAAACGGTGGTGGTCGGCATGAATTTCTGTCCTTTCGCCAAGCGCGAACTGAAGCGCGGCAGCATCCGCTTCCGTATCTGCCCGGATCCGGACATGGAGAGCGTGCTGACGGAGCTGATCCGTGAATGCGCGCATCTGGATGCCGATGCCGGCACCGAAACCACACTGTTGATTCTGCAGGATGGCTTTGACGATTTCGAAGACTATCTCGATCTGATCGGGCTGGCCGAAGACCTGCTGGCGGACCAGGGCTACGAAGGTGTCTACCAGATCGCCAGTTTCCACCCGGACTACCGCTTCGCCGATGCCGAAGCCGATGACCCGGCCAATTACACCAACCGCAGCCCGTATCCCATGCTGCACCTGTTGCGTGAAGCCGGTCTGGAGCACGCCATCGACAATTACCCGGATCCGGATTCGATTCCGGAAAACAACATCGGCAAAGCCCGTGCGCTCGGTGCGGATTATTGGCGTCAATTGATGACCGATTTGCATGGCATGGATTTTCCAAGCCGATAACTCATTCCACTTTGTTTGGAGCACTCGCATGAAAACTGTCGCTGCATTGCTTCTTGTTCTCGCTCTTCCTCTACAGGCTGCACTCCCGCCGCAGTACCAAAACCGGCGCGACATGGAGGTCATGTTGGCCTTCATCCAGCAGCATCCCAGAGTCGAAGCCGGTTTGAATGCCATCGACCTCGAGACCTATACGGTACGCTATGAGCGCGAATGCATCGCGACCTTCGTGCGTGATGTGCAGCCCAAACCGCCCGGATGGGTCGGTCCACTCGATCCGATCGTGTTCAAAAGCAGCAGCTGTGCTGTGGATTACGGTCCTTAGGCATTGCCCCGTGCCGATGCAGTGCTTATGATGGACGGACGGCCATCCGGCAACAGCTGCGGCGCCGCCACCGACCCGATCCCAGGAGCACACCTTGAGTTCCAGTCCTCATGCAAGCCCCCATGCCGAGACCCTGCACAGGCAACTGACCGACTTTATGCAGGAACATGTTTATCCGGCAGAGGTCGAGGTCGCTGCCTGGCAGAACAACCCGCAAACCCGCTGGCAGCCCTGCCCGCGCATCGAAGCCCTGAAGGCCCTGGCTAAGGAGGCCGGACTCTGGAATCTGTTCCTGCCCGACCCCGTGCATGGCGCGGGCCTGAGCAACCGCGACTACGCGCCGATGGCCGAGCTGATGGGCCGTGTGCTGTGGGCATCGGAGGTCTTCAACTGCAATGCGCCGGATACCGGCAACATGGAAGTGTTGGCGCACTTCGGAAATGATTCCCAGAAGGCCGAGTGGCTGGCGCCGCTGTTGCGCGGCGAAATTCGCTCGGCATTCGCGATGACCGAACCGGATGTGGCTTCCTCGGATGCAACCAATATCGCCCTCGGCATCACCGCCGATGGCGACGATTACGTCCTGAACGGCCGCAAGTGGTGGATCACCGGTGCCGGCGATCCACGCTGCGCCATCCTGATCGTGATGGGCGTGACCGACCCGGAGGCTGACAAGCATGCGCGGCACTCGATGGTGCTGGTGCCGATGGCCACACCTGGCGTACGTGTGGTCAGGGCGCTGGAAGCCTTCGGCTTCGATGATGCACCCAGCGGCCACATGGAACTGGAATTCAGGAACGTACGCGTTCCGAAATCCAGCCTCATCGGCAGCCAGGGCAGCGGTTTCGCATTGGCGCAGGCGCGCCTCGGGCCCGGCCGCATCCATCACTGCATGCGCCTGATCGGCTTGGCCCAGCGCGCCCTGGAACTGATGATCGAGCGCGCCAAATCGCGCGTCGCCTTCGGCAAGCCACTCGCGGCACAGGGCATGGTACAGGAAATGATCGCGCTGTCGCATTGCGAAATCGCGCAGGCGCGCCTGCTCACGATCAATGCCGCCGCCATGCTCGATGCCGGCGGCAACAAGGCCGCCAAGAATGAAATCGGCATGATCAAAATCGTGGCTCCGCGCATGGCGCTGCAAGTCATCGACCGCGCCATCCAGCTGTTCGGCGCCGAAGGTCTGCAGCATCCGTTCCTGCCACATGCCTGGGCCGGCGCGCGCTGCCTGCGTCTGGCCGATGGGCCGGATGAAGTCCATATCGCGGCGCTGGCCCGCGGATTGCTGAAGTAGTTCCATGAGCGACACGCGCGCCGCGCTGCAGCTTCCGGACACCGCCCTTGCCGGGTATCTGGCCGGGCACATTCCGGGCTTTCAGGGCCCGCTGCAATCGGTCAAATTCAAAGGCGGCCAGAGCAATCCGACGTATCTGCTGGAAGCCGCCAGTGGCCGCTACGTGCTCCGGCGCAAGCCGCCGGGCACCCTGCTCGGCTCGGCGCATGCGGTCGATCGGGAGTTCCGTGTTCTGCAAGCACTTCACGGCTCGGCCGTGCCGGTTGCCGAACCCCTGCACCTATGCACGGATGAATCGGTCATCGGTTCGATGTTTTATGTCATGTCCTACGTCGATGGCCGCGTGTTCTGGGATCCGTCGCTTCCGGAATCGACGCCGGTTGCGCGCACCGCCCTCTACGACACCCTGCTGCGGACCTTGGCCGCCATCCATGCCATCGACGTCGCCAAGGCGGGCCTTGCCGATTACGGCAAGCCCGGCAATTACTTCGCACGCCAGTTGGATCGCTGGAGCCGGCAATACCGGGATTCGGAAACGCAGGCCATACCGGCCATGGATGCCTTGATCGCGCAGCTGCCGCAACGCTGTCCGGAAGATGACGGCAGCATCGCCCTGGTGCATGGCGATTTCCGCATCGACAATCTGATGTTCTCGCCGGATGGCAGTGACGTCCTTGCCGTGGTCGATTGGGAACTGTCCACCCTCGGTCATCCGCTCGCCGATCTGGGCTATCTGTGCATGGCATTGCGTCTGCCGCGCAACCCCGCCTTGCCCGGTCTTGCCGGCATGGATCGTGCGCCACTCGGCATTCCCGGGGAAGCCGAACTGCTGGCACGTTATGCCGAACTGACCGGCCGGGCGATTCCATCCGACTGGCCCTTCGTCTTGGCGTTCAGTTTCTTCCGCCTTGCCGCCATCGCCCAGGGCGTGGCGAAACGCGCGCAGCTGGGCAATGCCTCCAGCGAACAGGCCCAGCAGGCCGGCCAGATGGTGCAGATGCTTGCGGAAATGGGCTTGCAGGAGCTGCAGAATTGAGACTAATGGGGGCCGTGCTTCTTTTTTTCCTATGCTTTGGCTCGGCTTTGGCAAAAAAATATGTCGAGCCCACGGGCGCGTCGGCAGGTTTGCGGATCGTACTGGTCAACCCGGAAAGCTATTCGGTGCATATCGCCGAATATGATGTAGCAACCTGCAGGAGAGGCGGGGATGTCGGTTGGGTTAGCGGTGGCCGGAAAGTCGATACGGTCCGTATTGGCATGCCGGGCGAAGAAGCGCCGCGCGAAGGTATTCTTGAACGACGTATTCCCGTTGGGCGGCCATTTTCCTTCGGAACGCGCTTCATCATGCCCAAACAATCCATTGCACAATCCTTGATGGGTGCTACGAATCCCGGCGGTGCCAGTGCCGAGGCCTTGGCCAATGCCCATGCAGCTATCTGCGAAGCACCGGTTTTCACACCAGAAGCGGGCGTGTTCTATGAACTGACACTGGCTCTTTCTCCCCAACGATGTGAGGCTACTTTGTCTCGGCTTAAGCTGACCGCAGATGGTCTATCGCAAGGTGATGTCTTGATCACTGATCGCATCCGCTTTCCGGTTTCGCCGGACAAGCCGGCCTGTCCGAAGCCCCGCGAATGAGCGGAACAATGGTTGAACTATCCGCTGATCTCGGAATAATCAGTGTTTTCGGCGGCGGCAATGGCTGGGGAAAGCGCATCGCCGAAACGCTCATGGCCAATGGATACGGCGTCGCCATCCTCGAACAGGACGCGACCGATGCCGAAATCCGGAATGCCATTGCCCGGAGCAGCCTGATATTCATCGCCATCCCCGACACCGGTATTGATGGCCTGCTACAGAGTTATGGCCAGACCATGCACGGCCGTATGCTGATCGACTGCGCCACCAGCAAGACCGGATTCAGCAGCCGCCTGCAGGAACTGGCCGAAACCGTCAGCATCTGTTCGAGCCATCCGATGGCGGTATCCAGTGCCGCCCTGCGTGGCCAGAATGTCCTGCTGATGCCGGTCGGTAGTCAATCATTGAAGGCCGAGTCTGCAGCAAGGCACATCTACGATCTGCTTGGCATGCATTGCAGCCGCTTCGATTTCAGCCGGCATGACGAACTCATGGCGCTCGTGCAGTTGCTTCCGCATCTGGTGCAGCGGGCCTTCATGGCGGTGCTGGGCCAGGGACTTGCCGCACAGCGAATCGGTATTTCTGAACTCACCAGCCTGGCATCCGCAAACTATCTTCTGGCCGAGCTCGGTCTGGGACGGGTTGCGGCGCAGCGCAGCGACGTTTCTGCCGGCATCATCGCCTCCGGCCTTTCGGGCGAATTCGGGCGCGGACTTCTCGAGTCGCTTTCCAACAGTCTCGCCGCCATCACGGAATCGAAAGATTCACGTGAGCTTCTGACCCGTCAGTTCGAAGCCACCGTGCAGACCCTTGATCCGGATGGAAGCTGGCGCAGGCAAATGGCGGAACGCACCGAAGCCGCACTTAATCGGCTCGGCAATCTACGCAGCAGAAGCTTGGTCATTTCGGCACCCAACCGCATCGGCATGCTGCGCGACATCCTGACGGTGCTGGCGCGGCATGACATCGACATGACCGCGCTGGACTCGCAATTGTTGGCTTCTGACAATGGCGTTGAATCGGTTCGGTTCGAAATCGGCATCAGCAATGCGCGGATTCCACATGCCTCGATCCACAGAGAACTCGATGAAATCGGCGTGCACCTGCACGGCAATGACTTCAACCCATGAACAAAGGACATTGACTCCCATGCAGCCATACCCGACGTCGAATCCGTTTTTCAGGTTGCCCATGCTCCGGATACTGGCTTTCATCGCGCTTGCATTCACCGGAACGGTTCCGGCCGCAGGAAGCCCCGGCTTCGTTTCGGAATCTCCGCTGCGGCGCGTGGAATACTGGCAGCTCCGCTCGGAAGCGATCAACGCGGAACTGGCGAACCGCGAAGCATTGCCGGCGGTGAAACTGGTCTTTTTGGGCGACTCCATCACCGATTTCTGGCAGTTGGGCGAGAATCCCTGGGTACGCGGTCAGAAATTCGGAATCGACAGCTGGCAGCCGGCATTCGTCAACGGGCTTCCGGAAAACCGTGCGCTGAACATGGGCATATCCGGCGACCGCACCGAACACGTGCTGTACCGAATTCAGCCGAAGGCCGAGGGCGGCATGGGGCAACTGGATGCGCCGGAGCTGGATCCGGAGTTCATCGTGCTGATGATCGGCGTCAACAATACCTGGGCGCAGGAAGATCCGGTGATCGAAAGCGTATCCGCCGGCATCAGCTCGGTGCTTGATGCCGTGCATGCCCGCAAACCGAAGGCGCGCATCATCCTGCAGTCGCTGCTTCCGACCAATGATGCCGAACGCAACCGCAGCGTGGTGGTTCCGGTTAACGCCCTCATCAAGGCCATGGCCGCACGGAAGCCGCATGCCGGTTACACCGTATTCCTTGATCTGTATCCGCAATTCGCCGATGCCCAAGGCGGGCAGAATGCAGCGCTGTTCGTAACCGATGGTGTGCATCCGAATGATGCCGGTTACCGGGTTTGGAGCGCGAAGCTGCTGCTCCTTCTGCAGGTACAACGGAGTCGATGAAGGACCTTGAATACGTAGGTTCGGTAAACCCGCTAAAGCGGGCCGCACCCAACGCATAACAGACAGGGAGGCCCCGATTTGCAAGCAAACCGGGGCCTCCTGCATCAGAACCGATAAGCAAGACCTAAGCGGATGACATCAGCATCAAAGTCTTGAGTGATGGTTTCACCATAGCCGGGGAAAGTACTTCCGGGCACATACTCCAGATCGTAAGTGACATCTCCGCCATTGTAACGGAGATATTCCAGGCGACCACTCCAGTTTCCGCCGAAGCGGAATTCTAGGCCAGCCCCAAAAACGGTCTGGCTGAAACTCTTTGATGCGCCACCCAGTTTTGCATATCCGTTATCCAGACCTGTTTCAGTAAGCGCCGTAGCAAAATCAACATCCGTCCAGGCCCATCCGGCGGTAACGTAGGCCATAACTTGCTCTCCTGCATAACCGAAACGCGGGCGGATTGAATAACTGTCTCCGGCTTCAAATACCTGTCCGACGGTGTATTCAAGAGCGCTACTGGTACTTGCGACACTCTGGACATCTTCTCCATTGGCGCCGTGATCACCATATTCGGCTTCGATGCCGAGTACAAAACCATTGTCAAAATCATGGTCATAACCGGCGAAGAGTCCCCAGGACGTTCCACTGCCGTCGTATTCACCGGATAGGGCATCCAGGACAGCCGTCTGGGTTGCCGCCGATTCACTGCTCCAGGAGCCGCTTAAAGCGGCCGACGACTGGGCATCCAAACTTCCCTGACCAACATTGACGCCGGCATACCAGCCTGTCCAAGAATCCGATGCCACTGCGCCACCTGCAGCTGCCAGCAGCGACCCGGTCAAAATAATGCGTTTCAACATACACAAGCTCCCTAGTTTTTATTTGATGTGTCTGTCGCAGCACCGAAATGCGTCGACTGGTCAATACTAGCAATTTCCTGAATGATTGCAAACTGTCGCTTTTCCATTCAGAAATTAGTTAAAATTCATTCAAGCTCAGAATTGACTACCAGTATTTTATATATATATATCAATGATTTACAATAAATTACAATAATTTTAAACCCTGAACAAGAATAGGTACGACGTCCCCCCGGATTTGAGTAGCACGCTGATTTGGAGTCCAATATCCCAGATGAAGGAGATTGGACATGAAGAAGCGATTTACCGAAGAGCAGATTATTGGATTCCTGCGTGAAGCCGAGGCCGGCATACCGATAAAGGACCTATGCCGCCGTCATGGCTTTAGCGAAGCTTCGTACTACCTATGGCGGAGTAAGTTCGGCGGCATGAGCGTGCCGGATGCCAAGCGACTGAAGGATTTGGAAGCGGAGAATGCCCGCCTCAAGAAACTGCTGGCAGAACAGGTCTTCGAGAACGACCTGATCAAGGACGCCTTACGAAAAAAGTGGTGACCGCGCCGGCAAGGCGAATGCTGGTGCGGCATCTTGCTGAGAAGGGGTTGAGTGAACGCCGGGCCTTGGCTGTGGCTGATATGAGCGCCAGCGCCTACCGCTACCAGCCCCGGCCGGACCGCAATGATGCGTTGCGCGAGCAGATCTTGGCGTTGGCGCATCGTCACAAGCGCTATGGCGTCGGGATGATTTACCTCAAGATTAGGCAGGCAGGAACGATGGTGAACTACAAGCGTGTTGAGCGGCTGTATCAGGAAGCGCAACTGCAGGTGCGGCGGCGCAAACGCAAGAAAGTACCGCTCGGAGAGCGTCAGCCCTTGCTTCGGCCCACAGCGGCCAATCAAGTTTGGTCGATGGATTTCGTGTTTGACCGGACTGCCGATGGCCGTGTGCTCAAGTGCTTGACGATTGTGGACGATGCCACCCATGAAGCGGTTGCCATTGAAGTTGACCGTGCCATCTCGGGACACGGCGTGGTGCGGGTTCTTGAGCGGCTAGCACTGAGCCGCGGCCTGCCTAGGGTAATCCGTACCGACAACGGCAAAGAATTTTGCGGCAAAACGATGTTGGAATGGGCCTTTGAGCGCGGTATTGCGTTACGGTTGATTGAACCCGGCAAACCGAACCAGAACGCCTACATCGAGAGCTTTAACGGTCGGCTGCGCGACGAATGTCTGAATGAACATTGGTTTCCGAACCTGCTACACGCACGTGCCGTCATCGAAACCTGGCGACGAGAATACAACGAGGATAGACCAAAGAAAGTGCTCGGTGGAATGACACCGGCAGCTTATGCGAAACAGCTAACCGCAGTTCCGTTACAATAACCATGGACTCTAAACAGCTCTGCTACTGAAACTGGGGGGACGTCGTTGAATGCCGTCAGCAGTTCGATGTCCACCATCACCAGCATGGTCAATCTGTTCAAAACCCCTTAGTCACGCCGACCATCTTGACGGTATCGGTCCGGCGCGTTGTAATCCACTAACACAAAACACTAGGAGATCTGTCATGACCACACGACCGAAATGGTATCTGCCTGTGGCGATTCTTGCCCTGCTCTGGAATCTGATGGGCTGCGCTGCCTATCTGAGCGATGTCATGCTCAGCCCGGAGGATATCGCGGCGATGGATGCGACGCAACAAGCACTTTATAACAGTCGCCCGGTTTGGGCGGTGGCGGCGACCGCCATCGCGGTCTGGTTCGGCGCAGCCGGCTGCCTCGGCCTGATACTAGGCAAGCGCTGGTCGGCATTGCTGCTCGAGCTGTCTTTGGTCGGCGTGATCGTGCAGGATATCGGCCTGTTCATCCTCAGCGGCGTCAATCCCGGCACTTTCGTGATGGCCATGCAGGGCTTCGTTCTGCTGGTCGCCATCGGTCTGGTGGCGCTGTCACGCCGGGCATTGGCGCGTGGCTGGATTGCTTAGCATTTAGGATTGACTTCGTACTGGGTAGCACAGGATTAGCGTTAGACCTCGAACATATCCATATTCTTGCGGTGATCAATCGCCACTGAGCTTTGTTGGGACGACTGCGCCTAACGCGGATCTTTTCCCAACCGGCTGCGCTCCAGCCACCAGAGCAGACTGCTGGCCAGCAACCAGCCGATGAACCAGGGCCATGGCGAACCCGGAATCGGCGTGCCCGATGTGACGGTGTTTTCCGGCGATACCGTGGTTAACTTCAGGGTTTCCGTTTGCAGGCGGGCGCGCCGCAGTGCTTCACCCTCTTTCGGTGCGTGCACATAAAAGGGCAACTGCATTTTGCCGCTCGTGAGTATGTGCCAACCTGCGGCTTGCGGCCAATAGGCGGCACAGCCTGCATTCATTCCCGTCGTTTCAACGACCAGCACCTGCCGGTCGGCCGCGGCCTGAACGGCGGCATCCGGCTGCAGATGGCAGAACACCATGCGTTCATGCGGCCATGCCGTATTGCCGCGCCGGGTCGGCGGATTTTCCGCCTGCGGCCGTACCAACACCGAAACCAGATCGCTCCAGATCCGGCTGTGGGCATCGCCGAAGCCGGCCAGAGCGAGCCGGTAGCTGTCCGAGAGCGGCAACACGCCGATACGTCCGCTGCCGTAAGAACGCCAGACCATCAAGGGCTCGCCCTGGGTGCCTGCCAATGCCACCACGCCGTCTGTGGTAGTGATGCGCACCGGCCGGCGGCTCAATACAGGCCACTCCTGTTTTGCGGCATCCGGAGCCAACTGCACGCTCTCGACAAGATCTGCCGCATCGATACGCAGACCCATCTGGCGGAAATCCGCGGCCGTCTGCGCCGACAGCGGTCCGGTGATACGCAGCAACAGGCCGAGACCGTTGCCGACGGCCTCGCGGATGTTCCGGCGTTGACCGCCATCGAAACCCTGCCATGCGCGCTCGTCGATGATGAGCATGTCCTGCGCAGCCAAAGTGGCGGGGCGGACATCGGCGCCCTCCGTGCGCACCGTCATGCCCGGTCCGAGTTCGATGTGGCTCTGCAGTTGCAGACCCGCATCCAGCGCCCAACGCCGGATTGCCTTCAGATCCGGCCCCGGGCCACCGGAATGACTGAGCAGCTTCAGCGTCTGCGGCTGGCTGACCGCAACCGGAACCGTAAACGTTTCACGGATTTTTCCTGCCGCATCCAACACGCGCAGTTGGTAGCTCACCTGACCAGAAGCCCGGGCGATATCGGAAAGCAGGGCGTCTCCATTGCGTTCCGGAATGGCACCATCCACCAGGATTCCGGACGGATCGCGTAATTCAACCCGCGCCTGGGTGATGCCGGAGAGGCGCAGACGCAACTGCCAGCGATTGCCGATGACAATGGTTTCCGGCATCCAGAAATCCACCAGACCCACAGGCGGGGCACCCGGCAGAAAGCGCAGGCTCCGGCCTGCCACGGCCTCCCGGTCACGGGCCGGCAAGCCATCACCGACGATCAGTAAATGTCCGACATCCGGTGATTGACGCAGCAGTGTCGCCACATCCGGCACGCGCGTCATCGTCATCAGCGCGGGCGCTTCCGGCAAGGCAATACGTCGGCCTTCGGGAATGGCAGTCACCGAATCGGCATGGGCGGTCAACACGATGCGCTCACCGGCGGGTACCCACTGGGTTGGTGGCAGCAGAGTGAAATAAAGCATCAGTGCGGAGATTCCACTGAGCACCATCAAAACGATGATGCGCCAAGGCTTGACCGGATGGCGGCGGGCCGCACGCCAAAGCTGCACCACCGCAATGAGCACGGCAAGGGCAAGGAGACCCGCAATGACATCCGATGGCATCATGGCTGTCCCTCCAGGCGCAAGGCTTTCTGATAGGGGCTGTCCACGGGCTGCGGACGCCGCGCTTTCGGCACCGAGGGTGGCCTGGCCAATACCGGCCACAGCAGGGCCTTGACCGCATCACGGCAACTGCGGCAATCCGGTCGGCTTTCCATTTCGGCCAAAGCCACCTTCAGGCCCAGGGCATCGGGCAAGCGATCGCCATGGTCAGCCATCCATCGCTGCAAGTCAGCGGTATCCGGCGAACCCGCCGCATCGAGGCTGCGCCAGAACAGCAACAGGGGCGCGTCCTCGCGTTCGGCGGCACGCAGCATGTCCGCAGGCGCCTTGAAACCGCTGCGGTCGCCGCTGAGCCGCCGGCTTTCATCGATCGGCGGCAGATCTGGACCGACACGCGCGAGATAGATGCGCTCGGCCTGCTGCACTTTCTTGATGAATGCCAGCGCACGATACGCATAAGGCAGCGCCTTGGCCGGCTCGGCCTGACGCAGATGCAGTTCGGCCTGCCACATTTCATTCAGCGCCGAACGCAGCAGGGATTTGGTTCCGGCATCAAGCAAGGTGGCCGCTTCCGGAATGTCGTGCGTGTGGCCGAATTCTTCGAGAATGCTCTGGTCGGAAGTGGTCGCCGACTTTGCAGGTGCTTTGCCGCTGTCGCCGCCGTGATCATGGCCATCGTCATCGCTATGCTGGACGCCCTCAGCCGGCGGCTCCGGAGCTTCGGTTTCTTCACCGAGGAACTGGCCATAGCGCAAGCGCAGGATGCGTTGATCGACACCGATGGTGTCGGAACGGATTTCGAACTGTTCCCGGCTGATTTTCTTTCTCTCCGCCAACAGCTTTTCGGTGTCGATGATGATCTGGCGCTGGCTGCGGAAATAGGCCGGCATCACCTTCTTCAACATGCCCTCGACACCACTGGCTTCGTAGGCGTCTTCCGCCGACCAACGCAGGATATATGCGGCACTGACGGCGGTATTGGCCTGGGGCCGGCGCCGGTCGCTGACACGGAACTGCACGATCAGGTCATCACCGACCTGCATGCCGAGTGCGGCCAGATCCAGAACGGCACTGTAGCGCCGCCGCGTCGGCGAGCCCTGCCCGGACAAGGGCCGGCTGATGCTTTTGAATTGGATGTTTTCACCGCTGCCCTGCGCCAACTGGATGTCCATGACCGCATCGGCCAGACCGTAATCGTCTTCCGCTTCCATCTGCAGCGACCAGCTGCGTTGCCCGGAGCTCACCAGACTCAGGCTGCGGTCAGGCAGACTGACGCGCCATTGCGGGGCCCGGTCGGGAATGGCATCCAAGCGTTGCCAGGGGTTCGGCGATGTCTGGCCGGGAATGACGAAGCGATAGACATCGGATGCCGCGATGACGGTATCCACCGTCCAGACGTCCCCGTCGCGCCGCAAAGGCAGAACGCTGCCATTGAAGAACTGCAAGTTCGCCTGCGTCGGCTGCGGCGCGAAACGCAGCCGCCAGATGATCCGGCTGCCTTCCGGAAATTTCGCCGGCAGGCCGGTTTCGGTCCGTACCGGCAAACCGGTGTAAGACGGCGGCACAATCCGAAGCCGCGCATCGACAAGTTTCACCGGAACCTTGGTGGCCGAAGCCGCCGCCGAAGTTGCTTTGGCGGTGCCGCCATCCTGCGATGGTGGCCGGAAATACGCGGTAGCGGCAAGCGCGGCAGACAGCAGCAGTGCAAGGGCAATGCCGACAGCGGGAAACGGCCGTCGCAGATCCTGCTCCGGCAACGATGCCAGCCGCTGCAGCACACGTTGCTGCTGCAGGGCAGCCAGACGCGGCTCCGGCGTCTGCGTGCTGAGCAGCAGATCGGCACTGTTTTCCAGGACCGGCAATGCGTCCAGACGCCGTATCAGCCAGCCCTTGTCCATGCGGCGCAGGCGCCGCCAAAGGACGTAAGCCAGGATTGCCGCTGATACCGCCAATAGCATGGCCGCATACACCGGACTGAAGAAGCGCCAGCAGACGGCAAACGCCGCTGCCATCACCGGCAGGCCTGCCGCGACGACAATGATGACCTCGCGTTGGCGGGCCTGATTGAGCCACCGCAGGGCGCGTGAGGGAATACTCATGCCGGCATTCCCCGGCTCGGTCGCGTGGCGACGATTCTCTCGACAAGAAACAACAGCACAACGGCGATCAGCAGCCAGGGCTGCAAGGGCTGCGGCTCCGGAATCGACGGTGAAGCGCCGATCCGCGGGCGCTGCGTTTGCGCCATTCCGGAATCCGGCGCAGGAACGGCTTCCAGCAGATTCCGCAAATGCTCCGGAAATCCGGAATCACGCAATTGCGGCACGCGCCGGCCATCCAAAGCTTGCTGCCATTGCAGTACGCGCCCGGAACCGATGGCGTGTTGCTTCACCAAGGCGTTGCCATCGTCCGCGCGCCAAAGCACCGACGCTGCCGGCGCATCGATGACGGCATCCGGGCCGAGCATGAGCGTGCCGCCTTTTCGCGACCACGCAAGAACCGGCGCCGGTACCGGCCCGGCAGGCAGGTACACCCAAATCCGCACAGGCGCCGACGGCACGGCATCGCCGGCAAGCACCGGCAGTGTGCTTTGCCTGGTTTCAGGAAGGTGACTTTGCCAGACCCGGTAGGCGGCGCGGAAATAGCGCGCACTTTCGGCGTTCACCGGATCCGGCGTGATGGCCATGGCCGGCACCAGAACCGGAGGGGTGTGCGCCGGCATCTGCCCTTGCACGGTTCGCCACTGCACCGGCCGTTGCAGTTGCGGGCGTTCGGCATCCAATCCACGGATGCGCTCGGGCACCAGTACCGTCAATTGCGTTGTTCCCGGCAATTTGGCATCCAGTTCGCGCAACAGACTCGCGACCGGGACCGCCACCGGCGGCAAGGGACGATCGGCTTCGGGAAAGCCCGGAGCCAGCCAATGCCGACTGACCGCATTTCCAGAGGGCAGCACTTCATCCGGCGGCCAGGCCACGCCGGGAACCGCGACCAGCCAGTGCGCAGGTGCCGGCGTATGCTGACGGACCGGAATGGCCAGAAACAGAACCACGGCCGTCAGCAGCAAGAGACGGATCAACAACAACAGCCACTCCTGCACGATCGGTTGGCGACGCGGGCGGAAGCGCGCCTGCAGCCAACGCAGTGCCGCGAAATCGGTCCGATGCTGCTGTGAACGCCGGCTCAGATGAATCAGCAAGGGAAGCGCCAAGGCGAACAGAGCCAGCAGCGCGGAGGGCAACAGGAAATTCATGCGCTTTCCTGGAAGTGCGCTTTGCCCTGCGCGAACAGGCGCTGCAGGGGCGCATCGATATTTTCATCCAGTGCGTAAGACACATGGCGGATGCCGGCGGAGTTCAGACGCAGATTCAATTGCCGGAGTGCGGCGGCAAACGCCTGCAGATAATCATTGCGTGCGGCGCCGGCATCGGTCAGCAGCTCCGCACCGGATTCGACATCGATGAAGCGGCGGCCGTCACGGAACGGGAAGTCGCGCTCTTCGACGGTCAGGATCTGGATATTCAGCACCTCGCGCCGGGCGGCGGCAAGACGCTCGATCAGTCCCAACACCGCCTCATCGAAATCATCGCTGAGCAGCAGCACCAGATCATTGGCGTGGATGCGCTCCCAGATCAGTCGGCAATCGGCTTCGCCCGGCCAGGTGCCTGCGGCGTCTGCGGCAACCAGCATCTTCAGACACTGATCCCGGTGGCGGGTGCCGCTGCCGGCATTGATCACCTGCAGGCGGTTGTTGCTGACGACTATCAGGCCGAAGCGATCGCCCTGACGGCAGGCCAGTTCGAACACGCAGGCGGCCTGCGCTTTCGCCGCCTGCAGACGGCTCCAGCCGGGTCGGGCGGCATCGGCCTGCGCCATCGATGCGGTCGCATCGAGCAAGACCCAGGCCGCCAAGGGGCTGTCGCGCTCGGATTCGCGCACGAAGAATTTGTCGGAACGCGCGTACAGTTTCCAGTCGATCTGCCGCGGCTCGTCACCCGGTTCGTAAGCCCGGTACTGGGCGAACTCCATGCCTGCACCGCGCGAGCGGCTGTGGTGCTGTCCGATGCCGAGCGCACCCGACACGCGCCGCGAGACCAGACGCAGCCCTTTCAGGCGCGCCCGGACGTCGGCGGGAATCAGGTCGGGCCCGGACATCGCGTTAGGGCTCAGCGCGGATACGGAACCGCGGCCAGCAGCAGGGCCACGACATCATCGGCGCTTTTCTGTTCGGCTTCGGCCATGAAGGTCAGCAGCAGGCGGTGACGCATCACCGGCGCCGCCAGGGCGCGCACATCGTCTTCGGTGACGGCGAAGCGGCCATGGATGAGGGCGCGTGCTTTGGCGCTGAGCACCAACGCCTGTCCGGCACGCGGACCGGCGCCCCACTTCACCCATTGCCCGATGCCCGGTGTTGCGGACTGCGGCCGGCTGGCACGCACCAGACGGTTGATCCAGGCCAGCATGTCGGCGCTGATGTGGACCTCGCGCACCAGCTTCTGCAATTCAAGCACGGCCTCGCCGGCCATCACCTTCGGCACCTGCGAAGATCCGCTGCCGGTGGTCTGCATCAGGATATCGCGCTCCTCGGCCTCGCTCGGATAATCGACGCGGATATGCAGCAGGAAGCGATCGAGCTGGGCTTCGGGCAGCGGATAGGTGCCGGCCTGTTCCAGCGGATTCTGCGTGGCCAGCACGAAGAAAGGCTCCGGCAAGGCATGCGTGACGCCGGCATAGCTGACGGTATGTTCCTGCATCGCCTCCAACAGCGCGGCCTGGGTTTTCGGCGGCGTGCGGTTGAGCTCGTCGGCCAGCAGAAGGTTGGTGAATACCGGGCCGGGCTGGAATTTGAAATGACGCTTGCCGGTCCCGTGATCTTCTTCGAGGATTTCGGTGCCGAGAATGTCGCTGGGCATCAGATCCGGGGTGAACTGGATACGCCGGAACGACAGTGCCAGCGCCTGCCCGAGCGAGCGGACCAGCAGGGTTTTGCCCAGCCCCGGCACGCCCTCGAGCAGACAATGGCCGCCGGCAAGCAGACCGATCAGCAGTTGCTCGACCACCGCATCCTGGCCGACGATGGCTTTGGCGATGGCGGCACGCAGATCGCCGAGCTGGTTGAGGGTGGCTTGGATTTCGGCTTCGTTGCTGGTCATGACGGCAGGGTCCGTGAGTGGGTTCTGGTGAATCAGGCGTTGAGGGCGTACATCACGATGTTGACGGCGAACTTGGTGTTGTCTTCGGCGAGGAAACGCTTGTTGCGCCAGTCGTAATCCCATTCGCAGCCGTAGTCCTTGTTGCTGTAGAGCAGTCCGAGACGGCCGTCGAAGCTGATGCCTTTCAGGTAATCGTGCACGATGTCATCGCCCCAGCCGTTCAGCTCGAAACTGGTGGTCGGCGGCTCGCTGAAACGGAAAAAACTGGAGTACAGCGGATGGGAGTTGGGGATTTTGCCCAAAGCCTTCGGTCCGAAGATGGAGGCCATCTGGGCTTCGAAGGATTTGGCGAACAGGCCGTCGATGTCGTGGTTGCAGTCGTCCACGAAGATGAAGCCGCCGCTGCGCAGATAGGCCTCGAAATTCCGGCGCTCGGCCGGACTGAACTGCACCAGCTTGTGGCCGGCCAGGTAACAGAACGGGGCCAGCCGCATTTTCGGATCCGACAGGGCGATGACATGTTCTTTCGGGTCGACCCGCAGGCTGGTGTAATCGATCAGCGCGGTGATCACATTGGACGGCATGCGCGCATCCACATCCCAATCCCCGGACTCGTACATCAGCCGGGTAAAGCGGAAATCGTATTCGGGGCCTGCGGCGGCCATGCGCGGCAGCGCGGCCATGGCCGCACCGCCGAGCATCAAACGCAGGAAGTCGGCACGGTCCATGCCGGCTCCCGGGGCATCACACGGCGTCCGACAGCGACGTGAAGGTGAAGTCGCGGATCTTCATCGGCGGAATCATCATCACGAACGGCGATTCGTCATCGCCGAGGCGGATCGGCTTGCCGAGCTCTTCGATGTTGTTGAGCATGATCACCGGCGACTCGTTGAAACGGAAATTTTTGATCGGATATTTAATCTCGCCATTCTCGATGTAGAAGGTGCCGTCGCGGGTCAGGCCGGTCAGCAGCACGGTCTGCGGGTCGACCATGCGGATGTACCAGGTGCGGGTGACCAGAATGCCTTTCGCGGTGCCCTTGACCAGATCCATGGTGGACTTGGTGCCGCCGGCCATGATCAGATTGCCGGGCGAGCCCTTGGCCTCCTTGCCCTTGAGCTTGGCCCAGTAGCGCGAATATTCGAGATAGGACACCTTGCCCTTGTCGATGATGGTCATCTTTTCGCGCGGCAGACCTTCGCCGTCCCAGGGCATCACCGGCACATCCGGATTCCAGGGATCGGTGTGCAGGCTCACGCGCGGATCGAACACCTGCTCGCCGAGCTTGTTGCCGCCGCCTTTCTTGGTCAGGAAGCTGCGGCCTTCATCGGCCTGGCGGGCATCGAAGCCGTTCATCATGAAGGAAATCAGGCCGGCCGAAGCCGCCGGTTCCAGAATGACGGTGTACTTGCCCGGCTCGAGCGCCTTGGCGCCGCGTGAGCCTTTGGCTTTCTGGATGGCGGTCTGGATTTCACGCGAGGCTTTGAAGTCCTCGACGCTGCCGGCATTGCGGGCGACCCAGCCGGAGCCGGTGCCGTCTTCGGTGCGCACGGTGCAGGTGTAATCCAGCCCGGTGGATTGCTGGTAGGCGAAGTTGCCGTTGCTGTTGGCCGATGCGAAGAAGCCGACGCTGTCGGACAGGAAGCCGGCGGCGATCAGTCCGTCGCTCTTGCAGGGATTGATGGAATCGGCGGCGACCTGAGCGCGGTATTCCGGGGTGATGGCGGCGATGCCGGCATTGAAGGTCGGCGTGGGCTTGTAGCTCTGCTTGCCGATGGCCGGAACGAATTCCTCGTTCTCGGGCGCCAGACGTGCCAGTTCCTCGGCGCGGCGGACCACGCGTGCCAGCGATTCATCATCGAACTCGTTGATGGTGGCGACGCCGACGCGCTTGCCGAAGGCGACCTGCACGGCCAGTTCGGCATTAGTGACGATGCCGCTGGTGGACACGTTGTTCAGCGCGAAGCGGATGTTGCCGTTGATGCCGCCGCCGAGGGTGGCGGTGCACTCATCGGCCTTGCTCAGCGCGATGACCTTGTCGAGGATCGCTTTGGCCTGTTGTTCCGTATACATGCTCATGGATGCTTGCTCCTGTAGTGAGGTCGGTTAGCCCAGGGACCGGGCCGTGCTGATGACGTTGATGCCGTCGAAGCGCGCGGTACTGGAACCGTGCGAGACCGCGGAAACCTGGCCGGGCTGGCCCTTGCCGTCGAAGAACGAGCCGCCGAAACGGTAATCGCGTTCGTCGCAGATGGCCGAGCAGGCGCTCCAGAATTCCGGCGTGCGGATCTGGTAGGCGACGTCTTCGACCATGCCCTTTATTTTGCCGTTTTCGATTTCATAGAACAGCTGGCCGCCGAACTGCGCGTTGTAACGCTGCTGGTCGATCGAGAACGAGCCGTCACCGATGATGTAGATGCCTTTTTCGACATTCTTGATCATGTCCGCCACCGACAGCGGCGATTTGCCCGGTTCAAGCGAAACGTTGGCCATGCGCTGGAACTGCACGCTCGACCAGGAGTCGGCGTAACAGCAGCCATGCGATTCGGCTTCACCGATGATGTGGGCCTGATCGCGGATGGCCTGGTAATTGACCAGGGTGCCGTCCTTGACCAGATCCCAGCGCTTGGTCTTGACGCCTTCATCGTCGTAACCGACGGCGCCGAGCGTGTTCGGCTGGACCTTGTCGGCGAACAGGGTGACCCTGTCGCTGCCGTACTTGAATTTGTCCTTCAGTTTGTCGATGGTGGCGAAGCTGGTACCGGCATAGTTGGCTTCATAACCGAGGACGCGGTCGAGTTCGAGCGGATGTCCGACGTTTTCGTGGATGGTCAGCCACAGATGGGAGGGATCGAGCACCAGATCGTACTTGCCGGGCTTGACCGAGGGCGCTTTCAGTTTCAGCTGGGCCTGCTTGGCGGCGGCAATGGCGTCTTCCTTCATGTCGTAACGGTCCTTGTAGGCGGTCAGCCCGTTCGGCAGCGCGATGCTGCGGCCGCCGTCGAGGTATTCGTAGCCCATGCCCATCGGCGAAGACAGGCTGTCGCGGCTGCGGAATTTGCCGGTGGCCTTGTCGATGGCGGTGACCGTGAAGGTCGGCCAGATCCGGTGCACGTCCTGGTCGATGTAGGAACCGTCGGTGGACGCGAAATATTTCTGCTCGTTGACCAGGAACAGCATGGAGTTGACGAAATTGGCGCCGGCGGCCATGGCCGCACTGTTGGCGGAAAGCAGCAGATCGACCTTGTCCTTGACCGGCACTTCCATCGCGTTTTTCTTGATCGGCGTGGCCCAGGACACTTCACCGACGCCCTTGACCGGCGCCAGCTGTACCGGCTTGGTCTGTGACTTGGCGTTGGCTTTGGCAATGGCGACCGCCTGTTGGGCGGCCTTGGCGATGGCGGCATTGCTGAGGTCGCTGGTGGCGGCGAAGCCCCAGGTGCCGTTGGCGATGACGCGGATGCCGGCACCGATGGACTCGGTGTTGACCACGTTCTGCACCTTGTTTTCGCGGGTGATCACGAACTGGCGCATATAGCGGCCGATGCGGACGTCGCAGTAGCTGGCGCCGGCGGCGGTGGCCGCACCGAGCGCGATGTCGGCCAGCACTTTCTTGCGGGCCGGATCCATTTTGGTCAGCAAGGCTTCGGCCGCCACGGCGTTGCCGAAGCCCGGAATCATGAAGCCGCTCAGGCCGATGCCCGATGCCGCCAAGAAATGTCGTCTATCCATCGCAGTGCTCCTGGGTTGATGAGGGGGTCGCGCCACCGGCCGGCGGCAGGCGAACCCCCATCATAGTGAAGGCCTTCCGGCATTGGCATAGCCCATTAGTCATGGCGACAGGGCTCATCCGAGCGAACGGGCGGTATTGATGATGTTGATGCCGTCGAAACGGGTGGTGGCCGCGCCATGGGAAACCGCCGACACCTGGGACGGCTGGCCTTTGCCGTCGAAGAAGGAACCGCCGTGGCGGAAATCGCTTTCATCGCAGATGGCGGTGCAGGCGTTCCAGAACTCCGGGGTCCGGATCTGATAAGCCACGTCTTCGATCATGCCGGTGATCTTGCCGTTTTCGATTTCATAGAACAGCTGGCCGCCGAACTGGGCGTTGTAACGCTGCTGGTCGATCGAGAACGAACCGCGGCCGAGGATATAGATGCCCTTTTCGACATTCTTGATCATGTCTGCGGGCTTCAGGGGCTTTTTACCCGGAGATAGCGAAACGTTCGCCATGCGCTGGAATTGCACGTCCGCCCAGCTCTGCGCATAACAGCAGCCCTGCGATTCGGTTTCGCCGATGATGTGGGCCTGATCGCGGATAGCCTGGTAATTGACCAGAATGCCGTCCTTGACCAGATCCCATTGCTTGGTCTTGACCCCTTCGTCGTCGTAACCGACGGCACCGAGGGTTCCGGGCACGGTCTTGTCGGCGAACAGGGTGACGATGTCGCTGCCGTAACGGAAACCCTGCTCGCGCTTGTCGAGGGTGGCGAAACTGGTGCCAGCGAAATTGGCTTCGTAGCCCAGCACACGGTCGAGCTCCAGCGGATGTCCGACGTTTTCATGGATGGTCAGGAACAGATTGCTCGGATCGAGCACCAGATCGTACTTGCCGGGCTTGACCGAGGGCGCCTTGAGTTTCATTACCGCGTGCTTGGCCGCCTGCACGGCGTCCTCGAGCATGTCATAGCGATCTTTGTAAGCCGTCAATCCATTGGGCAGCGAGATGCTCCGGCCGCCCTCCAGGTACTCGTAGCCCATGCCCATCGGCGATGACAATGCGTTGCGGCTGCGGAACTTGCCGCTGGCCTTGTCGATGGCGGTGACATTGAAATTCGGCCAGATCCGGTGCACATCCTGGTCGATGTAGGAACCGTCGGTGGAGGCGAAATATTTCTGTTCGTTGACGATGAACAGTTGGGAATTGATGAAATTGGCGCCGGCCGCCATCGCAGCGGCATTCACGCCGAGCAGCAGTTCGACCTTGTCCTTGACCGGCACGGCCATGGCGTTGCGGCCGATCGGCGTGGCCCAGGACACCTGTCCGACACCCTTGACCGGCGCCAGACGCACCGGCTCGGTCTGCGCCACGCTGTTGGCGCGCGCAATGGCGACCGCCTGACGGGCGGCGCGAGCGATGCCGTCGTTGCTGAGATCGCTGCTGGCGGCGAAGCCCCAGGTGCCGTTGACGATGACACGGATGCCGGCGCCGGTGGATTCGCTGTTGAGGACGCTTTGGACGCGTTTTTCACGGGTGGTGATGGACTGCCGGAGATAGCGGCCGATGCGGACATCGCAGTAGCTGGCGCCGGCGCCGGTGGCGGCAGCGAGCGCGATGTCGGCCAGTACTTTCTTGCGCGCCGGATCCATCGTTTCCAGAAGGGCTTCTGCGGCCACGGCACGCCCGAAACCGGGAATCATCAGGCCGCCGAGCGATGCGCCCGAGGCTGCCAGAAAATCACGTCTATCCATCATCGCTGCTCCACCGCAAAATGCGTCATCGGATTTCCATGATAACTGAAATCGGGCTCCGGGCAGCTCGTTACAAATCGCGCTCGTTGAGGATGTCCGAAATCGGTGAGCCCGCCATGCGCGCCAGCTCCTCGAGCGACTTCGGCTCCTCGTCGACCAGGCTGCTCTGGATGCCTTCGAGCTGGTCGAAGATGCGTTCGAACACATGCACCAGCTCAGGGTCGAAATGGCTGCCCGAGCGCTCGCGGAAAAACGCGAGGGTTTCTTCGGCGGACCAGGCGGTTTTGTAGGGGCGCGCCGAACGCAGCGCGTCGTAGACATCGCAGATGGCGGCAATGCGGCCCGACAGCGGGATGTCTTCGCCTTTCAGGCCCTGCGGGTAGCCTTGTCCATCCCAGTGTTCATGATGAAAAAGCGCAATTTCGGCCGCGAGCTGGGTCAACGGCGTCGCCTTGCTGTCATTCAGGATGTGATAGCCGATGCGGGCGTGATGCTGCATGATTTCACGCTGTTCCGGTGTGAACGGCCCTGACTTCTTCAGGATTTCCTCCGGAATGCCGATTTTGCCGATGTCATGCATCGGCATGGCCAGCCGCATGTTTTCGCATTGCTCTTCGGTCAGACCGATGGCGCGCGCGATCAGTGCCGCGTATTCACCGATACGCATGACATGCCGTTCGGTTTCATTCTCACGGTATCCGGCAGCCCGGGAGAGCATGCCGATGATGCTCTGGTAGCTGTCACGCAGCTGGGCGGTGCGCGCAAACACGGCCTGATCGAGCTGGTCGCGTTCGGTGCGCAGGGACTGGGTGGCCACGCTCAATGCGAGGCTGTTGCGGACGCGCAACAGCAGCTCGGGCAGGTCAAGCGGCTTGCAGATGTAATCATTGGCACCGAGCGACAGTCCCTTGCGGCGGTCTTCCGGGCGGCTCAGGGCGCTGACAACGATGATCGGCGAAGCGCTGCGGTCGCGGTCCTCGAGCGCTTTCAGGATATCGAAACCGTTGGGTGCCGGCATGTCCAGATCAAGCACCAGAAGATCCCAAGCCATGCCCTGCAACCAATCCAGCGCCGCCGCCGAATCGCTGAATGCCCGCACATTGCGCAGGCCGAATGCCTTCATGCTGGATTCCAGCAGCCTGAGATTGGCCGGCGTATCGTCGACGAGCACGACGGCTGCATTTTTGACATTTTCGGGCAACATCGGTTTTCCTCAGCTGTTCAGAATCGCACCGACCAGTCGGCGCAGCTCGTCCCGATCCAGCGGCTTGGCAAGAAATCTCTGGCAGTCCATCGTCTGCAACTGATCGGAGCCGACCACACCGCTGAGCACAATGACCTTGAGCGACCGCGTCCGGCTGTTATCGCGCAGCACACGCAGCACTTCCTGACCATTGATTCCGGGAAGATTGATATCCAACAATAACAGATTCGGCGGCGCATCGATGATGCGGGCCACGGCTTCGCGGCCATCGGCGATGATTTCAATGACCGCCAGATCCTCGAGCGCTTTGGTGACCAGAAACTGGCTTGCCGGGTCATCTTCGACCAGAAACACTTGCGGCAGGGTGCGGGCTTCTGCCGGCGCCACCGGCTCCGCAGCGGATGCGGACGCAATCGGCGGCTTCGATTGAGCCATCGGGAGCTCGATCCAGAAACTGCTGCCGATGCCGGGATGGCTGTTGACGCCCATGCGTCCGCCCATCAGCTGGGCGAACTCGCGGCAGAGCGACAGGCCGAGACCGGTGCCGAGAATGGCCGTGTTCTCGCGTCCCAGCCTCTGGAACGGCTGGAACAGCTGGGCCTGCAGTTCTTGGCCGATGCCCATGCCGGTGTCTTCCACGATGATGCGGGCGTGCTGGCCGGCAATCTGGTAAGTCAACGTGATTTGGCCGTCGGGGGAATTGTATTTGATGGCGTTGGAAATCAGATTGATGATGACCTGCCGGAGTCGGCGCTGGTCGGCAAGCACGTTGAAATCCTCAGCGGGCAGATCGAGGTTGAGCGTCAAGCCGGCCCGCTCGACTTCGACACGGACCAGCTCCGCACAGGCACGCATGGTCTCGGGCACGCTCACGGCAATGAGCTCGAGTACCGGCGTCTCGGCCTGGGCGCTCGACCATTCGAGGATGTCACCGACGACCTGGTTCAGGTGACTGCTGGCACTGAGGATCTCCTCGATGTATTCCGGCTCGTCGCCGCCGGAACCCGGCGGGTGCTGCATGCGCATGAGCTGGGCAAACCCCTGGATTGCATTGAGTGGCGTCCGCAGCTCGTGGGTCATGCTCGAGATGAAACGCGATTTGGCGACACTGGCGGCCTGCGCCTCGATGCTGGCCGCGCGCAGTTCCATTTCGGTTTGCTTCAGCGTATCGATATCGTGGTGGGTACCGCCGATCAGAAGGGCTTTGCCCGTTACCGGATCGCGCTCGAGCACTCGCCCGCGGCTGAGCAGCCAATGGTAATTGCCGTCAGCATCGGCAAAGCGGTATTCGCTGTAATAGAAGTCCTGCAGGCCGTCGATCGCCTTCTGTTTGGCTTCGAATACCCCCGGCAGGTCATCGGGGTGGCCGTGCGAACGGAACTCCTCCTCGCTGACCGTTTCACCGCTCAGCCCGAAACGCTTGGCCAGACGCCCGCGCACGGTCACGGTGTTGGCACGCAGATCCTGCTCCCAGATGCTCTCGGTGGTGCCTTCCAGCACCAGTTCGAGCCGGCGCTGCGCATTCTGGCGCTCGTCTTCGCTTTGCCCCAGCCGGTGGCCCATGAGGGATGCGTGTTCGGCCATGGCATCCAGCTCGCTGATTTCGGACACGGCTTTCGGTGGCTGCCACTGGCCGTTGCCGATCTGATCCATCATGCTGGACACCCCGATGATGGGTTTTTCCAGACGGGCGCTGAGGCTGCGGGAACGCAGCCACATGTAGGTGAAGAACGCCAGATAGAAGAACACCAGGCCTGCGATGAGCAGATAGCCGATCTGGGTGAAGCGGCTGGCCAGGGCATTGGTCTGCCGGAAGATGTCCTCTTCGGCAACCACCGTCATCAGGCGCCAACCGGTCTGATCGATGGTGGTCCAGGCCACCAGATGCGGTTTGCCGCCGAAATTCAACGCCTGGATGCCGGCCGGACTGCCCTTCATGGCCTGCGCCAGCTGGCGGGTATCCGCACGCTTGCCGAGATTGAAATCGGACGGCTTGTACAGTTCCTTGCTGATGGCCTCGTTGTAGGTGAAGTCGGTCAGTTCGGTCAAGCCGAAATCGGATTCGCCCGCCTTGGGCAGGGCCATGATGTTGAGATCGCCGCTGACCAACACCGCGTAACCCTGCCAGGGCACTTCAAGGCTGTTGATCTCGTTGAGGATGCTGCCGACCGTTACATCAAGACCGACCACACCCTCCAGAAAATCGCCCCGGTACACCGGCGCGATGGCGGACATCATCCAGCCTTGGCCGGCCGGGTCGACATAGACATCGGTCCAGATCACTCCGCGTTTCGGGTTGTGCTTGGCATCTGCCAGATAATAAAAGTTGTACTCCGGTATCGATAGGTTGTGATCGTACTGTTCCGGGGTCAGGAACCAGGGGTAGATGTAATTCAGGCTGTCCCAGGTGTTGAAATAAACCGCCGCCACCAACGGATTCTCGGCCTTGATCTGCCGCATCAGGCCATCCACATGCTCGAGCTTTGCGAGCTTGACCAGATTGTGGTTATCGTTAGATGCGGCATAGAACACGGCGGGGCGGCCGTCGTCTTTCGGGCTGTAACGGACGCCGGTCGGCGTCATGGCCAGATTCGAACTCGGCGGCCTCGGCTTCGGATCGCGCAGGGCGCTGTCCACTTCGTTGGCATACATCCGGGTCAACGCACTGATTGTCGACAGCTGCTGATCGATCACGCGCGATTCCTGGCGGGTGACCAGACTCAGATCGGTGCGGGCGGTTTCACGCAGATACTCGATCTGTGCGTCGCGGATCGCACTGTTGCTCAGCAGATAAACGGCGATCAACACCGTTTCCACCAGCAACAGCGGAATCAACGCGCTTTGCACGAAAGCACGCCACATCCAAGAGCGCAGGCGTACGGTTCGGTTATCGGTCATCGGAATAAAAAAGTCCCCATTTCACTGAGAGCATAGCGACTCGGCAGACCGCTGCCAATCACGCAAAAAGAAGCCACGCGGTGCGTGGCTTGAAAAGTGTTATGGAATGAACACACCCGGGAGCGACGGAGCCAAGAGAGGGAGGGCGCTCCGTAACTCAGGTAAATCCATATTATTTTAATAACCATTATCTGAGTATTAATGTTTTTAATATCCATTATGTGTTTTTTTAATCTAATCAACGAGATATGCGCCCATCCGCACAGAGCCGTGCTGCGGTTATTGTCTGCCGGCCGGTCACGGCGCACCGTGCGATCGTGCACTGGGTGTTCGCCCGGAGCCATGACGCGGCCTCCGGCGGAAGCCGCCCCGAAACTGTAAATTTGTTGTGAACTCTGCCGCCGGCAACGATGCAACCCTCTGGAAAGCATGGATTTGCGCAGAAAACATACGCTCGCGAAGTGCCTTCCGCCAATGCGCTATCATCGGATGCAAACCCTTGACCTCGGCACATGGCCATGCACGAACCATACGATCTGCTGATACGTCGCGCCACACTGTTTGATGGCACCGGATCGGCGCGGCATGTTGCCGATGTCGCGGTCCGCGACGGGCGTATCGCCACCATCAGCGCCGAGCCGCTTCCGGTTGATTCCGCCAAGCGGGTCATCGAGGCCGACGGCCTGTGGCTGACCCCTGGCATCATCGACATCCACACCCATTACGATGCGGAACTCCTTCTGGCGCCCGGTCTCCAGGAATCGGTCCGGCATGGTGTCACCACCTGCATGGTCGGCAGTTGCTCGATCAGCATGATTTACTGCGATGCCGAGGACGCCTCGGACATCTTCACGCGGGTCGAATCGATTCCGCGCGAATTCGTTCTGCCGGCCCTGCGCAGGATCAAGACCTGGAATGACGCGTCCGGCTATATCGCGCACCTGAAAAGCCTGCCCTTGGGCCCGAACATCGCCAGCTACATGGGGCATTCCGATCTGCGCACGGCGGTGATGGGCCTGGCGCGCGCGGTCGATCCGAAAGAAAAACCGACCGAAGCGGAAATGCAGGCCATGGAGCGCCATCTCAACGAAGGCATCGACCAAGGGCTGCTCGGCCTGTCCGGGATGACCAATCCCTGGGACAAAGTCGACGGCGACCGTTACCGCTCGGCGGCATTGCCGTCGGTGTATGCGCATTGGCGCGAATACCGGCGCCTGCACAGGCTGCTGCGCCGGCGCGGTGCCATCCTGCAGTCGGCACCGAACCTCAACAATCCAATCAATGCCGTGTTCTACCTGTTCACCTCGGCCGGCCTGGCGATGCGGCGTAGCCTGAAAACCACCCTGATCACCCTGATGGATGTGAAAGCCAGGCCGGGGCTGGACAGAATCGTCAGCGCAGGCACCGGGTTCTTCAACCGCTGGCTGGGCGCCAACTTCCGTTGGCAGGCCCTGCCGCAGCCGTTCCAGGTGTACGCCGACGGCATCGATTTCATCATCTTCGAGGAATTCCCGGCCGGCGAAGCCGCACTGCACCTGAAACGCGATTTCGACCGCAACAAACTGTTCGCCGACCCGGACTACCGCGCACGCTTCAAGGCCGAATACCAGCGCAAATGGGGTGGACGGGTCTGGCACCGGGATTTCGGCGACGCGCATGTCATCGCCTGCCCGGATGCGTCCTTGGTCGGCAAGACCGTCAAGCAGATCGCGGACGAGCGCGGCGAGCATGAGGTGAACACCTTCCTCGACCTGGTCATCGATTACGGCCGCAGCCTGCGCTGGTCGACACTGATCGCCAATCACAATCCGGCGCGCGTCGCGGCCAATCTCAACAAGGACTGCGCGATCATCGGCTTTTCCGATGCCGGCGCGCACCTGCGCAACATGGCGTTCTACAACTTCGGCATCTGCATGCTGCAGCTGGCGGCGCAGGACCGGCCGATCATGACGCCCGAGAAAGCGGTCTGGCGGCTGACCGGCGAAATCGCCGACTGGTATGGCATCGATGCCGGAAAGATTCTTCAGGGCGCACGCGCCGACATGGTGCTGATTGATCCCGACGCGCTGCGGGCCGCCGATGTCGGAGAGTATGCCGAGGCCCGCTTCGATGAGCTCGGCGGCTTATTGCGCGTGGTCAACCGCAACGACGGGGTGGTCAAAACCGTCATCATCAACGGGAACCTCGCATTCGAAAACGACCAACCCGCAAGCGGGCTCGGTACGGCATCGGTTTTCGGGCGGTTCCTGCCCCGAACGGGGCATGCCCAACAGTGAAGCGCGTGCAAGCGGCCTAAGCTGAAAGCACCATTCAAGGAGTAGCCCATGAAAAAAATCCTGTTAATCGCGCTTATGATCCTGGCCGGATGCGCCGGAAAGCCCGAGCACGTCAAACCGGTTGAAAATTTCCAAGCCGAAAAATACCTCGGCACCTGGTATGAAATCGCCCGCATCGACAACCGTTTTGAAAAAGGCCTGTCGCGGGTCACCGCCGAATACCGCAAACGCGAGGGCGGCGGCATCACCGTGATCAACCGCGGCTTCGAGGAGGAATCCGGCAGCTGGAAGGAATCGACCGGCAAAGCCTTCTTCGTCGATGGCGAAGACAAAGGCCATCTGAAGGTCTCTTTTTTCGGTCCGTTCTACGGCGCCTATGTCGTATTCGCACTCGACGCCAAGGATTACCAGTACGCCTTGGTCAGCGGGCCGGATACGTCTTACTTCTGGCTGCTCTCGCGCACACCGACGATGGATGCCGCGCTGCGCAACCGTCTGATCGATGATGCGGTGTCCAAGGGCTTCCGCCGTGAAGACATCCTGCTGGTCGATCAAACCGCCGCGCCCTGATTACGCGTGCATCCGTTACTGATTCTACCGCTGGCGCCGTTGCTGCTGCTGCAAGGCCTTTATGTCCGCAAGGTAACGCCGCGCCTGCCGGAACCGCCGGGAGCACGCAGCGGCGAAACCGGCGACGGTCCTGGGCTACGGTTGTTAGTGCTTGGCGATTCGGCCGCGGCCGGCGTCGGTGCCGCCACGCAATCCGAGGCTTTATCGGGCCAATTGATCCAGAAGCTCGCGGGCAGCCGCCGGGTGGCATGGCAGCTCTGGGCGGCCAATGGCCTGAATACCCGTCAATCTCTCGACATGCTGGAACGGGCACCGGCCGGAAACTTCGACGCCGTGGTGATTTCGCTGGGCGTCAATGATGTGACCGGCGGCGTTTCTTTGGACGTCTGGCTACGGCAACAGCAGCAATTGGCCGAATTGCTGCGGAAGAAGTTTTCCGCGCACCGCATTCTGTTCACGCCGCTGCCGCCGATGCATCACTTTCCGGCATTGCCGCAGCCCTTGCGTTCGGTGCTGGGTGAGCGCGCCAAACAGTTCAACCGGGCCTTGGAAGACTTGCTGCGATCACAGGCCGATTGCCAGCTGCTGGCCTTCAACCTGCCGATGCAGGCCGACTACATCGCCGATGACGGCTTTCACCCCAGCGCCGTCACCTATGGTCTGTGGGCGGGCGTGGCCGCCAAGGCCATTACGCCGGCGGAGTGAATCCGGAAAAACGCTGCACCACGCCTTTGAAACCATAGGCCGCCAATTGTGCCGGCGTGCCCGTTTCGCTTTGGCACACGAATCCGGCGATGGCCATCTGTTTGCGGAAACGGACATGCAGGCGCCGCTTGGGATCGACGATGATGATGCGCGTCGCGGCATCGCTGTGGCGGGCCAGAAACGCCGTCAGCAAATCCGGATGATCGGGTTCGTAGAGCAGATCGCTGCCGATGATGAGGTTGAATACGCCCAGATCCGGCTCCGGAATGCGCCAGTCCAAGCGCTGGAATGGCGTATCGGCCAAGGCATTGCGTCGGCTGTTGTCATTCAGGAACACCGCCGCGCGCGGATGGTAGTCGGTCGCCAGAATATCGCCGCCGCGGGCGTTGACCACCAGGCTGGCCATGCCCAGACCGCAGCCCAGCTCGAGGATTCTGCCCGGCCCGAGTTTTTCCCGGCTGATCAGATCCGCCAGCAACAGACCCGATGGCCAGAGCATGCCGAAAAACGGCCAGCTTGCCGGCGAAATGCCGAGCGCCTCGGTGACTCCATCCGGATCATCGAATTGGTTGCCGTCGACCAGACGCCGGATACGGTAGGCGATACCATCGAAGTGGTGGGTGTCGACGCAGGTCTGCAGCGGCGGGGCCATGGCATGCTCGGATTCAAATCGTGGATGAAATGAATCCCGGGCAAGTCCGGAACGGCGTGCGGGCCGGATGGGCCTTGGGCAGGAACGGAGCTGGACAAATCCATGCGAGCTCCCACCCTACGCCTTAACCGGCGCAAACGCCAGCGGATCAGTAGGCGAACTGTTTGAAGATCTGGTCGATGTCGCCGTTCCAGACGCCGTGATACAGCGCCAGCTTGCGTTCGGCCGGCGTTTCGTTGGCCAAGGCGATTTCCATCAAAGGATGCAGGAACAGCGCCTCGTCATCGCCATGCCGGTTCAGACGGCGGCGGTTTTTCAATCCCAGTGCGGAAATCTTGAGCGCTTCGATGGCCAGCTCGCGCATGCTGCTGTTGCGGAACGGCAGCTTCAGGCCCTGTTTCGGCACGCCATCGCGCAACTGGTTGCGTTCGGCCATGCTGAAATCCTTGACCAGATCCCAGGCGGCATCCAGCGCCTCGGTGTCGTAAAGCAATCCGACCCAGAACGCCGGCAGGGCGCACAGGCGCCGCCAAGGGCCGCCGTCGGCGCCGCGCATTTCCAGATATTTTTTCAGGCGCACTTCCGGAAACGCGGTGGTCATGTGATCCGACCAATCGGCCAGCGTCGGCAATTCGCCCGGCAGCGGCGCCAACTTTCCGTTCAGGAAATCACGGAAGCTGCGGCCGGCGCAATCGATGTATTTCTTGTCGCGGTAGGCGAAATACATCGGCACATCGAGCAGGTAATCGACGTAACGCTCGAACCCGAAGCCGTCCTCGAACACGAAATCGAGCATGCCGGTGCGGTCCGGATCGGTGTCGGTCCAGATGTGGGAGCGGTAACTCAGATAGCCGTTCGGTTTGCCTTCGGTGAACGGCGAATCGGCGAACAGCGCGGTCGCCACCGGCTGCAGGGCCAGCGACACCCGGAATTTCTTGACCATGTCGGCTTCGTTTTCGAAATCGAGATTGGTCTGCACCGTGCAGGTGCGGGTCATCATGTCCAGACCGAGCGTGCCCACTTTCGGCATGTACTCGCGCATGATCTTGTAGCGGCCCTTCGGCATCCAGGGCATGTCGCTGCGCGCCCACTTCGGCTGGAAGCCCATGCCCAGAAAGCCGATGCCGAGCTCGTCACCGACCGCTTTGACTTCGGCCAGATGCTGGTTGGTTTCCTTGCAGGTCTGGTGGATGTTCTCCAGCTGCGCGCCCGACAGCTCGAACTGCCCGGCCGGCTCCAAGGTGATCGAGGCATCGTCACGCAGCAGGGCGATGATGTTGCCGCCCTCTTCAACCGGCTGCCAACCGAAACGGGTCAAGCCTTTCAGCAGGGCGCCGATGCCCTGTTCGCCCTCATAGCTCGGCGGGCGCAGGTCGTCGAGGCGGAAGCCGAATTTTTCATGTTCGGTGCCGATCCGCCAGTCCTGCGGGGCGCGGGCGCCGGAGGCATGGAAGGCGACCAGCTGGTCCTTGCCGGTAATGCGGGGGGAATCGGTGTCAGCCATGTGCCTGTCCTTCGCTGATCGGTGCGGCCATCAGCCAGCCGGTGACGACCTCGCGTGCTTCGTCCAGCCCCAGTTTCGCGGAACCGGAAAACAGCTGCGCACTGGCCCGGCCTGCCAGCTCCTTCTTCACCAGGGCCAAGGTACGGGCCTGTTCGCTGCGGCCGAGTTTGTCGGCCTTGGTCAGCAGGCAATGCACGGAAATATTGCGCTTGAAGGCGTAGTCGAGCATCTGCAGGTCGTAATCCCGCAACGGGTGGCGGACGTCCATGACCAGCACCAGGCCGGCCAGCGGCTCGCGGATCTGGAAATAACGGGTGATGAAAGCCTGCCAGTGATCACGCACGGCAATCGGCACTTTGGCGTAGCCATAACCGGGCAAATCGACCAGATAGCGGTTCTCGGCAATACGGAAATACACCAGATGCTGGGTGCGGCCCGGCGTCTTGGAGGTCCGGGCCAGGCTGTTCTGGTTGCAGAGCGCGTTCAGCGCGGTCGATTTTCCGGCATTGGAGCGGCCCGCAAACGCGACCTCGGCCAGACTGTCTTTCGGCAACTGGGCGAGGGCATTGGCCGAGAGCACGAATTCGGCTTGGGCAAGGGGATTGGCCATGGGGACCGCTTCGGGGGGAATTGGCCTATTCTACCCTTTGTTTCTCCGGCAAAGCGCCGTAACGGATTGACCGAACCCCGTAAACACTGGGATAATTGGCGTCTGACGGGTTTGCCCGACGCTTAATCCACCTTATTCGCTTTCGGAGTCTCAATGAAGCTCTCCCACCTCCTTGTCCTGAGCACCGCTTTGGTATTCACCGGCGCCATTGCCCAACAGGCCGTTGCTCCGGCAACTCCGGAGGCCGCTCCGGCCGATGCCGCGGCCGTGGCCATGCCGGCGCCGGTCGCCGCTGTGGAAACCGGCCCGGTCAAACCCGGCGATCCGAAAGCAGGCCAGGCCAAAGCCGGTGCCTGTGCCGCCTGCCACGGCGTGGATGGCAATGCCGCCACCCCGCTGTACCCGAAACTTGCCGGCCAGCACGAGCAATACATCTGGCGCCAACTGAAAATGTACAAGTCCGGCGAGCGCAACAACGCCATCATGCTCGGCATGGCGGCGGTGCTGACCGAACAGGACATGCGCGACATCGGCGCCTATTTCGGCCAGCAGAAAGTCATCGCCGGCCTTGCCGACGAAACCGTGATCACCCAGGGCCCGAACGCCGGCAAGAAGTTCTACGAGGTCGGTGAAAAGATCTACCGTTCCGGCAATGCCGCCAGCGGCGTCCCCGGTTGCATGGCCTGCCACGGCCCGGCCGGCGCCGGCATGCCCGGCCCGACCTACCCAGCGCTCGGTGGCCAGCACGCCGAATACATCAGCCTGCGTCTGACTGAATTCCGCGCCGGCACCGTGTGGGGCAAGGACAAGAACGCCAACGTCATCATGTCGCAGGCCGCCAAAGGCCTGAGCGATGAAGAAATCCAGGGCTTGGCCACCTACCTGCAGGGTCTGCACAAGGCCGCCAAACCCGCTGCGAAGTAAGCCCTGACAGCATCCGTTCAGCAAGCCGATAGCATCCTGATGTTATCGGCTTTGTTTTTCCCCAAGGAGTGATCATGATCCGTCGTCTCGTTTTCAGTCTGTTGTTGCTCGCCCCGTTTGCCGCCGGCGCCCAATTGAAGGCCGGCGTACCGGTCGCCGGCAAGGATTATGTCGTGCTGAATCCGGCCCAGCCCACCTGGGGCACCGGCGGCATCGAAGTGGCCGAAGTGTTCGGCTACACCTGCATCCACTGCGCCCAGTTCCAGCCTCTGGTCAACAACTGGAAAAAAACCCTGCCGGCCGACGTCAAATTCCGCTATGTTCCGGCCGCCTTCGGCGGCATCTGGGACAACGGCGCCCGCGCCTTCTTCGCCGCCGAAGCATTGAAGGTCCAGGAACGCACCCACGATGCCGTGTTCAAAGCCGTGTTCATCGACAAGAAAGTGAAGACCGCCAGTGTCGATGAATTCGCCGATGTCTATGCCGGTCTGGGTGTGGACCGCGCGAAGATGCTGAGCGTGATGAACGGTACGACGGTGTCGGGCAAACTCAACCGCGCCCGCCAGTTCGCCCAACGCGCCGGCGTCAACGGCACGCCGACCCTGATCGTCAACGGCAAGTACCGCATCACGGCGAAATCGCATGAAGAATCGCTGAAAGTGGCCGAATATCTGATTGCCAAGGAACGCTCCGCGTCTCCTGCCGCCGCGAAAAAATAAACATGGCCCCGCTCCGGCGGGGCTTCGCATGTCGGACCGTCGGCTAAAACTCCTCAGCAGCAATATCCAGGCCGGATCCACCACCCGGGCGTACAGCGAGTACGTGACGCGCTCGTGGTCGCATGTATTTCCGAATGGCAAACGCGGCAATCTCGACGCGCTGGCCCAGACCTATGCGACATTCGATATGGTCGGTCTGCAGGAATGCGATCCGGGCAGTCTACGCTCCGGATTTTCCAACCAATCCGATTATCTGGCGGAAAAAGCCGGGTTTCCTTTCAGCTCGCATCAGGCCACCCGTCGTATCAGCCGCTTCGCCGGCTCCGGCAACGCCCTGCTGTCGCGGCTTAAGCCGTCCAAGATTGACCATTTTGTATTGCCGAGCCGCATTCCCGGCCGGGGCGTGCTATTGGCGGAATTCGCCAATGAAGGCCTGCCTTGGCACATTGCCGTCACCCACCTCTCACTCAGCACCAGTGCACGGCGCGTGCAGATCGCCTATCTTGCCGAGTTGCTGGCTGACAAACCGCGGCTGGTTTTGATGGGCGACTTCAACTGTGATCTGCTGGCGCCGGAAATGAGCCGGCTGTTCCAGTTCACCAGTCTCGCGCCGCCGCCGATCAGCCTGCCGACGTTCCCGAGCTGGGCCGCGAAACGGCCCATAGATCATATTCTGGTCGGCGGCATGGCCAGCAGCCAACATCAGACCCACATCGCCGCCGGGTCCGATCATCTGGCGATTGCACTGGATCTTGACCTGCCGGCAATCAATCCAGCGAATAGCCCATCGCCGTAACCGCAGGCGCCAGACGCGCCATCACCTCCGGATCGAAGTACGGGCGGTAATGCCGCCAGCGTCCCATGGCCTTGGTGTTCAGCGGCTGCAGCACTTGGGCATAGCTCGGCGTGTGGATGATCGCCTTGCTGCGGGCATGCGTGCTGTTATCGAGCCAATCGGCATTCCAGGGCAGATCGAGGAATGCCGCGATTTCGCGGGTACTGGTTTCCGGATCCCGGACCAGATTCTCGTAACGCGAGACCAAGACCGGTAGATCGAGTTTCGGTTGCAATGCCTGCCAGTATTCCGCCATTGCGATGTACAGATCGGCAATGCGTCCGAAGTCGGAAAAGGCGCCGCCGAGAACGGTCGAGCGCAGGTTCTGCATATAGCAGCTCAGGATGACATCGCAGGGATGGCGCAGGGCGAGAATGACCCGGGCCTGCGGAAACAGCGCACGGATCAGCGGCAGGCGTGCCCAATTGAGCGGGTTTTTATCGACCAGCCGGCGATTGCCGCGCTCCGCAACGCGTGCTTCGGTCTGTTGGAAATAATAATCACGCAGGCGCTGCCGGGTGTCCGCATCCAGCGCACTTAAACCGGACGGATAATCGATGCCGGCCTGCTGCAGCATCACCAGGGTTCTCGGAAGATAAGGCTGCTCGTCGAAGGACACCAATCCGTCACGGGCGTCGAGGATCTGCTCCAGCAAGGTCGTTCCCGAACGCGGAAACCCGACCACGAATACCGGATCGGGCCGCTGATCGGCCGCACCGCCCTCGGCCGGCCAAATTCCGCTCACCGGCGCGCGCAGCAATGCAAAGAAATCCAAAGCCTGCCGGTCGCCGGCGGAATCGGCATTGATCCGGTTGCGCGTCGCATGCGCGGCATTGAATGCCTGCCAGGCCTCAGCATACCGTCCGGTCTTGTCGAGGGATTGTCCGTAATCGAACCCGACCTGGCTTTTCCACAGCGGATCGGAAACCTCGGCCGAGAAAGCCGCACCCAGAAAGCGGCAGGCGGCCGCGTTGTCGTTCCGGCGTGCGGCCAGCTTGCCTTGCAACTGGTCGAGTCCGGCACGTTGCGCGGAAGCCAACGG
>JBMSNF010000002.1:0-36066 GCA_049421545.1 Arenimonas sp.
GGCAGATACTGCACTTCCAGGGTCGAGCCGAAATTGCAACTCCAGGACAACGATCCGCCAGTTGGGGTTGGTGTCAGTACTAGGGTCTTCGCATGGAGAGCAGGATCCATCGACACGAAGGTCACGGTAATCAGTCCGGCGCCGGAGACGGCGACCGAGCCAACATCATTGCCGGTGATGGAGGCTGCAGCGGGCAATCCTGCTGCGGCATTGTCACTGGGCCAGTTGCTGGTGGACAGACGGTATTCGCTGACCGCCGTTTTGGCGGCACCGGCCAGACTGATGCCCTCGGATACTTTCGAGCGGGCGGAGTAATCGGCATAGGTCGGCAATGCGATGGCCAGAAGGATGCCAATAATCGCAATCACGGTCATCAGCTCAAGAAGGGTAAAGCCTTTATTCGGGGTTTTCATATGGATGCTCCTGTCAATAACCAGTGGCATGCATGTGGATTGTCATCAGTTCATCCGCGTGCATACGGGAGTGAATCTGACGGATATCTGGATACGTATCAAGTGGTTCAACGCTGATTTTCAGACAATACGTGCAATGTTTACAGTATTGACACAATTGGGCACTTTAAAGTTGACGTCGGTCACGAAAATCAAGAAAAAAAATGAGCGAAATCAAGCTCATTCCATGCCCAATTTTTCCATTTTGTAGCGAAGTGCGCGAAAAGTGATGCCGAGTTGGGCGGCTGCTTTGGTCTTATTGAAGCGGCAGGCTTCCAGGGCCGCCTGGATCTGGGCGCGCTCGAGTTGTTCAAGGGCTTCCGGCAATGCTTTGGGAATGCCGCCACCGCTTTCGGACGGTTCCGGGCGGTTGAACTGCAGATTTTCGGCATCAATGACGGTGCCGGTGGCGAGCACGGTGGCGCGTTCAAGGATGTTTTCCAACTCGCGCACATTGCCCGGAAAACTGTATTGCAGCAGCAGGGCTTCGGCGGCTTCGCTCAAGCGCATCTGATCCTGGGTGCCGCTGTGGGCGGCAAGTTCGGCCAGGAACGCATGTGCCAGCGGCAGGATGTCTTCGCGGCGCTCGCGCAGGGGCGGCACCAGCAATTCAATGACATTGATCCGGTACAGCAGATCATGGCGGAAGCGTTTGCCGTTGGCTTCCTGCGCGAGATCCTTGCGGGTTGCCGAAATGATGCGGACATCGATGGGGGTGTCGGCAAACGCCCCGATGGCGCGGATGCTTCGGTCCTGGATGGTTTTGTGCAGCTTGATCTGGAACGTCAGCGGCAGGGCATCCACGTGGTCGATGAACAGGGTGCCGCCCTGCGCCATCAGGAAGGCGCCGGCCTTGCCGAAAAACACGGCATCGAGTTGGTCGGCTTCGATGGCGTCGCACTCGACTTCCAAGAACGGGGCGCGGTTGCGTGGACTTTGCTGGTGGATCTGTTTGGCCACCACCTGTTTGCCGACGCCGGCCTCGCCGACGATCAGAATCGGCGCCAGACTGCGTGCAAGCCGTTCGATCTGGTCGCGGAGGTTCTTGAGCCCGGTGGACTCGCCGACCATGTCCGAAACCGGAGGCCGGTGCTGTTCGCGCAGCGCCAGCGCCTGTTCCACCAATTTGCGCAGAGTGCCGAGATCGACCGGCTTGCTGACGAAGTCGTAGGCGCCGGCTTTCAGGGCGTTGACCGCCGACGGCACATCGCCGTAAGCGGTGATCATCGCAATCGGCATGTTGCGGTAGTGTTCGCTGACAAAACCAATCAGTTCGATGCCGCTGCCATCGCCCAGACGCATGTCGGTCAGGCACAGATCGAAGTGACCTTCGCTCAGAAGCGTTTTGGCCTGCTGGATGCTTTCGGCCGAAACCACATCGAGACCCATGCGCGACAAGGCCGTGCTCAACAAATCACGGATATCGCGCTCGTCATCGACAATCAGGGCTACGGGATTCTGCATAAGCCAAGTATAGGCGAGTACCGTTACAAATGCATGATAAGGCTCAGAGTTGTTCGCTCAGCAGGGTCTGCCCGTCGGATAGACGCAGACTGAAGCGGCTGCCGCCGCCGAGGACGGCTTCATAACGCAGCTGCGCTTGATTAGCATCTGCTAATTGCTTGGCGATGTACAAACCCAAACCGGTACCGTGTTCGCTGGTGGTGTGGAACGGGGTGAACAATTGCTCGCGCTGATTCGGTGGAATGCCCGGGCCGCGGTCGCTGATGTCGATGACCGGGCTGCGTCCGTCCATGCGCACACCGATGCGGATTTCGGCCGGCACATGCGGGGCGTGTCCGTACACCAAGGCGTTGGTCAGCAATACCGTCACGATCTGATGCAGGTGCGAGCGGTCGAACAAGGCGTACACCGGCGCCGGTAACGACTGCAGATGGATCAAGGCGCGGTCGTCCGGATGGGTGCTCAGGTGTTCCTCCAGAAGTTTTTCCAGGAATCCGCCGATTTCAAGGGTCTGCGGGCTGGCGGTCTGGCGCCGGGCCAGACCGAGGATGTTTTCGATGATGCCGTTCAGGCGCCTGCTCTGGCTGCCGATGATCTCCAGCATCCGGCGGTCGCTTACGTTGCCGGTTCCCGATTCCACCAGCAATTGCTGGGCATAGCTGATGGCGGCCAGGGGGTTGCGGATTTCATGCGCGATGCTCGCCGACAAGCGGCCGAGATTGGCCAGTTGCAGTTCATCGGCGCGGCCGGAAAAAATCCGGCTGTCTTCAAGGAACACCAGATAGTTGAGGTCATTGAGGGTGACCGAGACGAAGCGCGGGATGACCACCGGCCCGCCTTCGTAGAGGCTCAGGGCTTCCGGGCGCTGCTCCGGGTGTTTGCGCCACTGCACCAGCCGTTTGTCGAGTTCTTCAGAATAATCACGCAAGGCCTGGCCGCGTTGCAGCGATTGCCGGCTGAGCTGGCCCGCCGCCTCATTGCTGAGCAGAACCCGGTGGTGGCGATCGAGCAGGATGACGCCGGAGCGCATGCATTTGATGATCTGCTCGTTCATCTGGGCCATTTCCGCCAGCTGCAGGCCGCGCGTATCGGCCAGGGCCTGACTGGCCTGCACCTGACTGGCGAGCATCTGGCAGAACAGCACGGTGGCCGCATAGCTGGCGGTCAGCATCAGGGTCTGCACCACATCGACATCGGCGTCGCCGCGCAGGCGTGCCACCAGGTAATGCGCGAACAACAAGCCGATGGCCATCAAGGTCAGTGCGCTGCTGCGGCGTTGGCTCAGCAGCAAGCCGGCGGCGGCCATGTTGACCAGCATCAACAGCGCCACGCTCTCGAAGCCGGACTGCAACAGCCAGGCCAAGAGCGCGAAAACCGCCATGTCCACGCCCAGGCCCGCCATCAGCTGGCCCGGGTGCGGGCTCAGCCGGTCCCAGACCAACAACAGGGCGGCACTGAACAGATAGGCGGCGCTCAGAACCTGCAGCGTTTCCAGATTGACCGGGTTCGGCGTGGGGGTGAACGGGCTGAACACCCACAGCGCGAGCAGGGCGGCCTCAAGGCAGCGGAACAGCGCAAAGTAGTAAAGCTCCCGCCGGCGTAGCGGCCCATCGGTTCCCAAGGCAAAGGCTGGAGCCATTGATTTCACTTGTTTTCGTGGATTGGCTGAACTCCAGTATAAGCACGATGCCCGTTGTTTTTGCCATTGGCGCCGGAAAAAGCGACAATAGTGCCCCATTCCGGGACTTTCCCGTTCAACCCAGGTGTCGAATGAACTTTCACGAATATCAAGCGAAACAATTGTTTGCCGATTACGGCATCGCCGTTCCCAAGGGCATCGTGGCCCGGACGCCGGACGAGGCGGTGGCCGCCGCCAAGCTGATTCCCGGCGACATGTGGGTGGTCAAGGCCCAGATCCATGCCGGTGGCCGCGGCAAAGCCGGCGGCGTCAAACTGGCGCGCTCCTTCGATGAAGTCAAACAGTATGCCAAAGCCATGCTCGGCACCAAGATGGCGACCTACCAGACCGCCGGTGTGGAATTGCCGATCGACTCCGTGCTGATCTGCGAAGGCACCGACATCGCCAACGAAATGTACCTGTCGGTGCTGGTCGACCGCGCCAGCAAGAGCATCACCTTCATCGCCTGCGCCGAAGGCGGCATGGACATCGAACAGGTCGCCAAGACCAATCCGGACGCCATCAAGTCCGTGCATGTCGATTTCGTGCAGGGCCTGCAGGCCTACCAGTGCCGCAAGCTCGGTTTCGAGCTGGGCCTGAACGCCAAGCAGGTCGGCCAGCTCAGCAAGATCATGCTCGGCCTGTACAAGCTGTTCAATGAAAAGGATCTGGCTTTGGTCGAACTCAACCCGCTGGCCATCCTCAGCTCGGGCGATCTGGCCGTGCTTGACGGCAAGATCAACTCGGACGACAACGCCACCTTCCGCCATCCGGAACTGGCCGCCATGCGCGACATCCGCCAGGAAGACAGCACCGAAGTGCTGGCCAGCCAGCACGATCTGAACTACGTGACCATGGACGGCGATATCGGCTGCATGGTCAACGGCGCCGGTCTGGCCATGGCCACTATGGATGTGATTTCGCTCAGCGGCGGTTCGCCGGCCAACTTCCTCGATGTCGGCGGCGGCGCCACCAAAGAGCGCGTCACCGAAGCCTTCAAGCTGATCCTCAGCTCGGACAAGGTCAAGGCCATCTTCGTCAATATCTTCGGCGGCATCGTCCGCTGCGACATGATCGCCGAAGGCATCATCGCCGCGGTCAAGGAAGTGGATGTGAAAGTGCCGGTGGTGGTACGCCTGGAAGGCACCAACGTCGAAAAAGGCAAGGAACTGCTGAAAAACAGCGGTCTGGCCATCACCGCTGCCGACGACATCAACGACGGCGCCCAGAAAGTCGTGGCCGCCGCGCGCGCCTAATTGAAGGAATCAGAAGAATGAGCGTTCTCGTCAACAAAACCACCAAAGTCATCGTGCAGGGTTTCACCGGTACGCAAGGCACCTTCCATGCCCAGCAGATGCTGGATTACGGCACCCAGGTCGTCGGCGGCGTCACGCCCGGCAAGGGCGGCAGCCAACACATCGGTCTGCCGGTGTTCAACACCGTCAGCGAAGCGGTCAAAGCCACCGGCGCCAATGCCTCCGTCATTTATGTGCCGCCGCCGTTCGCGGCCGATGCCATTCTGGAAGCGGCCGATGCCGGCATCAGGGTCATCGTCTGCATCACCGAAGGCATTCCGGTGCTCGACATGCTGCGCGTCAAGAACAGCCTGAAGGCCTTTCCGGACACCGTGCTGATCGGACCGAACTGCCCCGGCATCATCACCCCGGGCGAATGCAAGATCGGCATCATGCCGGGCCACATCCATCTGCCGGGCAAAATCGGCATCGTCTCGCGCTCCGGCACGCTCACCTATGAAGCGGTCAAGCAGACCACCGACGCCGGCCTCGGCCAGTCGACCTGCATCGGCATCGGCGGCGACCCGATGCAGGGCATGAATTTCATCGACTGCCTGAAGCTGTTCCAGGCCGATCCGCAGACCCTGGGCATCATCATGGTCGGTGAAATCGGCGGCAGCGCCGAGGAAGATGCGGCCGAGTTCATCGCCAAGCACGTCACCAAGCCGGTGGTCGGCTTCATCGCCGGCGCCAGCGCCCCGGAAGGCAAGCGCATGGGTCATGCCGGCGCCATCGCTTCGGGCGGCCAAGGCACCGCTGCCGGCAAGTTCGCCGCGCTGGAAAAAGCCGGTGTGACCACGGTGAAATCGCCGGGCGATCTGGGCAAGGCCATCGCCGCGCGTATGGCCGCGCTGTAAGCGCTCAAAGCAGTCGTATAAAAAGGGCGAACCATGTGTTCGCCCTTTTTTTCGCCCCTCCATTACAATACCCGCATGAATGACACCCTCCGTCTCGCGCTGGCGCAACACGATTTTCCGGTCGGTGCGCTGACACGCAACGCCGAAAAGATTTTGCAGCTGGTCGATAAGGCCAAAGCCGCCGGCGCCGATGTGTTGCTGTTTCCGGAACTGGCCCTGAGCGGCTATCCGCCGGAAGATCTGCTGCTGCGCCCGGGCTTCCTGGCCGATTGCGAACGAACCCTTGCCGAAATCGCCGCCAAGGTGGAAGGGATTACTGTGGTGCTGCCCTCGCCGCGTTCGGTCGGTGCGGTGGTGTTCAATGCCGCCAATGTCATTCAGGACGGCGCGGTCACGGCGGTCTACCACAAGCAGGAATTGCCGAACTACGCGGTATTCGACGAGCGCCGTTATTTCGCCGCCGATGCCGATCCCTGCACCTTCACGGTCAGGGGCGTCACTTTGGGCGTGATCATCTGCGAAGACGTCTGGTTCGCCGAGCCGATCGCCCAGTGCGTGGCCGCCGGCGCGCAATTGGTGCTGGTGCCCAACGCCTCGCCGTTCGAGCACGGCAAGACCGCCCAGCGTGACCGTCTGCTGACCGAGCGCGTGCGTGAAACCGGCACCGCCATCGCCTACCTCAATACCGTTGGCGGCCAGGATGAAGTGGTGTTCGACGGATCCAGCGTGCTGGCCGATGCCGACGGCAGCATCCATGCCAATGCCGAATGTTTTGCCGAACACCTGCTGCTGGCCGATTTCGATCCGGCCTCCGGAAAATTCAAAAAAGTCGAATGGCCGGACGAGCGTGACGAAAGCTTCGAGTCGCTCGCTTACCGCGCCATGGTGCGCGGCATCCGCGATTATTGCGGCAAGAATGGATTCCGAAAGGCACTGCTCGGATTATCCGGCGGCGTTGATTCATCCCTGGTGTTGGCCTTGGCGGTGGACGCCCTTGGTGCCGATAATGTCACTGCCGTGCGCCTGCCTTCGCGCTATACCGCGGGGCTCAGCAACGATCTGGCCGAAGCTCAGGCCGGCAAGCTCGGTGTTGCGTTGGAAACCATCGCCATCGAGGCGCCGTTCAAGGGCTTTCTCGAAGCCCTGGCACCGTCCTTCGCGGGTCTGCCCGCGGATGTGACCGAAGAAAATCTGCAGTCGCGCTGCCGCGGCACCTTGATGATGGCTCTGGCCAACAAGAAAGGCGGCCTGCTGCTGACCACCGGCAACAAGAGCGAATATGCGGTCGGTTACGCCACCATCTACGGCGACATGTGCGGCGGTTATGCGCCGATCAAGGACCTGTACAAGACCGAAGTCTATGCCGTGTGCGCCTGGCGGAACCGGCAGGGCGACGGCGAAGTGATTCCGCAGGCGGTCATCGACCGGGCGCCCTCGGCGGAACTGCGTGAAAACCAGACCGACCAGGATTCCCTGCCGCCGTATGCGCTGCTGGATGCGATTCTGAAAGCCAGCATCGACGGCGAACGCACGCCGCAGGAAATCATCGCCGAACTCACGCCACAGTGGCCCGAGCACGATGTGGCGCAGGAGACCGCACGCATGCTGCGGCTGGTGCGGATTTCGGAATGGAAGCGCCGGCAGGCGGCACCGGGGCCGAAACTGTCACGGCGCGCTTTCGGCCGCGAACGCCGTTACCCGATCACGTCGGGCTACGGCGTCTGATCAGTTTTCGATTTCGCCCGCGAACGGGTTGAGGTGATTCCAGCGCGAACGGCGCGTCGGCCATTTGCCGGTCAGATACGGGTGTTCCGGATAATTGCTTTCCAGAACGCGTCGGGCATCCTGCGACAGACCGTCCTGGCCGAGCTTCTTGTAGGAAGCGGCCAGTAGGGCGACCGCATCGTCATCGAAATCGGACTGCGGGTAGGTTTCCAACACGTATTTGGCACGACCGATCGCCGACACAAAGGCATCGCGTTCGTAGTAGTACATGCCGACGGTGAGGTCATGCTGGGCCAGACGGTTGCGCAGGTAGATCATGCGCTGGCGTGATTCCTCGGCGTATTTGCTGGTCGGGAAACGGCGCACCACCTCGTTGAAATCGTTGTAACTTTGCTGGGCCGCACCCAGATCGCGCGCAGAAGTATCGAGACGGGCGATTTTGGCCAACCAGCGGTTTTCGCGGTCGAAATTGATCAGCGCCTTCAGATAGTAGGCGTAGTCGATGTCGGCATTGGTCGGGTAGGTCTTGATGAAACGGCTGATGCTCGAGGTCGCTTCTTCCGGCTTGGACAGTTTGTACTGGGTATAGGCCAGATTGATCTGTGCTTTTTCCGAGAGCTCGCCGTATGGGAAACGGGCGACCAGACGGGTGAAGGTGCGCTCGGCCTTGTCGTAATTCTGACCCTCGAGTTCCTCGACGCCGAGCGCGTACAGCGGCTGCAGTTCCAGGGTTTCGGTTTCCGGCTGCTTCTTGTTGCCGTCCATGCCGAAAAACTCCTTCGTGCTCTGGCAGGCGCTCAGCGAGGCCAGCAAAAACAGGATGGCGAGCAGACGGGAAGGGCTGGAAAGCGTCATAAATTTCATAGTCAAGCGCCAAGTCGGCAATTAGTGGATAATACCCTAAGCTCGCATCGAGCTCCACGATTATTTCCCGCGCAAAGCGCTAAGCCTTTGATTCCATGAACCAGACCGCGCCAGACGCCATCGAAGAAAACGAACCCGAATGCATTGAAGCCACGGTGCCTGAGCATGTGGCGGGCAAACGTTTCGACCAAGCCCTGGCCGAAATGTTCCCCGAGTTCTCGCGTTCGCGTCTGACCGAATGGATCAAGTCTGGCGATGCCCTGCTTGACGGCGAAATCGTGAAGCCGAAAGCGGCGGTCAACGGCGGCGAAACCGTCACATTGGCGGCCCGCCAGCAGGTGGAAACCGATGCCGTTGCCGAAAACATTCCGCTCGAGGTGCTTTACGCCGATGCCGATGTGCTGGTGGTCAACAAACCCGCCGGGCTGGTGGTGCATCCGGGTGCGGGCAATCCGCGCGGCACCATGGTCAATGCCCTGTTGCACTACGATCCCGAACTGGCACAGTTGCCGCGTGCCGGCATCGTGCACCGCCTCGACAAGGACACTTCCGGCTTGATGGTAGTGGCGCGTTCGCTGCGCGCGCATGCCGGTCTGATCGAACAATTGTCATCGCGCGCCGTGCACCGGCAATATGTGGCGGTGGTGCAGGGGCCGATGGTCGCCGGAAACACCGTGGATGCTCCGATCGACCGTCATCCGCATGACCGCATCCGCATGGCGGTGGTCAAAGCCGGCGGTGGCCGTGAGGCCATCACCCATTACCGCGTCCGTGAAAAATTCCGCAGCCACACCGTGGTCGAGTGCCGTCTGGAAACCGGACGTACCCATCAGATCCGGGTGCACATGGCCTATGTGAAACATCCGCTGATCGGCGATCCGCTGTACGGTGGCTCGTTCAAGCTGCCCAAGGCCGCTACCGAAGCTTTGGTCGAGGCCCTGCGCGGTTTCCGCCGGCAGGCCCTGCATGCCGAAAAATTGTCCTTTACCCATCCGGTCAGCGGCGAAACCCTGAGTTTCGAATCGCCCTTGCCGGCCGATATGGTCGCCCTGATCGACACCCTGCGCGACGATACCCGCCAATTCAACGCGGCATGAGCGACATCCTCCGGCCCGACTGGCCGGCACCGGCCAATATCCACGCCTTCACCACCACGCGTTTGGGGCCGGGCGTTTCCGAATTGCCGTTTTACCGCTTCAATCTGGGTGCCCGTTGCGGTGACGCACCGGCCGATGTGAAGGCCAACCGTGAAGCATTGCGGTGCGAATACCGGTTGCCGGGCGAGCCGTTGTGGCTGCATCAGGTCCACGGCATCGAGGTGGTCACCGATGATGGGATGCGCGGCAGCGATCCCTTGGCCGATGCCGCGGTCACCGGCATTCCCGGCAGCGTGTTGGCGGTGCTGACCGCCGACTGCCTGCCCGTGCTGTTCTGCAACGAAGAAGGCAGCGAGGTCGCCGCGGCCCATGCCGGTTGGCGTGGCTTGGCGGCCGGCATGCTGGAGGCGACGGTCGCCGCCATGCGGTCCCGCCCTGAAACCCTGATGGCCTGGTTGGGTCCGGCCGCCGGACCGGCACGCTACGAGGTCGGCGAAGACGTCCGCCAAGCGTTTCTGACGGCGGATGCCAATGCCGCATCGGCGTTCACGCCGACCCGCCCGGGGCATTACCTCATCGATATGCCCGCCATCGCGCGGCAGCGTCTGGCCGCCAGTGGCGTAAGCCGCGTCTACGGCGGGGAACATTGCACGCTGGCCGATATCCGTTTTTATTCCCACCGGCGCGAGCAGCGTACCGGACGCATGGCGAGCCTGATCTGGCGGACATGACTTCCGGCAGTGACGGGCGGAGGCATCGCCGGATACACTGCCTGCAACTTCTTCCGGAATTCCTGCCATGACCCTGCGTGTGCTTCTGCTTGCCTTGCTTTTCAGTGCTTCGGTAACGGCGACGACCCCGCAGGACATCACGGCTCAGCTGCAGGCCGGCGACAAACGTGCGCTGGCCAATGCCGAGGCCTATGCCAAGGCCAATCCCAAGAACGCCGAGGCCTGGACCCTGCTGACCCGGGCGCGGCTGCAACAGGGAAAAGCGGAAGCGGCCGTGACTGCCGGTGAGAAAGCGGTGGCGCTGGCGCCCAACAGCGCGCAGGCACAGTTCTGGCTCGGCAATGCCTACGGCAACCGCATCGGCGAGGTCGGCATGATTTCAAAGATGGGCATGGCACCGAAATTGCGCGATGCCTTCGAGAAAACCGTGGCCTTGGATCCCAACAATCTGGAGGCCCGAAGCGCCCTTGTGCAGTTCTATCTGCAGGCGCCTTCGGCGATTGGCGGCGGCAAGGACAAAGCCCTGGTGCAGGCCCGGTAAATCGTAAAACTGGATGCCGCACGCGGCCATCTGGCTCGGGCGCTGATCCAGTTGGCGGAAAAAGACAACGCCGGTGCGCTCAAATCCTATGAAGCGGCTTATGCGGCCAAGCCGTCCGATGCCGGCATCCGACTGGCCTTGGGTATCGGCTACCAACAGGCCAATCGCTTCAACGATGCGTTCCGCCATTTCCGCGCATGGACCGGTCAGGATGCCGCTGCCGGAGCCGCCTGGTATCAACTCGGACGCACCAGCGTGTTGAGCGGACAGAATCTGGAAGAAGGCATCGCCGCCTTGCAGAAATACCTCAAGTTGCCCCGCGTGGCCAATGAGCCGGCCAACCAGCATGCCTATTACCGGCTCGGCCAGCTGTATGCCAAGGCCGGAAAGAAAACCGAAGCACGCACGGCCTTTCAGAGCGCGCTGAAACTCGATCCGGCATTCAAGGAACCGAAAGCGGAATTGGCCAAACTCTGACCCAATCGAAGCTGAACGGCGGCCTTGAAGAGCGCCGCCGGCACCCCAATTTCATAGTCAGGCGCCTTGGGGCGCAATCCTTGATAAGGGGTACCACATGCGTATCGATAAATTCACCAGTAAATTCCAGCAGGCCTTGAGCGATGCCCAGAGTTTGGCCGTCGGCCGCGATCACAGCCTGATTGAACCGGCCCACTTGCTGTTGGCCTTGATTGACCAGCAAGGCGGCAACAGCCTGCCGGTGCTGCGCCAGGCCGGCGTCAATCTGCCGGTCCTGAAACAGAAACTCAGCGAGGCCTTGGATCAACTGCCAAAAGTCTCCGGTCAGGACGGCCAGGTGTCGGTCGGCAACGAACTGTCGCGCCTGCTCAACCAGACCGACAAACTGGCGCAACAGCATCAGGATCAGTTCATCGCCAGCGAGTGGTTTCTGCTGGCCGTTGCCGGCGACAGCGGCCCGGCCGGGCGTGCCCTGAAAGCCGCCGGCACCGATAAAGCCAAGCTCGAGCAGGCCATCCTGGCCCTGCGCGGCGGTGAGACGGTGACCGATGCCAATGCCGAGGAAAACCGGCAGGCCTTGGAGAAGTACTGCATCGACCTGACCGCGCGTGCCGAAAGCGGCAAGCTTGATCCGGTCATCGGCCGCGACGAGGAAATCCGCCGTACCATCCAGGTGCTGCAACGCCGTACCAAGAACAATCCGGTGCTGATCGGCGAACCCGGCGTGGGCAAGACCGCCATCGTCGAAGGCCTGGCCCAGCGCATCATCAACAACGAAGTGCCCGAAGGCCTGCGTGGCCGGCGCGTGCTCGCGCTCGACATGGGTGCGTTGATTGCCGGTGCCAAATACCGCGGCGAGTTCGAAGAGCGCTTGAAGGCGGTGCTGAGCGATCTGTCGAAGCAGGAAGGCAATGTCATCCTGTTCATCGACGAGTTGCACACCATGGTCGGTGCCGGCAAGGGCGAAGGCGCCATGGATGCCGGCAACATGCTGAAACCGGCGCTGGCCCGTGGTGAACTGCACTGCATCGGCGCCACCACGCTCGATGAGTATCGCCAGTACGTGGAGAAGGATGCCGCGCTCGAGCGCCGATTCCAGAAAGTGTTCGTCGGCGAGCCCTCGGTGGAGGACACCATCGCCATTCTGCGCGGCCTGAAAGAGCGTTACGCCGTGCACCATGGTGTCGAAATCACCGACCCGGCCATCGTGGCGGCGGCAACGCTGTCGCACCGTTACATCGCCGACCGGCAACTGCCCGACAAAGCCATCGATTTGATGGACGAAGCGGCATCGCGCATCCGCATGGAGATCGACTCCAAGCCGGAGGAAATGGACCGCATGGAGCGTCGCCTGATCCAGCTCAAGATGCAGCGCGAAGCCCTGAAAAAGGAAAAAGACCGCGAATCCAAACAGCGTCTGGACGATCTTGAGCAGGAAATCGACAAGCTCGAGCGGGAGTTCAGCGATCTGGAGGAAATCTGGAAAGCCGAAAAGGCCACGTTGACCGGAACCACCCGCATCAAGGAGCAGCTGGAACAGGCGCGTCTTGAGCTCGATGCCGCGCAACGCAAGCAGGACATCGCCTTGATGAGCGAGATCCAGTACGGCCGCATTCCGGAACTGGAAAAGCAACTGGGCGCGGCCATGGTGGTCGAAACCCATGGCTTCAAGCTTCTGCAGGATAAAGTCACTGCTGACGAAATCGCGGAAGTGGTATCGCGCTGGACCGGCATTCCGGTCAGCAAGATGCTGGAAGGCGAGCGTGAAAAACTGCTGCGTATGGAAGGCGATTTGCACCGCAAGGTCATCGGCCAGGACGAGGCGGTGACCTCGGTGTCCGCGGCCATCCGCCGCTCGCGTGCCGGCCTGTCCGACCCGAACCGGCCGAACGGCTCCTTCCTGTTCCTCGGCCCGACCGGCGTCGGCAAGACCGAACTGTGCAAGGCCTTGGCCGAGTTCCTGTTCGACAGTCCCGATGCCATGGTCCGCATCGACATGAGCGAGTTCATGGAAAAACATTCGGTGTCGCGCCTGATCGGCGCGCCTCCGGGCTATGTCGGTTATGAAGAAGGTGGCTACCTCACGGAAGCCGTGCGCCGGCGTCCGTACTCGGTGATCCTGCTCGACGAGGTCGAGAAGGCGCATCCGGATGTGTTCAATATCCTCCTGCAGGTGCTCGACGACGGCCGCCTGACCGACGGCCAGGGCCGCACCGTCGATTTCCGCAATGCGGTGATCGTGATGACCTCCAACCTCGGCTCGCAGCACATCCAGGAAATCGCCGAGCGTCAGGGCCTGAGCCCGGAAGCCTACACCCAGATGAAGGCGGCGGTGATGGGTTCGGTGCAGTCCCATTTCCGGCCGGAATTCATCAATCGACTCGACGACATCGTGGTGTTCCACCCGCTGGCCGCCGAACACATCCGCGCCATTGCCGAAATCCAGACCCGCTCCCTGGCCAAGCGCCTTGCCGAGCGCGGCATCACCCTGCAACTGAGCACGGCGGCCTTGGATCTGCTGGGTTCGCAGGGCTTCGATCCGGTGTACGGTGCCCGTCCGCTGAAACGCGCCATCCAACAGCTTCTGGAGAACACCTTGGCCAACAAGATCCTCGGTGGCGAGTTCGTGTCCGGCGATACCGTGCACGTGGATGCCGAAGGCGCCGGTCTGGTCTTCCGCAAGTAATCCTCTGAAATTGCAGGGCCGGCAATGGCGCCGGCTCTGCAGCACGGCTTGACCCGCACTCGCACTAACGCGACAATGCAGACTCTTTGATTGCAGGCGCCCAGGGCGCAAAAGGGTTCAGGGTGTCGTCATCGGATCTTACGGATAAAAAAGGCGCCGAGCGTCTGGCGGTGTGGATCATCATCGCCATGGGGCTGGGCATCCTATTCGGCTGGCTGGTCAATACCAAGGTCATCAGCGTCGACATGTCCTATGTGACCTTGCTGGCCACGCTGTTCCTGCGCGCCATCAAGATGATCATCGCGCCCTTGGTTTTTTCGACCTTGGTCATCGGCATCGCGCACATGGGCAACACCGGCGGCGTCGGCCGTGTCGGCATGAAGGCGCTCGGCTGGTTCGTCATCGCATCCCTGATTTCCCTGGGCCTGGGTCTGGTGTTCGCCAATGTGCTGCAGCCCGGTGCCGGAGCGGGGCTGGCGCCGCCGACCGCCGAGATGATCGCCGCCAGCCAGGAAAAATTGGCTAACTTCCAGAGCGGTGTGAACGATTCCGGATTCGTCGCCTTCGTCACCAACCAGCTGATACCGACCTCGATCATCAACGCCGCGGGCGGCAATGCCTTGGGTGAAAACAAGCTGCTGCAGATCGTGGTGTTCTCCTTGTTCTTCGGGGTCGCCCTCGGCTCGCTCGGCAAGTCCGGCCAGACCCTGCAGGACATGATCGAGCAGCTCTCGCATGTGATGATCAAGATCACCGGCTACGTGATGAAGTTCGCGCCATTCGCGGTGTTCGCAGCCATGGCCGGTGCCGTCGCCAACCAGGGTCTCGGCATCCTGCTGACCTACCTGAAGTTCATCCTGTGTTTCTATCTGGCCCTGGTCACGCTCTGGCTGATGTTGGTCGCAGTCGGCCACTTCTTCCTCGGCCGTCGCGTCTATTCGCTGCTGCATGAAATCAAGGAAGCCTTCTTCCTGTCGTTCGCCACCGCCTCCTCGGAGGCGGCCTATCCCAAAATCCTCGATGCGCTCGACCGTTTCGGCGTCAATCGCAAGATTTCCAGTTTCGTGATGCCGCTGGGCTATTCCTTCAATCTGGACGGCTCGATGATGTACTGCGCGTTCGCGGCCATCTTCATCGCCCAGGTCTACGGCATCGAGATGTCGCTCGGCACCCAGATTGCGATGCTGCTGACCCTGATGGTGACCTCCAAAGGCATGGCCGGCATCCCCTCGGCCTCGCTGGTGGTCATTGCGGGTACGCTGGCACAGTTCGGATTGCCGGTGGAAGGCATGGTGCTGATTCTGGGCATCGACCGCTTCCTCGACATGGGCCGTTCGGCCACCAATGCCGTCGGTAATTCCATCGCCTCGGCGGTCATCGGCAAGTGGGAGGGCGAGCTGCTCAGCGAAGAGGATGCCGCCAAACGACGCACTGACCTCGGGCCGGATGCCTGAATGCAAAAAAGCCGGATTCAATCCGGCTTTTTTGTGCGCACAGGATTCGGTTCAGGCGTGATACGGCCGGCTGAGTTCGTGCACGGCATCCACCAGCACTTTCACATGATCCGGATTCATGTCGGGCGACATGCCATGGCCCAGATTGAATACATGCCCTGAGCCATGGCCGTAGCTGGCCAAGGTGCGTGCCACTTCGGCGCGGATGGTCTCGGGCTGGGCATACAGCGTGACCGGATCCAGATTGCCCTGCAACGCGACCTTGCCGCCGGTGCGGCGGCGCGCTTCTTCCAGCGACACCAGCCAATCCACGCCGACGCCTTCGGCACCGCTGGCGGCCAGATCTTCCAGGTAGGCGGCATTGCCCTTGCCGAACAGAATCAGTGGCGTGTTCGCCTCACCTTCGCCGCGCGGCAGGGCTTGCGCGATGCGGGTCAGGTAACGCAGCGAAAATTCACGGTAGATGTGCGGCGCGAGCACGCCGCCCCAGGTATCGAACACCATCAGCGCCTGCGCACCGGCATCGCGCTGTGCCGCCAGATAGGCGATGACCGAATCAGTGACCACCTCCAGCAGCTGGTGCATCAGCTTGGGTTCGTTCAGCGCCAGCGATTTGATGCGGGCGAAGTTGTCGGAGCCGCCGCCTTCGACCATGTAGCAGGCCAGCGTCCACGGACTGCCGGAAAAACCGATGAGCGGTACGCGGCCGTTCAGTTCACGCCGGATCAGACTGACCGCATCGGTGACATAGCGCAGTTCGCTGCCGATATCGGGAACCGTCAGACGGGCGATGTCGGCAGCGGTGCGGACCGGACGTGCGAAACGCGGGCCTTCGCCTTCGGCGAAACTCAAACCCAGACCCATGGCATCGGGTACGGTCAGGATGTCGGAAAACAGGATGGCGGCATCCAGATCATAGCGATCCAGCGGCTGCAGCGTGACCTCGCAGGCCAGCTCCGGATTGGTGGCCAGCCCCATGAAGCTGCCGGCCTTGGCGCGGGTGGCGCGGTATTCCGGCAGATAGCGGCCGGCTTGGCGCATGAGCCAGACCGGTGTGGCGTCAACCGGCTTGCCGGCGATGGTGTCGAGAAAACGGGTATTCATGATTTCGGTTCCGCCACGCCTTGGATGAACATGACCTGATAACCCTTTTTCGAGTGCGCGGCGCGGGCTTTCTCGAATGCTTCGATGGCGGGCTCGGTGTCGAGGAATTGTTCGCGTTTGAGCTGGCTTTTGCCGCCGATCAGCCCCGATTCGCGGACCAGCAACCAACCGCCCAGCAGATCCTGCTGCAGGCTGATGCTGACATAGCGGGGCGATTCAAGGCCTTGCGGCGGCTGTTGCATGAGAACGCGCATGGCCGCTATTGTATCGCGGTTTACGGCGTCCCGAGCCGGTCAGGCCTTGAACAGCGCGTAATACACCACGTAAATCCATGACAGAAAGCCATGCACGATCGCCCACAGGATGGATTTGTTGACGCTCCAGGAAATGGTGATCGCCAGCGCGGTACCGAATCCGATACCGGCCTTGATGGTGGTGATGGCGCCGTTCATTCGGTTTTGCAGGTGGAGATGCCGAACGGCAGATAGGCCGGGCACCAGCGCATGAAGGCCGTGGCCAGAGGAACCAGGCCGATGGCGCCGAGCCAGTTGGCGGTCATGACACCCCAGCCGATGATGGCCAGACCGAGGACGATGCGGATGATGCGGTCAGTGCTTCCGACATTGGCTTTCATGGTGCGACTCCGAGAGTGGATGGTTTGGACAGCATAGTCCAAAACAAGGGCATCGGCTTGATTCAGGTCAAGCCGGGCCGATCGGACGGTTTAGAAAGTTCCGCAATCCGGAAGCGTCGACATCGTCGGTCATGAAGGCCTGCCCGATGCCATGCCACAGAATGAGGCGCAGATTGCCGCTGACCGCTTTTTTATCCAGACGCATTTTCGCCACCAGCAGGTCGGCATCCACGCCCGACGGCAGTGCAGTGGGCAGGCCAAGCCGTGACAACAGCTGTTGCAGACGTTTGCTGTCGGCGTCCGGCGCCAGCCCGAGATGCGCCGCGTATGAGGCGGCCAGCTGCATGCCGATGGCAACGGCTTCGCCATGCACCAGCGTGCCGTAGTCGCCGATCACTTCCAGCGCATGCCCGAAGGTGTGTCCGAAATTCAGCAAGGCGCGTTCGCCCTGTTCGGTTTCATCGCGGGCCACTACGCCGGCTTTCTGCCGGCAGCAATGGGCGATGGCATTGGCCAGTGCGGTGGGGTCCTTTGCCAGCAGAGCATCGGCGTGTTGTTCCAGCCAAGCGAAGAAACCGACATCGGCGATGGCGCCGTATTTCACCACTTCCGCCAGGCCGGCGCGGAATTCGCGCTCGGGCAGCGTAGCCAGAACCGAAGTGTCGATCCAGACCGCCTGCGGTTGATGGAAGGCCCCGACCAGATTTTTTCCGGCCGGCAGATCCACGGCGGTCTTGCCGCCGACCGAGGAATCGACCATGGCCAACAAAGTGGTGGGGATCTGGATGAAGGCGATGCCGCGCATGTAGCAGGCCGCCGCGAAACCGGCCAGATCGCCGATGACGCCGCCGCCCAGGGCGAGCACGGTGGCATTGCGGCTCAGGCCCTGCGCCGCCATCGCCTGCAGTAATTCCGCGAAGCGCTGCAGATTTTTTTCCGGCTCGCCGGCCGGCATCTGCCAGAGCGGACAATCGGGACGGCCGATGGCGCGTTTCAGCCGCTCGGCGTACAAGGGGCCCACGTTGTCGTCGCTGACGATCAGGCAGGGTCCGGTGATCGGCAAGGCAGCTTCGGTGTCGAGCAGACCATCGGCGATGCGGATGGGATAGCTGCGGTCGCCGAGGCTGACGGTCAATTCAGGCATGCGGTGGTTCCCCGTCGGTGTGGTATTCGGTGATGGTTTGCAGCAGGTGCGGACGGATGCGTGACATCGGCATGCGGCTGAGATCCAGACTGAGATCGGCGCAGCTCCGGTACAGCGGCGTGCGGATTTCATACAACTGCTGCAGACGGCTGGCACGGTCCTCGCCCTGAAGCAAGGGCCGCTTGCGGTCATTGGCCAGACGCTGCAACTGCTGTTCGGGGGGGATGTGCAGATGCACCACCAGTCCGCGTTGCCGCATCAGCGTGCGGTTGTCCTCATTCAAAACGGACCCGCCGCCGGTAGCGATGACCTGGTCGTCCTCCGCCAAGACCCGGACCAGCGCTTCCGATTCCCGCCGCCGGAATCCGGCCTCACCTTCCAGCTCGAAGATGTCGGCGATGCTGGCACCGGTGCGTTTTTCGATATCGGCATCCAGATCCACGAAACTTTTGCCCAATTGGCGGGCCAGCCATTTGCCATGGGTGGTTTTACCCACGCCCATGGGGCCGATCAGGATCAGATTTGACCGCGTATTCATGCCTCAATGCTACCATTGCCCTTGAACTTCCGTAATGGATGGCCGATGGCGTTCCAAATCGCAATTCTCGGCGCCGGCGACCTCGGCCGGCGTGTCGCACAGCTTCGCGCCCTTGCCGGAGATGCCGTGACGACCCTGCGCCGCCGTCCGGTGGCGATGCCCGACGGCGTGCTGGCGGTCGCGGGGGATTTGACGCACGAGGACGCTTTGAAACGTCTTCCGGCCGCACCGGATTGGCTGGTGTTCTGCGCCACTCCGGATGCCCGCACCGAAGCGGCGTACCGCCGTTTGTATGTGGACGGCTTGGCGCGCGCGTGCGCAGTGCTCAAGCCGAAAAATTGCCTCTTCGTGAGCTCGACGGCGGTGTATGGCCAGAATGCGGGCGAGTGGGTGGATGAATCCAGTCCGGCCGTGGCGGACACCTTCAATGGCCGGATGTTGCGCGAAGCCGAGCGGCAGATTCTGATGCATGCCGGCAACCGCGTGCTGCGCCTGAGCGGCATCACCGGTCTGGGCCGCAACATGCTGGTCACCAAGGCCTTGCTCGGCGAGGGCATCGCCAATGCCTGGACCAATCGCATCCATATTGAAGACGCGGCCGGCGCGCTCTCGCATCTGTTGGACCTGCCGGACCCGGAACCGCTCTGGATCGCCAGCGATGATGAACCGGCACCGCAACTTGCCGTAGTCAATTGGATCCGCGCCGGACATGGCCTGCCGGTCTTGCCGGAATTCGATGCGGCTCCGTCCGGACGCCGGGTTGCCAATGCCCGCCTGAAGGCCAGTGGCTGGCAACCGGAATTCCCGAGCTACCGGCAAAGCTATGCGATTGCGGGAGTTTGACCGAAATCACATCGGCTTGCCGCAAAGCAGGCCACAATAGCGGCAAGGAGAACCCCCATGGACCCACTGTATAGCGCCGCACTGGCCACCTTCGCCGACCTGTTGCAACAGGCCAAACAAAGCATCGATCCGGAACCGACTGCGATGACGGTCGCCACCGTCGGCCGTGACGGCCGGCCGGCCGCGCGCACCGTCCTGCTGAAAGGTTTCGACGAACGCGGATTCGTGTTCTACACCAATTTCAGTTCCCGCAAGGGCCGGCAGTTGGCGGCCAATCCGCAGGCCGCGTTGCTGTTCCATTGGCGCCATCTGCATGAGGGCGTGCAGGTCAAAATCGAAGGCACGGTCGAGCCGGTCAGCGCCGAGGAAGCCGATGCCTATTTCGCCAGCCGCCCACGCGGCAGCCAGATCGGTGCCTGGGCCTCGCTGCAATCCCAACCCTTGGCATCCCGCGAGCAATTCGATACGCGCTATGCCGATTTCGAAAAACAGTATGCGGACATGCCGGTACCGCGGCCGCCGCACTGGTCCGGTTTCCGCGTGGTGCCCGAGCGCATCGAGTTCTGGTACGGTGCGCAGTTCCGCCTGCACGAGCGGCAATGCTATGAGCGCAACAACGGCGTCTGGTCGCAGGTGATGCTGTATCCATGATCGGGCCGCGCCGGATCGTCTGCCTGACCGAAGAACCCACCGAGGTCTTGTATGCCCTCGGCGAACAGGAACGCATCGTCGGCATTTCCGGGTTCACCGTGCGGCCGCCGCAGGCGCGCCGCGAGAAGCCGAAGGTCAGCGCGTTCACCAGCGCCAGAATCGATGAGATCTTGGCACTGAAGCCGGATTTCGTCGTCGGGTTTTCCGACATCCAGGCCGACATCGCCGCGGCTCTGATCCGTCAGGGCGTGGAGGTCTGGATCAGCAACCACCGCAGTGTGGACGGCATTCTCGATTACATCCGCCGGCTCGGTGCGTTGGTCGGCGTTGCCGATAAAGCACGGGCCTATGCCGATGAATTGGAAGCCGATCTGGCGGCGGTGGCCGCCGAGTCATCCCGCCATGCGCGTCGCCCGAAAGTCTATTTTGAAGAGTGGGATGAGCCCTTGATTTCCGGCATCCAGTGGGTTGCCGAATTGGTCCGCATCGCCGGCGGCGACGACATCCTGCCCGAGCTCGCCGCCGAGCCCATGGCCAAAAACCGCATCATGGCCGATGGCGGCAAGGTCATCGCCCGTAATCCGGACATCATTTTCGGATCCTGGTGTGGCAAGAAATTCCGCCCGGAAAAAGTGGCGGCACGTCCGGGCTGGGAAGCCATCGCGGCCGTGCGCAACCAGCAGCTGTTCGAAATCAAATCCCCGATCATCCTGCAACCCGGGCCGGCAGCCCTGACCGACGGCCTGAAGGCCATGGCTGCCCACATCCGCAACTGGCAGACCGCTTAATCGTTCTCGCGGCTCAGGCTCTCGCCGCGGTCGCGCGCGGCGTCCAATGCCGTCTGCACCAAGTCCCGTAGACCACCGTTTTCGAAGGCGGTGACGGCCGCATGCGTGGTGCCGTTGGGGGAAGTCACCCGTTGCCGCAACACCTCCGCCGGCTCGCCCGATTCGGAAAGCATGCGCGCCGCCCCGACGAAGGTCTGCACCGCCAAGGTGCGTGCGGCCTCGGCCGGAAGCCCCTGTTTTTCGGCGGCTGCCTGCATCGCTTCGCACAGCAGAAAGACATAGGCCGGGCCACTGCCCGAGAGCGCGGTGACGGTGTCCATCTGCGCCTCATCGGCAATCCAGGCACACAATCCGGTGGCCTCGAACAGATTGCCGGCGATGTCTTTCTGCTCCGCACTGACCCGGGCATTGGCGAACAGGCCGCTGGCACCGGCGCCGAGCAGGGCCGGGGTGTTCGGCATGATGCGCACCACCGGCAGCTGGCCGCCCAGCCAAGACTCCAGCTGCGTGGCGGTGATGCCGGCGGCAATCGAGAGAATCAGCGGGTGCTCGCGCTGGGCCAGATCCTTCAGTTCGGCGCAGACGGTTTTCATGACCTGCGGTTTCACCGCGAACAGCCAGACCGCGCTGCCGGTTGCGGCACGCAAATTGTCATCGTGCACGGCGAGACCGGTTTCGGCGGCGAGGGCGTCGCGGGTCGGCGCGTAGGGTTCCGAAACACGGATGCTGGAGGGGTCGTAGCCCTGCTTGAGCAGGCCGCCGATCAGGCTGCGCGCCATGTTGCCGCCGCCGATGAATGCAATGGTGGGTTTCATGTGTCCTCGCTGTGTGATGGTCGCGGGCCGAACAAGGCGCTGCCGACGCGGACCAGCGTGGCGCCGTGCCGGACGGCGACCGGGTAGTCGTCGCTCATGCCCATGGACAGGGTGTCCATCTGCGGATGGCGCTCTTGCAACGCCCGGAACAGCACCTGCATGCGTTCGAAGGCCACGCCATCCGGGCTGTGTGCCGGATCGGGGATGGCCATCAGCCCGCGCAGGCGCAGACGCGGAAAACTGTCGATCAGATCGGCCAGCCTGCCGGCGGCTTCCGGCGAACATCCGGACTTGCCCGGCTCATCATCGATATTGACCTGGATCAGCACATTCAGTGGTGGCAGCCGGGCCGGTCGGTACTGCGCCAGCAGCGGTACGATTTTTTCCCGGTCGACGGTCTGCACCCAGTCGAAATGTTCGGCCACGGTTTTGCATTTGTTGGACTGCAGTGGCCCGATCAGGTGCCACTCGAGTTCCAGCGCCGCCAGTGCCGTGATTTTGGCCACGGCTTCCTGCACGTAATTTTCGCCGAAGGCCCGCTGGCCGAGTTCGGCACAGGCGGCCACACGCTCGGCGGGTTGGGTTTTCGAAACCGCGAGCAAGGCCGGCGGACGCCCCCCGGGGGCGCAGGCCGCCAGGGCGTTTTGCAGCGACTGCAGGTTCAGGGCCAAATCCGGCATGACTTGTCGAAATATTCTGGGGGGGTATACTGGGTCAGATACTGTGCCATGATAGCCACGGATTAGGGGAAAATATATGGATATCGCCGAGTTGCTCGCGTTTTCGGTCAAGAACAAGGCTTCCGATCTGCACCTGTCGTCGGGACTGCCGCCGATGATCCGCGTCGATGGCGATGTGCGCCGGATCAACATCCCGGCCCTCGATCACAAGCAGGTGCACGCCCTGGTCTACGACATCATGTCCGACAAGCAGCGCCGCGATTTCGAAGAATTCCTCGAAGTCGACTTCTCCTTCGAGATTCCGGGTCTGGCCCGTTTTCGCGTCAACGCCTTCAACCAGAACCGCGGTTCGGCGGCGGTGTTCCGCACCATTCCCAGCCAGATCCTGACCCTCGACGAGCTCGGCTGCCCGAAAATCTTCCGGGAATTGATCGAGCAGCCGCAGGGCCTGATTCTGGTCACCGGCCCGACCGGCTCCGGTAAATCGACCACGCTCGCGGCCATGGTCGACCACGTCAACAAGAATGAATTCGGCCACATCCTGACCATCGAAGACCCGATCGAGTTCGTGCATGCGTCCCAGAAATGCCTGATCAACCAGCGCGAGGTGCACCGCGATACCCACGGCTTCGAGGCCGCGCTGCGTTCGGCCCTGCGTGAAGACCCGGATTACATCCTGGTCGGCGAATTGCGCGATCTGGAAACCATCCGATTGGCGCTGACGGCGGCCGAAACCGGCCACTTGGTGTTCGGCACCCTGCATACCAGCTCGGCGGCGAAAACCATCGACCGCATCATCGACGTGTTCCCCGCCGCCGAAAAGGCGATGGTGCGTTCGATGCTGTCGGAGTCCCTGCGTGCTGTCATCTCGCAGAGCCTGATGAAGAAAATCGGCGGCGGCCGCATCGCCGCGCATGAAATCATGGTGGCCACGCCGGCCATCCGCAACCTGATCCGCGAAGACAAGGTCGCCCAGATGTATTCCTCGATCCAGACCGGCCAGGCGTCCGGCATGCAGACCCTCGACCAGTGCATGCTCGAGCTGGTCAAGAAGGGTCAGGTCAGCAAGGCCCAGGCCTGGGGCTACGCCAAAGACAAACGCCTGTTCGAATAAGGCTACGGAGACACGCGATGAGCAGTATCGATTTCACCTCCTTCCTGAAACTGATGGCCCACAAAAAGGCTTCGGATCTTTTCATCACCGCCGGCGTGCCGCCGTCAATCAAGGTGCAGGGCAAGGTTTCGCCGATCACCCAGAACCCGCTGACCCCGCAGCAGAGCCGCGACATGGTGCTCGACGTGATGAGCCCCTCGCAGCGCGAGGAATTCGAAAAGACCCACGAGTGCAACTTCGCCATCGGCGCCGCCGGCATCGGCCGTTTCCGGGTGAGCTGCTTCTACCAGCGCAACCAGGTCGGCATGGTGCTGCGCCGAATCGAAACCAAGATTCCGACCATCGAAGAACTGAATCTGCCGATCATCCTGAAATCGCTGGCGATGACCAAGCGCGGCATCATCCTGTGCGTGGGCGCCACCGGTACCGGTAAATCGACCACTCTGGCCGCGATGATCGGCTACCGAAATCTCAATTCGACCGGCCACATCATCACCATCGAAGATCCGATCGAATTCGTGCACAAGCACGAGGGCTGCATCATCACCCAGCGCGAAGTCGGCATCGATACCGATTCCTGGGAAAACGCCCTGAAGAACACGCTGCGGCAGGCGCCGGACGTGATCATGATCGGCGAGGTGCGTACCCGCGAAGGCATGGACCATGCCGTGGTGTTCGCCGAAACCGGCCACCTGGTATTCTGCACGCTGCACGCCAACAACGCCAACCAGGCCATCGACCGGATGATCAACTTCTTTCCGGAAGAGCGCCGGGCGCAGCTGCTGATGGATCTGTCGCTGAACCTGAAAGCCATCATCGCGCAGCAGCTGGTGCCGACCGCCGACGGCAAGGAACGCCGGGTCGCCATGGAAATCCTGATCGGCACGCCGCTGGTGCAGGATTACATCCGTACCGGTGAAGTGCACAAGCTCAAGGAAGTGATGAAGGAGTCGACCCTGCTGGGCATGAAGACCTTCGACCAGAGCCTGTTCGAGCTGTACCAGTCCGGCGAGATCAGCTACGAATCGGCCCTGCGTTACGCCGACTCCAGCAACGAAGTGCGCCTGAAGATCAAGCTGGCCCAGGGCGGCGACGCCGCCAGCCTGTCGCAGGGCATGGACGGCATCGAGATTTCGGAAAACCGTTAACCGGCTTTGATCATGTCCGCCACGCGCTCCGCCATCATGATGGTGGGCGCGTTGGTGTTGCCGCCGATCAGTTTCGGCATGACCGAGGCATCGACCACGCGCAGTCCCCGCACACCCTTGACCCGGCACTGATTGTCGACCACGGCCTCGGCATCGTCAGGCGCGCCCATCTTGCAGGTGCCGACCGGGTGGTAGATGGATTCGGCTTTTTCGCGGATGAAATTTTCCAGCTCGGCATCGCTCTGCACCGACTCGCCGGGAAACACTTCCGGGCCGCGGTAGGCATCGAATGCCGGCTGTGCCAGCAGCTGGCGGGACAGTTTGACCGCCTCCAGCATGACCTTCATGTCGAAACCGCCGGCATCCGACAGATAGCCGGCGTCGATGCGCGGTTTATGCGCGATGCTGTTGCCGGTGAGCGTGAGACGGCCGCGGCTTTTCGGACGCAGGAAACAGGCATGCAGGGTGTAGCCCGAACCCGGCATCTTGTTGCGGCCGTGGTCATCGAGCTGCGCCGGTACGAAATGGAATTGGATGTCCGGACGCTCGTCTTCGGCCAGCGGTGATGTCCAGAAGCCGCCGGATTCGGCAACGTTGCTGGTGCCCGGCCCTTGCTTGAACAGCAGGAACTGCAGACCGGCCAATACCTGGCTGCTGGTGTCGTAGGTGATGTCCTGCGTGCATTTGTGCAGTACGCAGGCATCCAGATGGTCCTGCAGATTGCCGCCGACGCCGGGGGAATCGGCCACGACCGGGATGCCATGCTGGTGCAGATGCGCCGACGGTCCGATGCCGGACAGCATCAGCAGCTGCGGCGAGTTGATGCTGCCGCCGCACAGGATGACTTCACGGCGGGCGGCCTCGCAGAAACCGCCCTTGCCGGCAACCGCATAGACCACGGCACTGGCGCGGCCGTCTTCGAACACGATGCGCGAAGCCATGGCTTTGGTGATGACTTTCAGATTCGGCCGCTTGCGGGCCGGCCGCAGATAGGCCACGGCACTGGAGCACCGGCTGCCTTCGCGGGTGGTGGTCTGGTACAGGCCGAAGCCTTTCTGCCGCGTGCCGTTGAAATCCTCGGTGGCTTCGAATCCGGCCTGATCGGCGGCTTCCAGAAAGACCTGGGTCAGCGGGTTCAGATGGCGCGGATCGGACACGGTCAACGGGCCGTCGGCGCCATGGAAGGCATCGCTGCCGCGGACATTGCCTTCGGACTTGCGGAAATACGGCAGCACGCTGTTCCAGTTCCAGCCCTCGCAGCCGAGCGATTCCCATTCGTCGTAATCGCGGGCATGGCCGCGGATGTAGCACATGGCATTGATCGAGCTGGAGCCGCCGATGACCTTGCCGCGCGGCCACCACAGGGCGCGCTGTTTCAGGTTGGGGTCGGGGGCGGTGTTGTAATCCCAGTTCACGCCTTTCTGGCCGACCAGCTGGGCGATGCCGGCCGGCATATGCACCAAGGGATTCCAGTCTTCGGCCCCGGCTTCCAGCAGCAGCACGCGGACTTCCGGATCCTCGCTCAGACGGTTGGCCAGCACGCAACCGGCGGATCCGGCACCCACGATGATGTAATCGTACATATTTGGTCTTTTAATGATGACTATTAGCAGACTATGCCCGCGCCATAGAGTAGATACTCTAACGGTGTCCTGCCGGCCGGTGCTGGACTGTGTTTTAATGATTCACCGCCACAGGATTGCCGTACATGTTCGACAAGCTCGTCCAATTCAGGGAACACGGCCGGCAGACCCCTGCGCTGCTGTGGTCGTTTCTGTATTTCTTCCTGTTGCTGACCGCTTATTACCTGCTGCGCCCGGTGCGCGAAGCCATGGGGTCATCGGCCAATGCCATGGACGTGTTTCCCGGAGCGATGGTGGATTGGTTCGCTGCGCACGGTATCGCCTTGGCGGATTACACCCTGCAGGCTCTGTTTACCGGTACCTTCCTGGCGATGATTCTGTTGCAGCCCCTTTACGGTGCTTTGGTCGGCAATCTGCCACGTCGGCGTTTCCTGCCGGTCATCTATGGCGTGTTCATCCTTTGTCTGCTGGGCTTCTACAGTCTGTTCGAGCAGAAAACCGACGGCCGCGGCGCTTTGTTCTTCATCTGGCTGGCCGTATTCAATTTGTTCGCGGTTTCGGTGTTCTGGAGTTTCATGGCCGACATCTACAGCGATGCCGAGGCGCGGACGCTTTATGGCTATATCGCGGCGGGCGGAACCATCGGCGGCTTCCTCGGCCCCGTCCTGGCCCAGATCCTGATCAATGTATTGGGCTCCATCGCACCGTTGATGCTGGTTTCGGCGTTCCTGCTCGGGCTGTGCTGTCTGTGCATCCATGTCCTCGGGCGCTGGGCCGACCGCCAACGTGCCGCTTCCCTGAAAAGCGCGGTCATCGGCGGCAGCATGTGGGCCGGCATGAAATTGGTCTGGCAGACCCCGCTGCTGCGGGCCTTGGCCGGATTCATGATTTTCGGGGTCGGTGTCGGCACGCTGCTTTACAACGAGCAGGCCGCCATCGCCAAGGCCTTCTTCACCGATGAACAGGAGCGCACCCAGTTCTTCTCGCGCATCGACCTGATCATCAATGCCGTCACTCTTTTCATCCAGGTCTTTCTGACCCGCACGTTATTGCGCCGCTTCGGCGTGGCGCCGATGCTGCTGATTCCTGCCTTCGCCATTCTGCTCGGTTATGCCGCCCTGTGCGCGGCGCCGGTGCCCTTGTTGGTTGCGGCCGTGCAGATCGCCACACGCGCCGGCGAGTTCTCGCTGTCGAAACCGGCACGCGAAACCCTGTACACCCGCGTGGACCGGGAATCCCGTTACAAAGCCAAGGCCTTCATCGATACCGCGGTCTACCGTGGCGGCGATCTGACCTTCTCCTGGGTTCATAAAGGACTGGCAGCGGCCGGTTCAACCGTGGTATTCGCCGGCGGTTTCCTGGTCGCGGCATTGATGTGCCTGAATGCCTGGCGTGTGATTCAAATCGAAAAGCGCATGGGCCGCGATATTCCCTGATCGCGGTTGCAGGACCGAGATTCTATTTGCGGGGACTCATCCACATCCGGATTTCGGCGTGGAACACCTTGTCGCCGGCGGCATCCAGAACATCCACGTTCACCGGCAGATCGTAGCCGGTGTCGGAGGAGATGATCGGAATCATCGGGGTGGCGGTTGCGTGCATGCGGCCTTTGGCGCGCTTCAGGTATGCAACGGTCATGCCTTTCGGAATCCATCGCATGTCTTTCGGCAGGCTGGCATCGGTCATCACGCCGGCGCACAGTTCGGCCAGATTGCACAGGGCGATGGCATGCACGGTGCCGATGTGGTTGTGCACGGCGCGCCGGTCTTTGATGACGGCTTCGCAGCGGCTGTGTTCAAGACGCGTGATCACCGGCGAAATGCTGCCGAAGTAAGGCGCCTTGAAACAGACCGCTTTTGAAAACAGCCAGTGACCGCAGGGCCACCGGCTGATTTTTCCATACAAGGCGATCAGTGGCGTGGACATCAGGCGGCCTGGTCGAAGGCCTTGCCTTTCAGGGCGCTGGCGGCGATGAGTTCGCTGTGATCGAAATCATCGACGGTGATCGCATCCCAGGTCAGTTCGCGCAGTTCTTCCAGCTGTTTGCGCTCATCGCTGCTGATCCAGCCTTCGCGCACGCCTTCATCCAGCTGCTCGGCGAAGCTGAGCGCTTCGATGTCGGCATTCTTGAGCGCCTTCTGGAATTTGCGTTCGACCGGTTCGGCCAGAATCACTTTCACCAGAGCGGCATTGATGCGGCCGGCCGGGTTGTTGGCGCAGGGCGTCAGGAACACGCCATCGGCCAGACGGTCACGCGCATCCGAAGGCGACATCAGCATGGCGGCGGCGCGGTGGGCCAGGCGGTCGCTCGGCTCCTGGGCGCGGCGGCCGAACGGGAACACCAGCAGCCACAGCAGATAGGCGGCCGGGCGGATCGGGAAGTTGCGCAGGGCGCCGGAAAGCGCACGCTCGATTTTGAACACGCATTCGTTGAAGGCATACGCCATCAGCGCTTCATCGGAAGCCGGACGGCCTTCGTCTTCGAAACGCTTGAGCATGGCGCTGGCGATGTACAGCTGGCTGAGCACATCGCCCAGACGGCCGGACAGGCTTTCCTTGAACTTCAGTTTGCCGCCGAGCAGCAGCATCGAGGTGTCGGCCACCAGAGCCAGATTGGCCGAGTAGCGGTTGAGTTTGCGGTAGCAGCGTTGCGTCACGCCGCTGGTGGGCGCGGCGCCGAAGCGGCTGTTGGTCAGGCCCATGAACAGCGAGCGCACCGCGTTGGAGAACGCGAAACCGATGTGGCCGAACAGATTGGCGTCGAACTGCTTCAGGCGCTGCACCGGATCGGCCAGTTGCGCGGCCTGCATTTCCTTGAGCACCCACGGATGGCAGCGGATGGCGCCTTGGCCGAAGATCATCAGGCTGCGGGTCATGATGTTGGCGCCCTCGACCGTGATTGAAATCGGCGCGGCCTGCCAGCCGCGGCCGAGGTAGTTGCGCGGTCCGAGGATGACGCCTTTGCCGCCGTGGATGTCCATGGCGTCCTTGGCGACTTCGCGGGCCATTTCGGTGCAGTGGTATTTGGCGATGGCCGAGGGCACCGCCGGCTTTTCACCGCGGTCGACGGCGGCTGCGGTGGATTGCGACAGCGCGCTCGAGGCGTAGGCATTGCCGGCGATGCGCGCCAGTGCTTCTTCGACGCCTTCGAAGCGGCCGATGGACAGACCGAACTGTTTGCGGATGCGCGCATACGCACCGGAAACCACGGCCGCCAGTTTCGCGGCGCCGCTGGAGGTGGAGGGCAGGGTGATCGAACGGCCGATGGACAGGCATTCGACCAGCATGCGCCAGCCCTGGCCGACGTAATCTTCACCGCCGATCAGCTGCGACAGCGGCACGAACACGTCCTTGCCGTAAATCGGGCCGTTCTGGAACACGCAGTTCAGCGGGAAGTGGCGGCGGCCGATGGACATGCCTTTGACGTTGCGCGGAATCAGCGCCAGCGTGATGCCGCGGTCTTTCTGGTCGGACAGCAGCGCATCGGGATCGTACAGTCGGAACGCCAGACCGACGATGGACGCCACTGGTGCCAGCGTGATGTAACGCTTTTCGAAATTCAGGCGCACGCCCAGCACGTTGGCGCCTTCCCACTCGCCCTTGCAGACGATGCCGAAGTCGGGGATCGAGGTGGCGTCGGAACCGGCGGTCGGGCCGGTCAGGCCGAAGCAGGGCACTTCGCGGCCATCGGCCAGACGCGGCAGGTAGTAATCCTTCTGTTCCTTGGTGCCGTAATGCAGCAGCAATTCACCCGGGCCGAGCGAGTTCGGCACGCCGACGGTGGACGACAGCGTCGCGGAAACCGAAGCCAGTTTCATGATCACGCGCGAGTGCGCATAGGCCGAGAAACCCAGGCCGCCGTATTCCTTCGGAATGATCATGCCGAAGAATTTATTGACCTTCAGATAGTCCCAGACTTCCGGGGTCAGGTCGGCATGCACGTGCGTGGTTTCCCAGTCGTTGACCATGCCGCACACAGTTTCCACCGGGCCGTCGAGGAAGGCTTTTTCTTCCGCGGTCAATTCCGGCTTGGGCTGGCTGAGCAGGGTTTTCCAATCGGGCTTGCCCGAAAACAGTTCGCCTTCGAATCCGACGGTGCCGGCTTCGAGCGCGACCTTTTCGGTATCGGAAAGCGGCGGCAGGATCTTGCTGTAGAAACCGAGCAGGGGCGCGGTGATGAAGCGCTGGCGGATGGGAGTGATCAGCAGCGGCAGCACGAGCAGGGCCAGAACCACGGCGGCGGCGATGACCGAGGCCGAGGATGCGCCGAGCAGGGCGCAGGCCACCAGGGCCGATCCGCCGATGGCAGCGAATACCGCCAATGAGAACCGGTGGTAGCTCACGAAGGCGATGACCAGAAGCAGGGCCAGCCACGGGGCAAGGATACTCATAACACTCTCCAGAAATTGGGGTTCACGTGGCGGCGTAACGCTTGCGGCGTTTGCCACCGTACGCTAAAGTATTGACAAGCTTGATGGGGTTTGTCAATACTCCCGAGTATGGAAAAGGTGAAGACGGCATCATGAACACATCGGTCAGCGCAATTACGGAAAAAAACCGTTTAACATCAAGCGATTGGCAGCAGGCCGCGCTGGATGCCCTGTCCGAAGGCGGGCTGCAGAATATCGCCATCGAGATGATCGCCAAAAGTCTGGGAGTCACCAAAGGCAGTTTTTACTGGCATTTCGAGTCCCGGGATGCCCTGATCCAGGCGGCGCTCGAGTTGTGGGAGTCCCAGGAGCAGGAGCAGGTGTTCGGCAAGCTCGATGCCTTGCCCGATCCGCAGGCCCGGCTGACCGCGTTGATCGCCTTGGTGGCCGAAGAACTCAAGGCACACAAGATCTACAGCGAATTGCTCAAGGCCATCGATCATCCGTTGGTCAAGCCGGTGCTGGCGCGGGTCTCGCAGCGCCGCATCGACTACCTCACCGCCAGCCTGCGTCAGGCCGGCTTGCCGCGCAAAACCGCGCAAAGCCGCGCCATTCTGGTCTATGCCTCCTATGTCGGCTTCCTGCAGCTGAACCTGCAATTGGGCACGCCCAAGCTCAGCCATGCCGAATTCGAACAGTATGTGGCGCATCTGACCGAGACATTGATCCCCTCGGGCGGTTAAAATAGTCGCCTCACGGCCGAAAACGACAAGCAGAAACGGCCACCCCCTTTTCCTTTCCGAGAGTCCCGATGAGCAGCCAACTTCCCGAATTGAACGCCTGGATACATACGTATGCAAGCCTGACCGAAGCCGACCAAGTGCACTGGTGCGACGGCTCCGATGCCGAGAATGCACGTTTGGTCCAGATGATGCTGACGAGCGGAGACCTCATCGCTCTGAATCCGCGCAGCCACCCGAATTGCTTCCTGCACCGCTCCAGCGCCTCCGATGTCGCGCGGGTCGAGCATCTGACCTTCGTCTGCAGCAAAAACCGCGAAGACGCCGGTCCGAACAATCACTGGATGGATCCGGCGGAAGCCAAGGCGAAGATGGATGCGCTGTACAAGGGATGCATGAAAGGCCGCACCCTGTATGTGGTGCCGTACTGCATGGGTCCGATCGATTCACCGCTGGCGCGCTGCGGCGTGGAAATCACCGACAGCCCGTATGTGGTGATCAACATGCGGCTGATGACGCGCATGGGCGCCGCCGCACTCGCGCGCATCGAGCGCGAAGGGCATTTCGTGAAAGGCGTGCATTCCACCGGCGATCTCAATCCCGACCGCCGCTTCATCATGCACTTCCCGGAAGAACTGGCCATCCAGAGTTTCGGCTCCGGTTACGGCGGCAATGCCTTGCTCGGCAAAAAATGCCATGCCTTGCGCATCGCCTCTTATCAGGGCCGCAAAGAAGGCTGGTTGGCCGAACACATGCTGATCGTGGGTATAGAAAATCCACAGGGTGAAACCCATTATGTCGCCGCCGCGTTCCCGAGCGCCTGCGGTAAAACCAATCTGGCCATGCTGATTCCGCCGGAAGGCTACCGCGAAGCCGGCTGGAAAATCTGGACGGTCGGCGACGACATCTGCTGGATGCGCCCGGGTGCCGATGGCCGTCTGTATGCGATCAATCCGGAAGCGGGTTATTTCGGTGTGGCGCCCGGCACCAGTGCAAAAACCAACCCGAATGCATTGGCGATGTTGTTCAAAGATGCGATCTTCACCAACGTCGGCGTTACTGCCGATAACCAGCCATGGTGGGAAGGTCTGCCGGAAGGCACGCCGGTAACCGATTGGCAGGGCCGCGCTTATGATCCAGCCAACGGACCGGCCGCCCATCCGAATTCACGTTTCACCGTTTCCGCCCGTCAATGCCCCAGCTATACCGATAAAGCCGAAGATCCGCGCGGCGTTCCGCTCTCGGCGATTGTTTTCGGCGGTCGCCGTGAATCCTTGGTGCCTTTGGTTTTTGAAGCACGTGATTGGCAGCACGGCGTGTTGGTCGGTGCCAGCATGGCGTCGGAAACCACGGCTGCCGCGACCGGCGCGGTCGGCGTGGTGCGCCGCGATTCCATGGCAATGAAACCGTTCGCCGGCTATAACTTCGGTGATTATTTCGCGCATTGGTTGTCGTTCAATAAAGCCAACGCCAACCTTCCCAAGATTTTCCACGTCAACTGGTTCCGCAAGAACAGCGAAGGCAAATTCATCTGGCCCGGCTTCGGTGACAACATGCGTGTGCTTGAATGGATCCTCAAACGCGTTGCCGGCAGCGTATCCGGACAAGACACGGCCATCGGCATTCTGCCCAAGTTGGATGAAATCAACCGAGAAGGTCTCGGTTTGTCGGATGAGGCGCTCAATAGCCTTCTGGCAGTCGATCAAGTGGCCTGGCGGACGGAAGTCGGCGCGATTGCCGATTATCTGGAAGAGTTCGGCTCGCACACACCGCAGGCACTCTACGATGAGCTGGAAAAAACCGCCGCGCGACTCGCTTGATTCGCCAGTAAGTGCATCCAGAAAACCCGCCTTCAAGGCGGGTTTTTTCTGGGCGTGATTGGCCTGTTGGCACTACGTGTGCTACATTGAAAGTCCGGCATCAGAACACCCTTGTGTACACAGTCCGGCGGGGCTTTTCAGCCATCCATTCCAGGCAGGTTCAATGCCTGTCGCAGCATCGGCGAGGCATCGTATGACTGCAACACGACAGCGCTCTATTCAAGCTGACAGGCCGCCTCGCGCACGGGCAGGAGAAGGCACATGCTGACACGACCAAGACAGTGCTCAGGCACTTATGCGTTCGGTGACGTTGTGGTTGACGTAGGGGCTCACACCTTGCGCTGCGGATCTCAGGCGCGGGTGTTGGAACCCAAGGCATTTGCGGTTCTCCTTGAACTGCTGAATCACGCCGGCAGTGTGGTCACCCGGGATGAACTGCTTGACCGGGTTTGGGGTCATCGAGCGGTCACGCCCAATGTGCTGTCGCGCGAGATAACCCAAATCCGGCATGCCATCGGCGATTGCGCACATACACCGCTGTACATCGAAACGGTGCCGACCTTGGGCTACCGCTTCATCGCGCCGGTTCAGCATCACAATGGCGGTGCGGCAAGTCATGTGGATCCGGAATTTTTCAGCCTGAGCCGAGATCCGGCATACAGCATGGCGCTGTTGGGCGAATTGAATCGCCTGATGTCGGATTTGAATGGACAGAAGGAGCAGTATCCGGCTTTGTCGCACCATGTCCGGATGCTGGTGGAAGTATTCGGCAACAAACCTTCCGGCATGGTGTTGTATGAGCTGGTGCTGGCGTACGGGCTACGGAACATCGATAAGCTTGAACTCGATCTGCCGTGGCGTCACGCCAACTATGGGATGGCCGACGGGCAAGGCGATGGCGCGCCATCTTCCGGAGCATCACGATAACATCATCAAATCCTGAGGACTCCCTCATGATTTCCTGTTTGCGCCTGCTTACCATGGCGGCACAACAGTTACATCAAGGAGAGTGCCATGGGTGTCGGTCTATATAAATTCGGTCTGCCCTTGGAGGCGGCCGATTTGCAGAAAGGTCTGAATCGTCGTCATGAAATCGGTGCCGTGCATATAAGCGAGAGTGCGGTCGGCAAGCTAAATGACACGATTCATGAAGTGGATGAGCATGCCGCGCCGCTGACTCCGGATCAGATCGTGACCTGCGGCCGCCGGGTGGTGTTTGAAAGTCACGATAATCTGAAGTTGCCGCTGTGCATCCTCGAGCGCTTCAAGACCCTGGCGCTCATGGATACCATGGTCAAGGACAGCGATTGGAAAATCGAGGAATTGGCCGAATACCGGGTAGAGGTGGTGCTGGATTACGTTCGCCGCCACGAGGAATTGATTCCGCATGATGCGCCGGGCATCGGTCATCTGGATGATGCCATCCTGGTCGAATCTTCGCGGATGTCGCTATTCCCCGAGCTGGAATGCTATGTCGATTACCGGCGCCTGCGGAAAATCGAAGCCGGGCTGCAGGGAAAATCCTGGCATGAATTCCGTTTCAGCCGCGAGAACTGGCTCGAAAGCCGAGAGGCGGAGCAGGCACTGCTCAAGTTTCATCGCGAGCAAGGCTTGTCCAGTTTCTTGAACGGCTTGGAAGTGCGTCTTTTCAAAATCCACTAGCAAAAAAGTTTCGGTATCAACCAAACCCGCTTTAGGCGGGTTTTTGGTGCCGAAAGGCTTGCAGCAGAGGCATTAGCAAAGTGTTAAACAATAAGAAGTGGGTGCATGAGCTTTCCCTAGCCGGTAACCTGCCATTTCGCGCAAATTAACAATAAATTAACCAAATTTTATGAATTTGTAGAACGCAATTGCCTGAATAACTCGCTCAATCGGCATGGTGTGCCCGGACTGAAATTTATTTAACTTATTGTAAATAATGAAATAAGTTTTTTAATTTGAGTAAAAACTCCGTTCAGTTTCATTAGTGCAACGCAAGCGGAACTTTTTTGCTTGGCATCACTTGGCAGAAAGTAAAAATTACGTTAGTGTTGGAACGGCCTGAACCTCGATTTAATCCTTAAGAAAGGTTCACCAAGGCTCATTTATCAATTTGGAGAGAGACAACATGTCTAATGTGACTAAGCTTTCAGATGCAATTAAATTTGCATTGTTTGTTGGCGCCGCCTCTTCCGCAGCATCGGTCACCGCCTTTGCCCAGGAAAAAGACGAAGCCAAAACTTTGGATCGCGTGGAAGTAACCGGCTCGCGCATCAAGCGCGTTGACGCGGAAACCACTCAGCCGGTGGCCGTCGTTACCCGTGCCGACATCGAAAAATCCGGTCTGACCAACGTGTTCGACATCCTGAACAACATCACGTCTTCGGACGGTTCGGGTCTGTCCACCACCACCACACAAACCAACGGTTCCGACGGTTCGCAAAACATCTCCCTCCGTGGCCTGGGTTCGGATCGCACCCTTGTCCTGGTTGATGGCAAGCGCTGGATCACTGACATCGACGGTTCCGTCGATCTGTCGACCATCCCGGTCGCCATCATCGAACGCATCGACGTCCTGAAGGACGGCGCCTCGGCGGTGTACGGTTCCGACGCCATCGCCGGTGTGGTCAACATCATCACCCGCAAAAACTTCGAAGGCGCCCAAGTCGGCGTATCCTACGGCCAAACCCAGAAGGGTGACGGCGCCCAGCGTGCTACCGACGTCACCATCGGTGCCGCCAGCGAACGCGCTTCCGGCGTGCTCTCGGTCAGCTACAGCGAGCAAAAGGAAATC
>JBMSNF010000003.1:0-29627 GCA_049421545.1 Arenimonas sp.
TGTTGACGCATCTGCGTGCGGACTGGCCGGAGGCCTGGGCCGATATCGTCGCCGCCAACAACCGGGTGGCGCCGTTATGGCTGCGCATTCCCGGGGAGGCGAAGGAGCGCGAGGCCATCGCCGGCGCACTGCGGACGCAGATGATCGCGCACCGGATTTCCGAAATCGCATCGCAGGCCATCCGCATCGATGCCGCCATCGCGCCGACGCAATTGCCGGGATGGCTGGAGGGCGGATTGGCGGTGCAGGATCTTTCGGCGCAATTGCCGGCCATCGCGCTGGCGGTGAAGGCCGGTGAAACGGTCTGGGACATGTGCGCCGCACCCGGCGGCAAGTCGGCGCAGTTGCTGGAAGCGGCACCGGCGCTGTTGCTGCTCACCGACAACGAAGCCGACCGGATTCCGAAAATCAAGGAGCTGTTCGCGCGCCTCGGTTTTGCCGAGGACGCCGCCGTTTTGCAAACATTGGATGCCACCCAGCCGCTTCCGGAATCCCTGCCGCAGCAGTTCGATGCCATTCTGCTGGATGCACCGTGTTCGGCCACCGGCATCATCCGCCGGCAGCCGGATGTGAAATGGCATCGGCGCGAGAAGGACATCGGTGCGCTCAATACCCTGCAATGGCGCCTGCTGAAAAACGCCTGGCGGCATCTGCGCCCGGGCGGACGATTGCTGTACAGCACCTGCTCGGTGCTGAAAGCGGAAAATGAATCATTGCTTGCCCAGTTCCTGCAGCAGCATGCCGATGTAAAGGCTTTGCCGCTGGATGCCCGCTTCGGCCGCATCAGCGGTGCCGGCCGCCAGCGTCTTCCCGGCGAGGACGACGGTGATGGTTTTTATTACGCGTTGTTGCAGAAGGCCTGATCAGGGCCGCTGCGGAAAACGAAGCGACCCGCTCTCAGGGTTTGTTGCGGCCATAGACGCGGACCCAGTCCACAAGCATGGCGATATCGCCTTGCCTGATCCGTGCAACCGTGCCGGCAGGGATGCCTGAATAGGGCGCTTCGATGCCATTGGTCTTGAATGGATAGGCGCCGCCCACCGCGAAATTCAGAATCACGAACTTGGGCGTGTCGAAGCTCCATTTTCCGTAATGCTCCACCATTTTACGGGTGACGCGATAGGTGAGTTTGCCATCCACCAGGAAGCGTATCTGGTCAGGCGTCCACTCCACCGCATATTCATGCCACTGGGTGACATCGGTTTCCGGCGGGAAGAAATGCTTGTTGACCAGCGGGGTCTCGCCGAAATAGCCCTCGCCGTGCAAGGCCACGCCGGTCCAGTCGGCCTCGCCCACATATTCCATGATGTCGATTTCACCGGTTTCGGGCCATTTGCCGTTGCCCAGCAGCCAGAACGCCGGCCAGACGCCGGCCGCGTCGGGCATCTTGATGCGCGCGGCCGCGCGGCCATAGGTGAATTCGAACTTGCCGCGCGTATCGATCCGGCCTGAAACGAAATCCATCTTGCGCCCATCCGGCGTTTCGAAACCCTTCCGGAATACGGGTTGCAGGGCCAGTGCCCCGCCATCGGCACCGGCGGTTTCGTCATTGTCCTTGAAGCGGATGGTTTCGGGCGAATCGATATAGGCTTGCTGCTCGTTGTTCACCCAGAAATCCGGGCCGATGACATTCCATTTCGACCGATCGAGCTGGCCGGAATTGAACTCGTCCGCAAACAGCAGATCCCCGTCCTGCCAGGTCTGCGCCTGTGCCGCGGGAAGTGCAGGGTCTGTCGAGGTCCGGCAGTATGCCAGACCCGGGCCTGCCACCAGAGTGACGGTCAACAGCAGCAAGCGCATCGCGTATTTGTCCGGTTTGCAGGAGGTGCGGATTCAGGCCGCCGGCTTGCGCGCATAGATGCCGAAACCGGCGATGATGGCATAGCAGGCTGCAGGCAATATGAGCGCAATGGACAGGCTGCCGCTTACATCAGCAATGACGCCGGTGAGAAGCGGGATCACCGCGCCGCCGAAAATGGCGACATTGATGATGCCGGATCCATCCGCAGCCCGGCTACCCAGCTTTTCGCAGGCGAGGCTGAAAATGGTCGGGAACATGATCGCATTCATGAGGCCGATCGCCAGCAGGCTGTAGCCCGACAGCATGCCGGTGGTGTTGGTCGATACAGCGATCAGGGCGACGGCACCCACGGCCACGCACGCCAGCACTTTCCCCGGGCTCACAAGGCGCAGCACTGCCGATCCGATAAAGCGGCCGACCATCGCGCCACCCCAATACAGGCCGATCAGTTTGCCCGCCGCCTGTTCCTGCAGGCCCATGACACCGGGCTGCATCAGGTAATTCACGATCAGCGAACCAATCGATACTTCGGCGCCGACATAAAGGAAAATGCACAGCGCACCGAAGCCGAAGCGGGGACGCTTGAGCAGATCGGCGCCGCCAAGCCCGGAGCTGGGCTCATGCCGTTCACCCTGCAGCTTGTCGCGGAACACCCAGACCACGGCGGCCACCAGCGCCAAGGCAATGGCAATGCCGACATAGCCGTTCACGATCGCCTGGCTTTCCGCCACGCGATAGGCGTCCAGTTCGGCGCCCGATAATTGATCTGCGCTCAGGGACGCCAGGCTTCCGAGGATGAGGATGGAACCGGCGATCGGAAAAACGGTCGTGCCAAGCGAGTTGAAGGCCTGGGCGAAGGTCAGTCGGCTATGCGACGTGGAAGACGGGCCGAGCAGGGAAATGAGCGGATTGGAAACCACCTGGACCAGCACCACGCCGCTTGCCAGCACAAACAGGGCGAACAGGAACAGCTCATAGGTCGCCGTCTGCGATGCCGGAATGAACAGCAGGCAGCCGAACAGCATGGTCACGAGACCCGCGACCGCACCGCGCATGTAGCCGATCTTCTTGACCAGTTTGGCGCCGGGAATGCCGATCACCAGATAGGCGGTGAAGAAGCAGAACTGCACCAGCATGGCCTGCGTGTAGTTCAGCGTGAACAATTCCTTCAGCTTGGGGATGATGACATCGTTGAGCGAGGTGATGCCGCCGAAAATGAAGAACAAGGCGAACACGAATACCTGCAATCCGGGCGCGTGGATGGATGCGCCGTCTTCCGTCACCGGTGAAGGATCCGTGCTGCTCGAAATGCCTGGTGTTACTGCCATATTCTTTCTCCCCGCGCGCCCTTGATTCATGCGGTACGCGCTCGTGGTGGTGGTTGGTGTGTACTTGGGCTGCCGTCGGCTTGAGTAAAGACCCTGGGGTGGCCTTTTGCAAGACAATGACAGCCATTGATAGCGATGTCAATATCCTCCGTGAGTCCTTTTGGGGCCTCTAATAATTCCCGGATAAATCAATTAAATCCAATAATAACAATAAGATAAATTATAAATTCCGATCACGCCCGACGGGCACGCGGTCACGCTTCCGGGCCGCCCGCAAGCTGTTTTGCGGGCAATGTTGACATCGTTGTCATAAATCGGTAAATTTCCGTTCAATCGGCCCCAAGCCGGTCCGTGACACGTACATAAAAACCGGATGGTCAGCGTCTTCGGACGGGCCGATCCGATAAACGAAACCGAAATGTTGTAGGGAGAGGGTTATGAAATCCAGTCTACGAACCACCCTGTCGGCGGCACTGATGCTTGCATCGGTCATGTTCGCGCAGGCGCATGCGCAGGAAAAGCCGGCAGCGGACACCGCCGCCAGTGACGAGGCCAAGACCAAAGCGGCGGCTGCCGGCAAGGAAACGCCGAAGGTGCTGGAAGAAGTCACGGTGACCGCCACCAAATTCGAAACCACCCTGATGCAGACGCCGCTCGCGGTTTCCGCATTCACCCAGGATGCGCTCGACCGCCAGGGCGTGCAGGACGTGCGCGATCTCGGCAATCTGGTGCCCAACATGCAGGTCGGCTTCTCGCCCTCCGACTCGGGCGTGCAGGTGGTCGTGCGCGGCATCACCTCCAACAACTTCACCGAGCTCGGCGATCCCACCGTCGGCATCCACATCGACGGCAGCTACACGCCGCGTCCGCAGAACGGGCTGGCGCTGATGCATGACGTCGAGCGCGTGGAAGTCCTGCGCGGTCCGCAGGGCACCCTGTTCGGCCGCAACTCCACCGCCGGATCCATCAACATCATCACCGCCCGCCCGGTCTACGACCAGGCCTTCGGCGGCGGCGACATCGAGTTCGGCAACAACAACCACAAGCTGATGCGCGGCATGTTCAATGTGCCGGTCAATGACTGGATCGCCCTGCGCGGTTCGTTCATGGTCGACAAGACCGACAGCTACATCGATCAGCGCATGGATACCTTCGACCTGAACTGGGATACCGACAACGACGGCATCTTCAACGGTCCGAATGACGTGCCGGCCGACGGCATCCCCAATACCGACCAGCGCCGCAACCATCCGGTCGAGGATTCCGACGCCTACGGCAACTCCAACCGCTGGGCCGGCCGTCTGAGCCTCGGCATGAAGCCGACCGAAGACATCGATTGGCTGCTGACCTTCGACCGTTACCGTGACCAGGGCGCCGGCATGATTTCGCTGAAGGACTGCGAAAAAGCCAAAGGCACCTTCTTCGAATGCGACCAACCGCAGTTCTCGGCCAATATCAACGTGCCGGGCGAACTGAACATGACCATCGACACCTGGCGCTCCGAATTCAAATGGCAGGCCAGCGACGACATCGTGGTCGAGCATCGTATCGCCTATTCGGAAGAAACCCGCTCCCAGGCCTATGACGGTGACGGCGGCGCGTTCGCCGATCCGGACCACCCGGCCTACGGCATCAACCGCGTCTGCTGCGGCGGTCTCGGCTTCCTGATCCGCGACCAACAGGCCATCATCGATGCCGGCTTCGCGCCGTATGCGCTGTTTCCGTTCGAAGACCTGCAGCTGACCACCCGCTACTCCAACTACGATTCGCTGACCAGCGAACTGCAGATCAAGTCCTCCGGCGACGGTCCGCTGAAGTGGGTGCTGGGTGCGTTCTATCTGCAGGAAAAGAACAACATCCGCTTCGATGTCGAAATTCCGTTCTGCTGCTCGGCCGGCATTCCATTGGCGCAGTCCTTCGTGCAGCCGGACCGTCGCGTCGAATCGGAAGCCCTGTTCGGACAACTGGACTACCAGGTGAACGACAAGCTCAACATCACCGCCGGCTACCGTTACAGCTGGGACAAGAAGAGCGACAAGGGCGGCTCCAACCACGAAACCATCGGCTACTGGGTCAATCCCGCGCAGTTCGATCCCAACAACACCTTCTGGCATGAAAGCTGGGGTCTGATCGGCATCGTGCCGTATTGGTCCACTTCCGGCGGTCTGTATCAGGCCGGCAATCTGACCGATGACATGGGCTCGCTGGCGGAAGACTTCATCGACCGTGTGCCGGGTACTGACAACACCTTCTCGGCCAAGTGGAGCAAGGGCACCTGGCGCATCGGCGCCGATTACGAGCTGAACCAGAACTGGTTCCTGTACGGCTATGCCGCCACCGGTTACAAGGCCGGCGGTTTCGGCGACAAGATCAACGTCTGCGATTGCGAAGGCGGCCTGACCGCGTTCGCCTACGAGCCGGAAGAAACCACCACCTTCGAAGCCGGCTTCAAGGCCCGCCTCGCCGATGGCAAGCTGAATCTGCTCGGCAACGTGTTCTTCACCCAGTACGACAACATGCAGCGCACCACCTGGGCCATCGTCGGCAAGTCGCAGGTCAGCAACCGTGACATCGGTACCCTGTTGACCACCAACATCGCCGAAGCGGAAGTCAAAGGTCTGGAAATCGAGTTCGATTGGTTGCCCTGGAAAGGCGGCCGCGTCTATGGCTGGTTCACCTATCTGGACGCCACCATCACCAAGTTCCCGGGCGCCGAAGACGGTTGGTTCTGCTTCGAACGCGCTTACCTCGGCCTGTCCGAATGCGCGCCGGAAGATCCGAGCCAGGTCCGTCCGGACAACAGCCTGCGCCGTCCGGCCGATTACCGCGGCAAGAAACTGCCCTGGTCGCCGGAATTCTCGACCAACCTGACCATGGAGCACACCTTCGCGCTCGATCCCGCCAAGTTCGGTGAAGGCAAACTGCTGATTCCGAATGTGTCCATGCACTGGCAGAGTGAAATGTTCTTCGCCGACAACAACTTCGACGAAGGTCCGTTCCACAGCGGCCAGCGCGCGTTCGCCACCTTCAACGCCTCGCTGCGTCTGGTCGATACCATGGATGGCTGGAGCTCCGAGCTTTACATCTACAACCTGACCGATAAACTGGTCCGTCAGTGGGCCGATCCGGGTCCGGGTTACATGAAGGCCAGCTTCTTCCCGCCGCGCTCCTACGGCATCAAGTTCCACAAGGATTTCTAATCGTCACCTTCGGAACCGGACGCTTCGGCGTCCGGTTCCATCGGGTCGGAGTACACGATGAAAAAGCGATTGACCGTGGCCGTCTGTCTGGCCGCGCTGATGGCGGCACCGGGACACGGCGCGCCGCAGGCCTCCGCCAACCCCGCCTATTGGCAGCCCATCCCGAATCCGGTTCCGGCCGATCCAGCGCTCGAAAAACGCATTGACGCCCTGCTCGAGGCAATGACCATCGAGCAGAAAGTCGGACAGATGATCCAAGCCGAAATCCGCAGCGTCACGCCGGCCGATGTCCGCAAGTACGCGCTCGGTTCGGTGTTGAATGGCGGCGGTTCATTCCCGCAGACCAACAAGCAGGCCAAGCCGGGTGATTGGCTGGCGCTGGCCGATGCCTACCATGATGCCGCGGTGGATGTCGGCGGCACCCGCATTCCGGTGCTCTGGGGCACCGATGCCGTGCACGGCCACAACAATGTTTTCGGCGCCACCCTGTTTCCGCACAACCTCGGTCTGGGTGCCGCCAATGATCCGGCCCTGGTCGAAGCCATCGGCCTTGCGACCGCCGAAGAAGTGACGGCGACCGGCATCGGCTGGGTGTTCGCGCCGACGGTGGCGGTGGCCAGCGATTTCCGCTGGGGCCGTACTTACGAAAGCTATTCCGAAAATCCCGATATCGTCAAAGCGCTGGGAACGGCGTTGGTCAACGGTCTGCAGGGCCGCGCCGGCGGTGCCGATTTCCTGCGCAACGGCCGCGTGGTCGCCACCACCAAGCATTTCATCGGCGATGGCGCCACCGCCGACGGCGTCGATCAGGGCGATGCCCGCATCAGCGAAGCCGAACTTTCCGCCGTGCACGGCGCCGGCTACCGCGGCACCCTCGGTGCCGGCGCGCAGACAGTGATGGTCTCGTTCAACAGCTGGCAGGGCAAGAAACTGCATGGCCACGAGTATCTGCTCAACCAGGTGCTGAAAGGACGTCTGGGTTTCGACGGCATCGTGGTCAGCGACTGGAACGGCATCGGCCAGGTGTCCGGCTGTTCCAATGCCGATTGCGTACCCGCGGTACTGGCCGGCATCGATCTGTTCATGGTGCCGGAAGAATGGAAAGCCTTTCACGGCAATCTGCTGGCCGCCGTCAAGCGCGGGCAGGTGCCGACGGCGCGCATCGATGATGCCGTGCGCCGCATCCTGCGCGTGAAGCTGCGCGCCGCTCTGATCGATGCACCGCGTCCGTCGCAGCGGCTTGCCACGCAACAAGTGAAGCCGGTCGGCGCCGCCGAGCACCGCGCCTTGGCGCGCCGTGCCGTGCGCGAGTCCCTGGTGCTGCTGAAAAACAACAAGGGCCTGCTGCCGCTGAAAACCGACATGAAGGTGCTGGTGGCCGGAGACGGTGCCGATGACATCGCCCGCCAATCCGGCGGCTGGACGCTGACCTGGCAGGGCACCGGCAACAACAATGCCGATTTCCCCGGCGCCACCTCGATCCATGCCGGCATCGCCGAAGCGGTGAACGGGCGCGGCAGCGTCGAGCGCAGCAATGACGGCAGCTTCAAGACCAAACCGGATGTCGCCATCGTGGTCATCGGTGAAGAGCCTTACGCCGAAGGCCAGGGCGACCGCCGCGATCTCAATCAGGCGCGTGCCCGTCCCGCCGATCTGACGCTGTTGAAAAAACTCAAGGCCCAGGGCATTCCGGTGGTGACCGTCCTGCTGAGCGGCCGACCGCTCTGGACCAATCCGGAACTCAACCAATCCGATGCCTTCGTGGCGGCGTGGTTGCCGGGTTCGGAAGGCGCGGGCATTGCCGATGTGCTGTTCCGCAAAGCCGATGGCAGTGTCGCGCATGACTTCAAAGGCCGTCTGCCGTTCCGCTGGCCGGCCGAGCCCTTGCAGGCCCGGGTCATCCGCGATGCCAGCGCGCCCAAACCCCTGTTCAACACCGGGTTCGGTTTGAGCTACGCCAAGCCGGCAACGCTGGCTGATGATCTGCCCGAATTCGGCGCCGCCGAGGCCGTCAATGCCGCCGCCGAAATCGTCCTGTTCGAACGCGGTCCGGTCGCACCCTGGAAACTGTCGCTCGGCGACAAAGGCGGCTGGAGTCTGCCGGTCACCGGCAATACCACCACCTCCGCCAATGGCGCGGTCACGGTCAGTTCCTTCGACCGCAAAGTCCAGGAGGATTCACGGCGCGTGGTCTGGAACGGCAGCGGCATCGGTCAGGTGTTCCTGCACAGTGCTTCGCCGCAGGACCTGACCGCCCTGCGCAAGGCCGGCGGCGCGCTGGTCATCGACATGATGCTTGAGTCGCGGCCGACCCAGCCGGTAGAATTGCGTATCGATTGCGGCTATCCCTGTGGCGCCAAAGGTAACCTCAGTGACGTCTTCAAACGCGCCCCCTTGAACACCTGGTTTTCGCTGAGCATGGATCTTTACTGTTTTGAAAAAGCCGGCGCCGACCTCAAACGCGTGGACACCGGCATGCTGATGGCCACTTCCGGCAAGCTGTCGGTGGGCATCACCGGCGTGCGCATGGTGCCCGGCATGGCCGGCAAAGCCGTCATCCGTTGTGAAGCGCCCCGTGAATAAATCCAGGCCCCGAAAATCCACCAAAGCCGCCGCAAAAAACGGCAAGCGCGGCTTGACGGTCGTGCCGTCGGCCGAGGCCCCGCGTGCGGGACGTCCGACCATCGGCGATGTCGCGGCGCTGGCCGGGGTCTCGATCAAGACCGTCTCGCGCGTATTCAACAACGAACCCAATGTCGCGCCGGCGACGCGCTCGCTGGTGCAGACCGCAATCACCGCACTCGGCTACAGCCCGAACCACTCGGCCCGCAGTCTGGCCGCCCGTGAATCGCTGACGCTCGGCCTGCTGTACGACAATCCGAGTCCGAATTACATCCATCAGGTCCAACGCGGCGCGCTGCAGTCCTGCCAGGAGGCCGGCTACGATCTGCTGCTGCACCCCTGCGAGTTCGGCAACAAAACCATCAGCGAGGAAATCATCAATCTGCACCGGCAGGGCCGTTTCGACGGCGTCATCCTGACTCCGCCGCTGTCCGACATGGCCGCCGCCGTGGATGCGCTGGTGGCTGCGGGCGTGCCGGTGGTGGCGATCGCGCCGGCGGAAATCCGCGGCGACATCCTGCAGGTGGTGACCGATGACGAACGTACCTGCGTGGCGATGACGCGCGCGCTGTATGCACTCGGGCACCGCCGCATCGCCTTCATCGCCGGACACCCGGACCACCGTGCGGTCGGCTTGCGTTTGCAGGGCTATCGGGCCGCCCTGCAGGAACTGGGCCTGCCGGTTCGGGAAGACTACGTGGTGCAGGGCTACAACTCCTTCGAGTCGGGCGAAGTGGCCGGCGCCGCGCTGCTGGCCTTGCCGCAGCCGCCGACCGCCATCTTCGCGGCCAATGACGACATGGCCGCCGGGGTCATGCGCATCGCACATAAATTCGGGGTCAGCGTGCCCGGCAACCTGTCGGTGGTCGGTTTCGATGACATCCCGTTGGCCAGCCAGGTCTGGCCGGCGCTGAGCACGGTGCGCCAGCCGATCGAAGCGATGGCGGCGAAAGCGGTGCAGCTGCTCATCGCCAAACTCCGCGAACAACGCGACATCCCCGTGGAAGTGATGATCCGTTCCGAGCTGGTCCTGCGCGAAACCACCAGCGCCCTCTGAGCAGGGGCGGCGGTCACTGCGTTATCCTAGACACCCCGGCGCCGTTCGCCGGCAACGTCCAGGAGACGGCTCCCGATGCCTGACATCCACAACAGCACGCAGACCCTTTCCACCCGCGCCGTCTGGTGGTTTTTCGCCATCGCCTTCGTGGTGCTGTTCGCCGGCTACGGCCTGCGCGATCCCTGGCCGGCCGACGAACCGCGTTTCGTGCTGGTCGCCAAGCAGATGGTGGAAAGCGGCAACTGGTTGTTTCCGCACCGCGGCATCGAACTCTACCCCGACAAACCGCCGGTGTATTTCTGGTTGCTGGCGCTCTCATATTTCCTGATCGGCAGCTGGCGCTGGAGCTTCCTGTTGCCCTCGCTGTTGTCGGGCATGGTGGTGCTGTGGCTGGTGTACGATCTCGGCACGCGTCTGTGGCAGCCGCGCGCCGGCCTGTGGGCGGCGGCGGCCGTGCTGGTGTCGCTGCAGTTCATGTATCAATTCAAACGCGCGCAGATCGATCCAACCTTGGTGATGATGACCACGGCCTCGTTCTATCTCATCGCGCGGCATGTGCTGCTGGAGCGTGACTGGCGCCTGCTGTGCGGCGGTTTCGCGCTGGCCGGTCTGGGCGTGATCACCAAGGGCGTCGGCTTCCTGCCGCTGTTGGCGCTGCTGCCGCTGGCGGCTTACCGGCATGGTCAGTTCCGTCCGATCACGCCGGCGCAGTGCGCTGACGCCTGGCGTTGGCTCGGCGCGTTCGGCTGTTTCCTGCTGCCGATCGCGCTGTGGCTGTCGGCTATCGTCACGCTCGGTTTGAATTCGGGCAACCCCGAGCATGCCGAATACCTCAACAACATCCTGTTCAAGCAGACTGCCGAACGTTATGCCAATCCCTGGCACCATTACGAACCGTTCTGGTACTTCGCCGAAATCATCGCCCTGTTCTGGCTGCCGTTCTCCTTGACCTGGTTCTGGCTGTTCAAACCCTGGCGCACGGCGTTTTCCGAACGCGATCTGCGCGTGCTGTTTCCGCTGGTGTGGGGCGTGCTGGTGGTGCTGTTCTTCAGCATCAGCTCGGGCAAGCGCGACATGTACATCCTGCCGGCGCTGCCGGCCTTCGCCTTGGCGGCAGCACCCTATCTGCAGGGTATCAGCGAGCGCCGCGGTTTCCGTATCGCCTTGCTCGCATTCGTTTTTACGCTCGGCCTGATCTTCACCGGGCTCGGCATCGCCGCCTTGAGCGGGCAGGCCGGTTTTGCCGAAGCCTTGATCAGCGAGCGCGGTCTCGGTGCGGAAGTGCGTTGGCTGTGGTGGATGCTGGCGGTCTGCGGCGGCATCAGTCTGGCGGCGGGGGTGTGGGCGCGCACGCGGCATGTGCTGACCGCCACCGCCATCAGCCTCGCGGCGTTCTGGCTCGGCTACGGGCTGGTGGCGCATCCAGTGCTGGATGCCACGAGTTCCGCGCGCAATCTGATGCAACAGGCCTTCGTACAAGCCGGGCCGGGCACCGAAATCGGTCTGGTGGCCTGGAAGGAACAGAACCTGCTGCAGGCCCGTGGCCGCGTCACCGAATTCGGATTCCGGCAGCCCGATGCCGTGCAGCTCGCGCGCGGCATGGCCTGGATGCGGGAAAGCCCGCAGACCCGGCTGCTGTTGGTGCACGAAAACAAGGAATTGACCTGCATCACCTACGGCGGGCCGGGCACGCTCGCACTCGACAAAGCCAACCGGCGCAGTTGGTGGCTGGTCAACATCGATGCGGTGGCTGCTTGCGCGGATTCAGCGCGCGTGGAATAACCCGTCGGCGGCGATTTTGCCCAGCAGCTGGATCAGCACGCGCCCTTCCGGTGGCAACACCAGCTCAGGCAGGCTTGGCGGATCCGATAGACGCAACGGTGCTTCTACAGCGGCATTGAGCGCTGCCGGTTCGGGGAAGCAGACGCCGTAGCTTTTTTCCAGCCAGTCATAATCAGCCCGGTGCCGTTCGTACACCATGCGTGCCACCGCTGGACGCAGGACGATGCGGGAGGGTGTCGGCATGCTGCTCTGGACCAACATTTCGATCTGTTTGTGCAGGCCGGACTGTATCCGCACCTGACCCGGGGAAAACTGCGTGGTATCCAGATGCCGGTACAGGTTGTAAAGGCAGAACAGGGTTTCCAAGGACATCGAGCGGTTCGAATCGACCCGTTTAGCCGGCTGCGCGTCGATGCCGAAGAATTCGGAAAAACGACGGTAGGCATCAACGACTACACAGCCTTCGCTGAGCTGGGCACGGTCGAATGCGCGCACTTCGACATCGCCCGGGAACACCGATTCCCAGGTCTCGATCTGCTCGCGGAAATTGAAATGCAGGCTGCGCGGATCCATGCGCGGTAGGTCATTGTGGAATTTCACCGCCTGCTGGAGACCCGAGGCGTAACGGGCGGTGGCCTCGCGCACATACAGCAGAATCCTGAAGCGGCCGAAGCCCATGGCCTCTATGTCGTCACGGAAGCGACGTACCGCCGCGGGATCGATGGCGCTCAGGTATTCCGAAGACAGTACGGCATTGTCGGCATCCGGGAACAGCGCCGGAATGCGCTGCCAGAAGTTGCGGCGCACCGTTTCCACAGCGGCCTGGTCCGGCATCTGCAGGCGGATGGTGTGGTCCAGGGCCTCGAACGGCTTGTACATGGCCGCCAGCACCGAATGCGTGCACAGGCGCGGATGGTGCAGGTAGCGGAAGCCGGCATCGCTGTCGCGGTTGGCCAACAGGCTGTCCTGCAGGGCGGTGCTGCCGGCCTTGTGGCTGCCAATGTGAACGAACAGACGGCGCATGCGGGGCTTCCGGGGGGGAACGCCTTCAGTGTAACAAACGGTGCGCCGGCTGGAGGACTCCGTTATCATGGTCGCCATGAACGCAGGGAAGTTGGCATGAAGATTCTCATACTCGGCGCCGGCCAGGTCGGCAGCTCGGTGGCGGCGGCACTGTCGGTGGAAGACCAGAACGACATCACCGTGGTCGACAGCGACGCCCTGCGTCTGCGCGAACTCACCGAAAAGCTCGACATCCGCGCGGTGGTCGGCCATGCCTCCTTGCCCAGCGTGCTGGCCCAAGCCGGACTCGATGAGGCCGAACTGCTGGTGGCGGTGACTTCGTCGGACGAGGTCAACATCATCGCCTGCCAGATCGCCGCCCAGCAGCCGGATGCGCCCACGCGCGTGGCGCGCCTGCGCGAACTCGAATACCTGGCCCTGGCCAAACAAGGGCTCGGCGGCGAAGCCGCGGTCACCGCCGCCATCAGTCCGGAAGAGCTGGTCTGCCGGCATGTGGAACGCCTAATCGCTACCCCCGGCGCCCTGCAGGTGCTGGATTTCGCCGAAGGCCGCGCCCAGCTGGTGGCGGTGCGCGCCCTGCACGGCGGCGCCTTGGTCGGCCATGAAATCCGCGAACTGCGCCGGCATCTGCCGCAGGGCATGGATGTGCGCGTGGCCGCCATCTTCCGCAAGGGCAAGGCGGTCAAGCCGGAAGGCATCACCGTCATCGAAGCCGGCGACGAAGTGTTCTTCCTCGCCCACCAGAACGCCATCAAGGCGATGATGAGCGAGTTCCGCTCGGCCGACAAACGCCTGACCAAACGCATCTTCATTTCCGGCGGCGGCGGCATCGGCCGGCGCCTGGCGCGCTCGCTGGAAAAACGCTATTCGGTGAAAGTGCTGGAGCGCTCGCGCGAGCGTGCCCGCGCCATCGCCGAGGATCTGCTCAACACCATCGTGCTGGTCGGCGACTGCGCCGACGAGGACCTGCTGCGCGAAGAGAACATCGACCAGACCGACGTGTACTGCGCGCTCACCAACGACGACGAAGCCAACATCCTGTCGGCCATGCTGGCCAAGCGCCTGGGCTGCCCGCGCGTGGTCGCGCTGATCAACCGCGCGTCCTATGCCGAGCTGGTCGAAGGCAGCACCATCGACATCGCCATCAGCCCGCAGTCGGTCACCCTCAGCGCGCTGCTCTCGCACATCCGCGAAGGCGCGCCCGAGCGCGTGTACTCGCTGCGCCGCGGCGCCGCCGAAGCCATCGAAGTCGTGGTGCGCGGCGACCGTCGCAGTTCGCGCGTGGTCGGCCGTGAACTCGACGAATTGGAACTGCCGGATTCGACCACCATCGGCGGCATCGTGCGCGGCGAGGAACTGCTGATCGCCCACCACGATATCGTCATCGAGCCGGGCGACCACATCATCCTGTTCGTGGCCGACAAACGCGATCTGCCGGCGGTGATCGCCCTGTTCAAAGAAGTGGACTGGCATTGAGCCACCGTGCCGGCGCCATGCTGCGGGTGTTCGGCGCGGTCACCGCGCTGTCCTCGCTGATCATCCTGCCCTCGCTGCTATTGGCCGTGTTGTGGGATGAGGCAACGGTGTTGCCGTTTCTGGAGGCGATGCTGCCAACGTTGGTCGTCGGAGCCGTGCTCTGGTACGTGTTCCGCAACAGTTATTACGAACTGCGCCTGCGCGATGGCTTCATGATCACCGCCGGCATCTGGATCATCGCCAGCTTGGTCACCGCCGTGCCGTTCTTTCTGGCGCTGCCGGCATTGAGCTATACCGATGCCGTGTTCGAAGCGACCTCCGGGCTGACCACCACCGGTGCCACGGTGTTGACCGGCCTTGACCATCTCCCGAAGAGCCTATTGTTTTTCCGATCCTCGCTCAACTTCTTCGGCGGCATGGGCATCGTGATTCTGGCCATTGCCGTGCTGCCGATGCTGAAGATCGGTGGCATGCATCTGTTCAAGGCCGAAAGCACCGGCCCGGTGAAGGACAACAAACTGACCCCGCGCATCGCCGAAACCGCGCGCACGCTGTGGATCGTCTATCTCGGCCTGAACGTGCTGTGTGCGCTGGCGTACTGGTTCGGCGGCATGGATCTGTTCGATGCGGTCAATCACGCCATGACCACCGTGGCCACCGCCGGCTTCTCCACCCACGATGCCAGTTTCGGCTATTGGGACAACGCGCTCATCGAAGGCATCGCCATCGTATTCATGCTTTTGGGCGCGGTCAGTTTCAGCTTGCACTGGTATGCCTGGCGTGCGGCCACGGTCAGCCACTATCAGGCCAGCAGCGAGCTGAGGGCGTTTGCGGTAATGGTGGCGGTGGTTGTGCTCATCGTCACCGTCTACCTCTGGCTATCGGGTGAAATAACCGGGTTCGACCAATCCTTGCGCCATGCCGCATTCCAGACCGTATCGCATCTGACCACGACCGGCTACGCCAGCACCGGCTTCGCGCATTGGCCGGGCATGCTGCCGATTCTGATGATCATGCTCGCCTTCATCGGCGGCTGTTCGGGTTCCACCGCCGGCGGCATGAAGGTGGCGCGGGTGCAACTGGTCGTGCAGCAGGGACTGCGTGAACTGAAGCAGCTGGTGCATCCGAAAGCGCAGTTCCTGGTGACCATGGGCGGCAAGCGCGTTTCGGAAAGCGTGGTGATTTCAGTGGCCGGCTTCTGCGCGCTCTACATCAGCGTGTATCTGGTGCTGGTACTGCTGCTGTCCGCCGATGGATTGGATCTGACTACGGCATTCTCCGCGGCGGCTGCCTGTCTGAACAATCTTGGCCCGGGTCTGGGACAGGTGTCTACGCATTTTCAGGTGCTCAGCGATTTCTCGACCTGGCTGTTGAGTTTCGCGATGCTGGTCGGCCGCCTGGAAATCTTCACCATTCTGGTGCTGTTCATTCCGTCGTTCTGGCAGGAATAATCCTGCTGCCTAGCTGTAGCCGGCCGAGAGTTCAGGCCTCAGTCAATGCGTGCCTTTTCGTTTTCCGGGCTTAGAAAAATATCGACCAGTCCGCCTGCACCAAGGTGGTGTTTGAGCGCCGAGATCAGGTTGTAGAACAGTAGCGCACCGGTCACGACAATCGTATTCGCCCAGACATGCGGCATATCGCGGTGATTGAAAATATTCATCAGGGCGGCGCTGAATCCGCCTGACTCATGCCGGGATTCGAAGGCTTTCTCCAGCAACATCACCACGAATGTTCCGAAGGCATAGAGAAGGGTGCGCAGAATCACGTCCATCAAAACCGGTTGCGTCTTCAGCCATCCGCCCAGCGGAACATGCTCCAGAATCAGCACCACTTTCGCGAGCACCAATGCCCCGATCAGCACCGCCGAGATGCTGCCGAAACCGATCTGATAGTCTTTAAGGATAAGGATTTTCAGTACCATGAGGGTTCCCAGCCAGGACGCGAAAAAAAGCGTTACCAGGGTTATGGCCTTGATCTCGTGTTTCAGTTTTTCATGCGTACCCATGATGAACCTATGAATGTGAGATGGATGAAATCAAGCAGCTCAGGATAAATACAGTTTAAACAATTTTTGGCGCTGCAGTCCGCTTGGATGGGTTGTTAAGCAGCGCTTGCAGTGAAAGTGCTCCACAAAAGTAGCACGCCAAGAATAACCGAAACGATGCCAATCATAGGCAAAAAGCGGAGCGCTTGGGGTACCGCGGCCTCGGTAAATCGACGATGGATACGCCAAGGCACCATGACCATCACCGCCGTAGTCATGATGAGCAGCCAGCCGAATACGGTCAGCGCTTTCAAGTGATCGGAGTGGGAAGCAACGACAAGCATTGCTCCGCCTACGACAAAGCGTATAAATAGCTCAGCATAGTGTTTGGAAGCGGAGGCTGCGAAACCCAGCAAGAAACGTCTGGCATGTTTTGGACGAACTAGTGAAATGAATCCGAGCAGCAAGAAGAAGACTGCAACTGCAACAAGAATTATCTTTGCGGCTACTAGTAACATGCAGGTCTCTGTCTTTGCGTTCTAATGATTGAATTGAGAGGCCATCACCGCGGATAGGCCTAGTTTACTCAAATCTCTTCGAGTCACTTTATTAGGCCCTGTTGCGTAGACTGCGCTGATACGCCAATTCAATAAAAACGGGGTGTTTTGCCGTTTCAGTGCACAGGTACTTCGGGTCCGGCTTGATGCCCACGCGGCCCAGGTCCAGCCGGTCGGCATCCCAGCATGTGCAGACGGTGATGTCTTCGATCATGCCGCCGTTGCTGTGGCCCTCGCAGGCGCGGACCAGAAGTTCCAGCTCATCCTTTTCCAACTGCAGTTTATTCCGGCGAACCAGATGTCTTGCGAAATCGGCTGCCCGGAGCCCGTGCTCGGGATCCGTGTATTCGTTCTCCCGGCAGGAGTCATGCATGAAAGCAAAGGCCTCGACGACCCGGACCTGCGCGCCAGTGGTATTCGCCAAGGCCACGCCGTTGTGCTTGACCCGCGCCCAATGCGGTGCGCCATGATCGCCGGACCAATCAAGCATGAAGTGGTCTTTCAGAATAGCAATCAGCTCTGGGGTGATTAGAGACATAAGTGCTTAGGATTGAATTGGGCGGCTGCCAGCCGCGGACAAGTACAGTTTATAATTTTCGTGCCGGCTTTCCATTTGAACGAATAGTTAGACATCAGCACGGTCGGCCGGGTGGTTGACCCCATCATTAACGGGCACATCCGGAATTGCGAACGGATTGACGCCCTCCAGGCATCCCACGTTGAAGCCGTATTGCTCTGGATTGGACCGCCGTTGGTGGTGAGTGTAGATGCCGCAATTTCCGCAGAAGTAGTGCTTGGCAGTGTGGGTGTTGAACTCATAGAGCCTGAGGTGCTCCGAGCCCTTGACCACTCGTATCCCGGAGAGAGTGACCGAGGCAACGACTGCACCCTTGCGTCGACAGATGGAGCAGTCACAGCGGCGAGGATTTTCGATGCCATTTGGCAGGTCTAGTTCCAACTCCACCAAGCCGCAATGGCAAGTCGCCCTGTGCTTGAGCTGTATGGTGACGCCGCCAACCTCCTTGATCATATCGAACACTCCTGAGGCCTAACGATTAAATTTAGCCGCCGCCGCGGATAGGGCCAGTTTACTCAAATTTCGGGCGTCTTAAACGAATATTTAGACCGTTGCAGACGGCAGACCGCATTTTTGTCCTTCACATCAAGCAATCGAGTCCGTCGAGAATCATATGAATCAGAAGCCCCAGCCCGATTAGGTGCGACATTCGCATTGCAACTTTGAGGTTATCGCCCGCCTGTCTTCTGCTCATAATGAGAGGAACAAGAAAGAGGCCGACGTAAATAACAATCGCAGGCCATGTGTGCAGGGGGTGGAAGCCTATTGAGCAGCGATGGGGATCATAAATCGGGTCTGCCAATAGATGATCGGCATCGACCAGCATCGTCGCGATCATGATCATTACCGCGCTCCGCCACTGGCCGCGGTAAAACACAAGCGCAATCAGCAGCGGAATGATGAAGTGCAGGGCAATGTGGATCATAACTGAAGAAATGGTAAGGCCAAGAACGGCCTAACGATTGAATGAAGCGGCCACCGCCGCGTATAGGTCCAGTTTACTGAAATTCCGGGGCGGCAGCCGCTTGGTTGACGAGTTAGGGCGCGTCTTGCCGTACCTGCAATGCCTTGACCATGAACACATTGAAGTCAGTTGCCTCATAGTCACCGAAGGCCCCGCACCATTCGAAGCCATTGCGCAGGTACAGCGCATGCGCCGCCTCAAAGGCTGCGCCCGTACCGGTTTCCAGGTAAAGACAGGCATAGCCTCTGTTCAGGGCGGTTTGCATGATCTGCTCCAGAACAGCCTGTCCCACCCCTTGTCTGAGGAAGGCAGGCCGAGTCCGCATGGATTTAACCTCGCCGGAGTCTGCTGTCAACTGCTTGAGGGCGCCACAACCGCATAGTTGACCGTCCGACCAAGCAGACCAGAATGTGGTGTCCGGAGCCTTGAGACCGTCAATGGCCAAGGCGTGCACATGCCCTGGGGGTGAATTGCCGTGCATACCGGCGAGGTGCTCTGCGACGATGCCTTGTGCATCGGGGGAACTCAGGTCGTCTAGGTGAACGTCGATGGGCATGGGTGTCTCTTGCACGGCCTAACGATTAAGCTAATATGCGGCGGCACGCCGTCCCTGCGAACCAAGTAAACGATTTGTTAGATGCCGTAATCACGCTCGACCTTGGATATTCTTACTTTGAATGATGAATACCATTTCTCACGTCCGGATTTTTGAGCCTGTTGGTGCTCAATATTGGCCTTCCAGTTCTTTATTGATTCAAGATCAGACCAATACGAAACAGTGATGCCTAGATCTTCTCTCGCAGACTCAATACCTAAATAGCCGGGCTGTTGCGCGGCGAGTTCAACCATTGCAGCCGCCATATCGCCATAGCCGTTGTCACCCTCCGTTCGCAGTGATGTAAAAATCACGGCATAGTATGGCGGTTTCGGTGTTGCTGCAATTATCGACATAATTTACCAGCGCCTTAACGATTGAATTAAGCGGCAGCCGCCGCGACAACATCAACTTACTCATATTTCGGGGCGGCTGTCCGCTTGAATGAGTTGTTAGGGCTCTATCCACCTATTACGGCATCGTCCAATCGGCTGTGGATGGCCAGAATCTCTGGCAGGATGCCCATAAATAAAACCACCAGTTCCGGGTCGAAGTGCGTACCTGAGCCGGCTTCAAGATGCGCCAGTATCTTCGCCAGTGGCCAAGTCTCCTTATAGGGCCGCTTCATGCTCAGGGCATCGAACACATCGGCTACTGCTACGATGCGTGCCGACTGCGGTATGTCCTTGCCTTTTAAGCCCGCTGGATAGCCGCTGCCATCCCACTTTTCGTGATGGCATAGCGCAATCTCGGCGGCCATCTTGAAGACGGGGGCATCGCTCTTGCTCAAGATGTCGAAGCCCACTTGCGGATGTGTCCGCATGACAATCCACTCCTGCTCATTCAGTGGCCCGGGCTTGCGCAGAATGGCCTGCGGCACACCGAGCTTGCCGGTGTCGTGCATCGGTGCGGCCAATTCCAGGCGTGCACTGCTTTCTTCATCCCAGCCGCAGGCCACGGCCAGGGCGCGTGAATAGGCCGACATGCGCCAGATATGGGCGCCGGTATCGGTGTCGTTGTAATGTCCGGCGTGGGCCAGCATCATGATCGCTTCTCGGTAGCTTTGCTCCAGAGCGGCAACCTGCACGCGCGCCAGATGGGCGCTTACTCTGGCCCGTACAATCTGCGCCACAATGGGCTTGACGATGTAGTCCACGGCGCCGGCTTCAAAGCCGGCCGCCTCGTGCTCGGGATCGCGGTAACCGGTGACAAAGACGACCTGCAAGCAGCCCGTCGGATCGAGCTGCCTGATTTGTTGGCACACCTCGAAGCCATCGCTGTCTGGCAAGCCGATGTCCAGCAACACCAGTGCCGGCTGGTGGTTGACAACTGCGCGCAAGGCTTCAGCCCCACTGCGGGCCGTCACCAGTGTATAGCTGTCTGCTAAAGCACTTTCCATAATGGCGAGGTTGATTGGCTCGTCGTCCACGATCAGTATCGTCTTCTGGCTCATGGTTTAGGTTCCAGCTCTATGGCGTGATCGATTGCAAGTTGGCGCGTGTGCGCTTTTGCCGCCTGATAATCGTAGTCCAGCACACTTGCCATGATGGTTCCCAGCGCCGCCGGCGGCAACTGCTGCTCCAGCGTCGCCATGGTGAGTTTGATCAGCACCGGATTGTCAGAGTCCAGCGCAAGCAGAAGTTGTTTCAATTGCTTCTGCAGCGCGATTCGGGCATCTGCAGACAACGGCGGCGCTGACCCCCGCGGTGTATCGATAGCCACTTTGTCTTGTTCGATCGGGGGCGCATACCGATTGATCTCTGCAATCACCGCCGTCATCGCCTTGCTAAAGTCGGCCAGTACCGGCCCGGGGTCGTCCTGCGTTTCCAGCAAGGCTTCTAACGCCTGTGCTGCGCTGTGCGTGTCGACTAAGGACAGGCTGGCCGCTGCTCCCGAAATTTTATGTACCAGCGTGGCCGCTCCGGCCCGGTCGCCCGCATCCAGCAGGGCGCCAAGCTGCGCAATGCCATCGCCGTAACTTGCGGCGAAGCGACGCAGATAAGTCTGGTAGGTCGGGAGGTCTAGCCAGGTTCCCAATGCCTGCTCCGTATTCATGACGCCCTTTGACAGGGATGCGGCTTCGGGCGCACCTGAGGGCATTGACCCAGCGTTGAGCGAAGCGGTGCCTGGCTTGGCTGAAAGTAATCTGGAGGGGCGGCGCAAACGCTGGATCAGGGCAACAGTCAGGGGCACATTAAAGGGCTTGCGGATAAACTCCGTCATGCCAACGGCCATCGCTGACTGCTGCTGTGATGCGAGGACTCCGGCGCTCAGACCCACGATGGGAAGGTCGTCAAACTGGGGCATGCGGCGTAAAAGGCGCGTTGCCTCTATGCCATCAAGCACCGGCATTTGCACGTCCATCAGCACCAGGTCCACTTCAAATGGGTGCGCCAACAGCCAGTCAACCCCTAAACGGCCGTCTTCGGCCAGGCTCACCGTGGCACCCAGACCGCACAGAATGCGCTGCGCCACTTCACGGTTGATGTCGCTGTCCTCCACCACCAACAAGCGCACCCCCGACAGCGGAAGGCCGTCGTCCGGCACATCCGAGGGCGCGCTGCCCTGATATTTGATTCGGTGCTGCTGCGCCTGAAGTACGGCATTGTAAAGGGACGATTCAGTCACGGGCTTGGCCAGAAAGCCATCTATCAGCGCTGCGTCGGCCTGGTTGGTCAGATTGGCGAGCGGCTGTGCGGTGGCCATGATCACAATCGCGCAATTGCCTCCGGTGGCGCTCGCACGGATCGAGCTCGCCAAAGCCAGCCCGTCCATGCCCGGCATTTTCCAGTCAATCACCACCACATCAGGGTTCGTGGCTCTGTTCTTCCCCTGCAGCCACGCCAAGGCACTGGCGCCGGAATCGATCTTGTGGGCCTGCCAGCCCAGTTGCTGCGCGACTCCGCCAATGGCTTCCAACGCGATTTCACAGTCGTCGACGACCAAGAGATTGAGCTTGACCACGTCCAAGGATGAATGCTGCTCCACAGCGACCCGCTTCAGCGGCAGGGTAAACCAGAACTCACTGCCCTCGCCGGGTGCGCTGACAAGGCCGATCTCACCGCCCATCAACTTCACCGTCTCACTACATATCGTCAGCCCCAGGCCTGTGCCCCCGAAGCGACGGGTAGTGGACTCATCGGCCTGCACGAAGGCCTCAAAGACCGCGCTTTGCTGCTCGTGCGGGATGCCGATACCGGTGTCGCGAACACTGAAGCGCAACCATTCCGACCCGTCTTCTCGGCTCAGCGGCTCGATGCCCACCACAATGGAACCGGCCTGCGTGAACTTGGCGGCGTTGCTCACCAGGTTGATCATTACCGCCTGCAAGCGCGTCGCGTCGCCAACAATGTTGCGCACTCCTGCTGGCAGGGGCGTGATGGTCAACTCGATGTCCTTTTCGCCGATGGCCGTTCCCAGTGTCGTGGCCACGTTGTCGATGATTGTCTCCAGATTGAAGGGGGCCTGCTCGATGTTCAGTTGGCCGGCTTCAATTTTCGACATATCCAGGATGTCGCTGATGATGCCCAGCAGCATATTCCCCGAGTTCCTGATCTTACGCGCTATCTCGCGCGCGTCCCCATCAAGGTTGGTCTGCTCCAGCAGATAGACCAGGCCGAGAATAGCGTTGAGCGGCGAACGGATCTCATGACTCATGTTGGCCAGGAACATGGTCTTTGCCGTGTTGGCGGCTTCGGCCTGTGCGCGTGCCGCCAACAGCATGGCCTCGATATCTTTCCGTGCCGTAATGTCCAGGTAGGTTCCTGAAATAAGCAGAGGTACGCCATCAGCCGTTCGGCTGGTCAAGCCGCTGCTCCAATGCAGCCAGACCCAGTGCCCGTCCTTGTGCTGCAGGCGCACGTCGCATTGATAGTGATCCGACTGAGCAGCGAGGTGCTCCTTCATCATACTTTCCACACGTGCCTTGTCTTCCGGGTGAGCGCGACTCATCCAGGTCTCCATGGTGACAGGCATAAGCTCTGCCAGATCGAACCCGATCATCATTGCACTGCGCTCGTCCATCGAAAGCGCGCCCGTCTGCAAGTTCCATTCCCACGCACCGAGATTCGAGCCTTCGAGGACGTCGGACAGGCGCCTACGTTCGTCGGCCAGAGCCGTCCACAGGCGTTGGCGCTCCGTGATGTCCCGTAAGGAGCCGACAAACATCGTCTTGCCAGCTGTCCGCAGCTCAGTCAGTGCCAGTTCCAACGGAAACTCGCTGCGGTCCGCGCGCAGCCCATGCACTTCGACTGAGCTGTTGACCCGCCTTGCTCCACCGGCGCGCATGCGCGCCAAACCTGCTCGGTGGCCATCGCGGTAACGCAAGGGCATCAGCAGGGTCAGGGGCTGGCCGATGGCCTGTGCTGCGGTCCGGCCGAATATCTGCTCCGCAGCCTTGTTGAACAAATGCACGATGCCATGCTCGTCAATGGTGATGATGCCGTCCCCAATGGTATCGACGATTGCATTGACCAGTTGCGAAGAAAACTGCAATGCGTCGTCAGTTTGCTTGCGTGCGGTGATGTCACGGGCGATCTTGGACACGCCGATGACGTTGCCACGCTTATTAATGACCGGAGAAATCGTGACGGAGACATCAATCAATGAGCCGTCCTTGCGCCGCCTCACCGTCTCGAAGTGATCCACCTTCTTATTCTGCGCGATTTTCGCCAGTATCTCGGCTTCCTCATCCATTCGCCGTTCGGGAACCACCAGCGCCATCGACTGACCGATCGCTTCATCGGCACGATAGCCGAATATTCGTTCAGCCCCTGGATTCCAGCTGGTGATGATACCGTCCAGTGTCTTGCTGATGATCGCGTCGTCGCTCGATTGCAAAATGGTTTGATACAGCTTTTGGGTGCGTTGCAGCTCCTTGCGTTCGGTAATATCACGCAAGATTAAAGTAAACATGCGCTCGCCGTTGACCATCATCTCGCTAATGCTGAACTCTACCGGGAATGTGCTTCCATCCTGGCGCTTCCCGATGACTTCTTGGTCGATGCCGTTGGCCTTGCCTATACCATGGGTGAGCACATTCTTCAGAAAATCATCGAGTTTAGCTTGGAATTCCGCGGGCATGAGCAACTTGAGGTTGTGGTCGATGGCCTCGGCCTCGGTATAGCCGAACAGGCGCTCTGCGGCTGGATTGAAGCTCTGGATAACGCCCCGCTGGTCCATGGTCACAATGCCATCGACTGCGGTATCGATTAAAGTCTTCAGATCTAATTGCGCCTTGAGCGCACGCTGTTCACTCTCTTCCAACAACACGCGCACCAGTTCCTCTTCCACGCAGTCGGCAAGGTCGCGCAGCATGGCGATGTCCTCGGCGCTGAGCTCCCGCGGCTGCGTATCGATGATGCACAGCGTGCCGACTCGCTCATTGCCAGGCGCATGCAACGGCGTCCCTGCATAGAAACGTATGTGGGGAGCGCCGGTTACTAACGGATTGTCAGCAAAGAATGGATCCTTAGTGGCATCGGAGACAATCAGGATTTCGTCTTTCAGGATGGCGTGGCCGCAGAAGGAGATGTCACGTGATGTCTCGAGCACGTCCAACCCTTGGCACGACTTGAACCACTGCCGCCCCTCATCGACCAGAGAAACCAAGGTGATCGGGACATTGAAATGTCGCTGTGCGACGCGAGTGATGCGGTCAAAGCGCGCTTCGGCCGGCGTATCGAGAACCTTGAGCGCTTGCAATGCCTTCAAGCGTTCGGCTTCGTTTGTAGGGAAGTCGGGAGTCTTCACGATCTAGTCTCATGTTGATAAGTCAATGCATGAATCACGCCACGAAAGTCGGGTGTGTACGCGAGATATAAGGGCCGAACCGCACTCCAAACCTAATTCGGTTACAGTCTAATCCTAAATCAGGCGGAACACCATATGGCTCCCCGACGAGGTCACCGCTGCCCTATGCGTGGATTCTGACTGACTACATGAGCGAGCCGGTCTACGGCAAATTATTGTGCAATCGCCGCCGCCAGTTCATCATGCAGGCGCACGGCTTCGTCGAACGGCAGATAACGCACGGCCAGCGCTGGTTCGCCCATGCCCGCATTCACCGTATCGCAGAACACCGTGGCCATGCCGTGCCGGCGGTCGAACGGCGATTGCCGCAGATACACTGCCTGCACTTTGCGGGTTTGTGCAAAGCGCCAGTGCTTGCCGATCCAGCCTTCGCGCACCGCAATCAAGCCGTTGGCGTGGGCATAGCCGGCATGCCGCGCCCAGATTTTCGACTGCACATACAGCCACGGAATGCCGAGCAGCGGCAGCAGGCCGAACGCGCCGAACCCGGACACGCAGATCGCAGTCACCGTCAGCAGCAACAAGGCCGGCATTTTGAAACGACGCTGCCAGGCATTCGGATGTAAAGGCAGCCACTCCGCCACCGGCCAACTGCCGGCCGGCAACACCGTGCCGATGATGTGGGCAATGCCGGCATCGTCGGAAATCGGCGCCAGCGCCCAATGCGATTCCAGCTGTTCGTGTTTCTGGCTGCCGGCGGCGGCATCCACCCGCAGCGCATAGCGTTTGAACCGGCGCTGCAGCCAGCCTTGTTCCAGCGTCCAGGCCTGGATGCGGGTGCGCGGCAGCGAGCCGTTGAAGCGGTTCAACAAGCCGCGCGTGATCGACAGCCGGTGCGCATCGCTGCTGAGCGTGAAGCCGTAGTAATGCAGCAGCGCCTGCAGTATCGAAATCAGGCGCAGCAGGGTGAACGCCGCCAGCAGCACCAGCATGCCGCCCAGCACATACGCGCCCGGGCCGCTGCCGAGGTCGTCGCGATGATTCATCAGCCAGCCGCCGACGTGCTCGAACACCGCCTGCGGCAGTTTCCAGTTGAATTGATAGGCGCCGCCGATGGCAGCCGCCACCAGCAACATGCCTTTGTTGGAAATCAGGCCCAGCTTCAGCAGTTCACGCGTCGGCAATTGCAGCAGCACCTGTTCGTCGCTGGCCGGGGCTTCGGCATCCGGCGTGCCGGCGGGCAGTTCCGAACTGCGGATGATCCGCTGCAGGGCTTGCGCTTCGGCAAAACCGAGCACGCGCATGCGGCCTTCTTCCTTGTCTTCGCCGCCGCCGGTTTCCAGGCGCACTTCCGCCACGCCCATCAGCCGGTGCAGCAGGCCCTGATGCAGGGTCACATTCTGGATGCGGGTGAACGCGATGTCGCGCACGGTTTTGTGGAAAAGGCCGGAGCGGATCACGATGCGGTCGCCGCCGATGCGGTAGCGGAAGCTGTAATAACGCGCCACCGCCAGCGGCACCATCACCCCAACGCCGAGCAGACCCCACAGTTCATAGCGGTCGCCCTGCCCGGTAAACAGCAGGATGATAATCGGCACAATGAATTGCCGCAGCACATTGAACAATTCGAACAGCCACGACAGCGGATGCAGCCGCTGTTCGGGCACCGCGCTCACGGCCGACTCAGAGAGCGCTGTCGTCACGGCGGCGTTCCGGAATCAGCGCGTCGCGCAGCGCGGTCGCGGTTTCCAGGCTGAAGCCCTGTTGTTTCAGGGCATGGCTTTCGGTACCGGCGGTGTGGATCACCAGCGTGGCCAGTCCGCGCGAGCGTTCCATCGGGCCGTTGTGGATATCCAGATGCTGCACGCGCGAACGCGGGATGAAAATTTCCTGATGCCACCAGCGGCCCTTGCGCAGGCGGAAGCCGGCATCGTCCAGGCGCCAGCGTGTGCAACGCCAGCGGTTGCGCCCGAATGCAATGCCGAGCAGCAGACACCCCGCCGCCACCGGCAAGGTAACGGCCAGACCGGACCAGCCGGGCATGAGATTGAGCGATAACACGCTCGCCGGAATGATCGGAATCAGGAACGGCAGCAGTCCGAACCAGAACATCAGGGGTTTTGCGGCCGGCTCCAGCCCTTGCCAGCCTTCGGCATCCAAATCATTCAGTGTGCTGTTCATTTGTAGGGATTCTTCTCGTTCGGATCTTGTCGGATGCTAAAGCGTTTGTAGGTCCATTGGTACTGCCGGAAGTCACGCTCGGCGATCGCCGCCACGCGCCGGTTCATCGCGGTCAGCGCCGTCTGCAGATCGGGATCGTGCAGGGCTGGTTCTTCGGCCTCGAACACCACATTGAAACCAGGGCCGCTGCGTTCGGTGTAGGCGAACAGCACCGGCGTGCCCGCGCGTTGTGCCAGTTTCGCGATCAGGCTCAGGGTCAGTGCCGGGCGGCCGAAGAAAGGAATGAATTCACCGCCGCCCTTGCGCGGTTGTTGGTCGGGCGTGATGCCGACGGTTTCGCCGGCCTGCAGGGCGCGCAGCAGGGGCCGCATGGCGGTGGCTTCGGCCGGCACCAGCTGCACATTGGCGCCGCTGCGGGCTTTGTTGAGAAATCGCTCCAGTCCGGCTTTGTCGGGGGCCTTGTAGACCAGACTGAACGGGCCGCGCGCGGCCATGAATTCGATCAGCAGTTCCCAGTTGCCGTAGTGCGGTACCGCCAGCAATACGCCGCGGCCCTTGATCAAAGCCGCCTGCAGATGTTCTTCCCCGTGCACCTGTTGCACCAGGCGCAGCACCCGTGCCCGCGGTCGGGTCCAGATGGCCAGGGTTTCCATCAGGCCCTGGCCCATCGAGCGCATCAATTCACGGGTCTGGGTCTCCCGCAAGGCGGCATCGGCCTGCGGGTGGATCAGTGCCAGATTGCGGCGGCCGATGCGGGTTTCGCGGCTGTCCAGGCGGTAGGCCAGCGCCCCGAAAGCCGCGCCCAACGCACGCAGCACGGCCATCGGCAACAGGCCGATCAGGCGGGCGAAAGCATACAGAAGGGTGCCGAACCAGGCGAAACGGGTCATCGGCTCAGTGTAACGGATTCACCCTTTTGCGGACATTGGCGGAACTTTCCGCTAAAGTCGTGGTCTAACTGTCACACACACCGCAGCCCCGGCCCGAACAACGCATGATTGCCCTTATCCAGCGCGTCAAACAGGCCAGTGTCGCGGTGCAGGGCGAAACCATCGGTGCCATCGGCACCGGTCTGTTGGCCTTGGTGGCGGTTCAGCCCGGCGATACCCCCGCCTCGATTGAACGCATGGCCGAACGCCTGTTGGCCTACCGCGTGTTCAGCGATGCCGAGGGCCGGATGAATCTGTCGGTGCAGGCCGTGGCCGGCGGGGTGTTGTTGGTCAGCCAGTTCACCCTGGCCGCCGATACCCGTTCCGGTCTGCGTCCGAGCTTTACCTCGGCGGCGCCGCCGGAACAGGCTTTGGCCGGTTTCAACGCCCTGGTCGAAGCGGTCCGCCGCCGGCACGATCCGGTCGCCACCGGCCGCTTCGGTGCCGACATGCAGGTCAGCCTGGTCAACGACGGCCCGGTGACCTTCTGGTTGGAAACATAAGTCAATTGGATTCAATAAGTTACTAAGAAAAACCGGCCTTCTGTTATAATAGTCGGTTCCCCTCACCCCTGGCCAGACGAGCGCATATGACCACCCCACGCAATATCAAATCGGAAATCGAGGAACTCATCGCCAAGGGCGTGGATCAGGGCTACCTGACCCTGGCCGACGTCAACGACCATCTGCCGGAAGATCTGATCGACGCCGACGAGATGGAAAACATCATCGGCATGATCAACGACATGGGCATCGTGGTGCACGAGTCGGCCCCCGACATCGAAGCGCTCCTGCTCTCCGGCCGCAGCGTCGGCAGCAGCGTCGACGTGGTCGCCGCCGAAGAAGCCGTGGCCGTGCTGTCCTCGCTCGAGAACGAAGCCGGCCGCACCACCGATCCGGTGCGCATGTACATGCGCGAAATGGGTTCGGTCGACCTGCTCACCCGCGAAGGCGAAATCGTCATCGCCAAACGCATCGAAGAAGGCCTGAACAAGCTGCATACCGGCCTGGCCAATTTCCCGTGGATCGCCCAGCAGATCCTGTCCGATTACGAAGAACACAAGGCCGGCCGCAAGCGCCTGTCGGAAGTGGTCATCGGCTTCCTCGATCTGGAAGGCGACGAGCCGGAACTGCCGCCGGTGGTGGAAGCCGTGGAAGTGGAAGACGATGCCGACGGCGAAACCGCCGCGGTCGAAACCGGCCCGGATCCGCTGGAAGTGGCGCGACGCATGGAACTGCTGGCCGATCTGACCACGAAATTCCACAAAGCCGTCGACAAATACGGTCTGGAAAACAGCCGCGCGCAGAAGCTGCGTCTGGCCATCGCCGACGAAGTGCTGCGCCTGAAATTCCCGCTGGTGCAGACCGACTCCCTGCTCGGCCGCCTGCGCGAAGTGATCGGTGAAATCCGCCGTCACGAAGCCGCGGTGCTGAAGCTGGCGGTCGACGCCGCCAAGATGCCGCGCAAGGATTTCATCAAGGCCTGGAAGGGCAGCGAGACCGATCTGAAGTGGGCCGAAACCGTGATCGGCCGCAAACAGAAGTGGTCTTCGGGCATCCGCGAACACAAGGACGCCATTATCGCGCAGCAGGAAATCCTGGTCGCCATCGAAAAGGAACTGTATGCGCCGCTGGCCGAAATCAAACGCGCCAACGATGAAATGCGCTACGGCGAGGAAATGGCGCGCAAAGCCAAGAAGGAAATGGTCGAGGCCAACCTGCGTCTGGTCATCTCGATCGCCAAGAAATACACCAACCGCGGCCTGCAGTTCCTCGATCTGATCCAGGAAGGCAACATCGG
>JBMSNF010000004.1:0-29048 GCA_049421545.1 Arenimonas sp.
GAGCTGGCGCTTGGATTCGTCATCCAGACCCCGACTGTCGCGTTGGTGATACAGTGGCTTGAGGCGGGCATAGAGCTTAGCGTTGAGTGTGATTGCATCCGAGTAGGCGGACAGCTTCGGCGCCAGTTCGGCCTGCAGCTTGAGCATCTCGGGATTGTTGTTGGTGCCGATCAGCGCGAAAAACACCGTCGACACGCGATCGAGCACCTGGCCGGATTTTTCCATCGCCACGATGGTGTTTTCGAAGGTCGGTTTGGCGGGATTGTTGGCGATTTTTTCGATATCGGCCGCACCTTCCTTCATGCCGGCCTCGAATGCCGGCCCGTAGGCGGCATTGTTGATGCGGTCGAACTGCGGATACTGATGGGGCAGGGGGCTTTTCTGGAAGAACGGATTCATGGCTTGCACGGATTCCTTGGCTGCGGCCTGGGCCGTTTCGGCCGGAACACCGAGGCTGGCGGTGGCCAAAGCCAGGGCGATGGCGAGGGTGACGGGATTTTTCAACATGGGGAGGGACCTTAGGTGGATAACATTCCGATTTTACGTGAAAGCGTGTTAATAAAATGTGCCGAAAGCCATATCGGGGCGGGCCGGCCTTGGGTTTTGCCCAGATTGCCCCGATAATGACGGCATGACTACCGAAAAATCCCCCGAAAAGGGCTTCAGCTTCCCGGGCGTGTTCGAAATCACCGCCCTAGGCAGTGCCGCCGCCCACCTGGAAACAGCCGTTCCGCATGAGCTGGAGCAGGCCGGTTTGACCGTACTGCATGAAACCGTGTCCAGCCGGGCCTCCAGTGCCGGCCGCTTCGTCTCGGTCAGCCTGCAGTTCAAAGCCGAAACCCGTGCCGATTACGAGGCGGCGCATAACGCGCTGCGGGCCCATCCCGAGATCAAGTGGACGCTGTAAATCCGTCCTGGCGGATCCGTCGGCTCGGCATCCAGCCCTACCGGCCGGTCTGGGAGGCCCAGGAGCGGCATACCGCCGAACGCGGCGATGCCGACGGCCGGGACGAGCTGTGGTTGCTCCAGCACGAACCGGTCTACACCCTCGGTCAAGCCGGTAAGCCCGAGCATGTCCTGCTGCCGGGCGGTATTCCGGTCATCCGGTGCAACCGCGGCGGTCAGGTCACTTATCACGGCCCGGGCCAGATCGTGGCCTATCCGCTGGTCAATATCCGGCGCTTGGGCATCGGCGTGCGCGAGCTGGTGACCCGCATCGAGCAGGCCTTGATCGACACCCTGGCGCATTGGGATGTGGCCGCCGGACGGCGTGCCGGCGCGCCCGGAGTGTATGTCGGTGACGCCAAGATCGCCGCTCTCGGCCTGCGCGTGAAGCACGGCTGCAGTCTGCACGGGCTGGCCTTCAATATCGCCATGGATCTGGCCCCCTTCCACGGCATCAACCCCTGCGGGTATGCCGGTCTGGAAGTGACGCAGATGGTAGAATTGAACCCTGCCGCGGGCTTGGCCGAGGTCGAGTCCGAACTGGTGGCGCAGCTCTCGCAGCAGCTGGGATTGTCCCCGGTCTGGGATGATGCGTTGCCGCCGGCATTCCTTTCCGAAACGTGAGTGCGTAATGTCCAAGGATAAAACCATCGCCGCGCAGACCGTCACCAGCCTCGAGGCCGGTGTGAAGCAGCTGGGCGAAAGCAAAATCGCACGCAGCCCGGTCAATTTCGCCGAGGCTCCGGTGCTGCGCAAACCGAGCTGGATCCGCGTCCGCATTCCCTCCGGCAATGCCGTCGCCAAATTGAAATCGCAGCTGCGCGAGAACCGCCTGGTCACCGTCTGCGAAGAGGCCAGCTGCCCGAACATCCACGAGTGTTTCAGCCATGGCACCGCCACCTTCATGATTCTGGGCGAGGTCTGCACCCGGCGCTGCAGTTTCTGCGACGTCGCACATGGCCGGCCGAAGCCGCCGGATGCCGCCGAGCCGCTGAATCTGGCCAAAACCATCGCCGACATGAAACTGCGCTATGTGGTGATCACTTCGGTCGACCGCGATGATCTGCGTGACGGCGGTGCCGAACATTTCACCCGCTGCATCGAAGAGGTCCGCCGTTTCAGCCCGGGCATCAAGATCGAAATCCTGACGCCGGATTTCCGCGGCAAGGGCCGCATGGAGCGCGCGCTGGAGCTGCTCAACCAATCGCCGCCGGACGTGTTCAACCACAATCTGGAAACCGTACCCGATCTGTACCCGAACGTGCGGCCCGGGGCCGACTACCAGTGGTCGCTGACCCTGCTGAAACAGTTCAAAGCCGCCAATCCGGGCGTGCCGACCAAATCCGGCATCATGCTCGGTCTGGGCGAAACCATGGCGCAGGTCCAGCAGACGCTGCAGGATCTGCGCGCCCATGACGTCGACATGATCACCATCGGCCAGTACCTGCAGCCGACCCCGCACCACCACCCGGTCATGCGTTACTGGACCCCGGAGGAATTCGCCGAAATCGAAGCTTACGGGAACCAATTGGGCTTCACCCATGTCGCATCAGGACCGATGGTGCGTTCCAGCTACCATGCCGACCGCATGGCCATGGACGCCGGCTTCGTCGAGGCCTGACCCAACCAATGGCCCATGCTTTTCCCGCGCAGTGCGCGCACAATCGCGGTAACTTACGAGGCAACCCATGAAAAAACGGATCGTTCTGGCAATCGCGGCACTGCTGCCCCTCGCCATCGCCTTTGCGGCAACACAGGGCGACGCCCCGGCCGCCAAGGCGGCCTTGGCCCCGACCGAGGCCCAGGCCCAGGCCGGAACGTTGATGTATCTGCATCTGTCGGGCAGCGATTTCAGCTACCGCCCGCTGCCGCTCGATGACGCGCTCTCGCGCACGATGCATGCGAAATACCTGGAGTCCCTCGACGGCAACCGGATGTTCTTCCTGGCCAGCGACATCGCCGGCTTCAAAGCGTTTGAAACCCGGCATGACGATGCGGTCAAGGCCAAGGATTTCACGACGCCGTTCACCATATTCAAGGTCTACCTCACGCGCGCCGACGAGCGCATCGCCTATGCCCGAAAACTGCTCAAGCAGGATTTCGACTTCACCGTGAAGGAGTCCTACCGTTACGACCGCGAGGATGCGCCATGGGCCGCCAGCAGCAAGGAGCTCGATGAACTCTGGCGGCAATCGGTCAAGAACGACGTGCTGCGCCTGAAACTGGCCGGCCGCAGCATGCCGGAAATCCGCACCACCCTCGACAAGCGCTACAGCGATCTTTCGCGGCGCATCCACCAGCTTGACGGCGATGATGTGTTCGAGAATTACATGAACGCCTATGGCAATGCCATCGATCCGCACACAGCCTATTTCTCGCCGCGCAGCGCGGAGAATTTCGAGATGACCATGAAGCTGTCGCTGGAAGGGGTCGGTGCCGTACTGCAGCAACAGGACGGCTTCGTGCTGTTCCGCACCATCATGCCGGGAAGTCCCGCCGAGAAAACCGGAAAGATCAAAGCCGGCGACCGCATTCTGGCGGTCGGCCAGGGCGATTCCGGTCCGATGGTCGACGTGGTCGACTGGTCCATCGACGATGTCGTGGCCAAAGTGCGGGGTGCCAAAGGCACCGTGGTCCGTCTGGAGGTGCAATCCGGCGACGAAGGCGCCGACGGCACCCGCCAGATCGTGCGGGTGGTGCGTGACAAGATCAAACTCGAAGAACAGGCGGCCAGCAAGAAAATCATCGAAAGCGGCGGCAAGCGCATCGGTGTGATCGAGCTGCCGGCATTCTATCTCGATTTCGAAGCGGCCCGCCGCGGTGATCCGGATGTGCGTTCCGCGACTTCCGACGTCCGCAAACTGCTGACCGAACTCAAGGCCGAGAAAGTCGATGGCGTGGTCATCGATCTGCGCAGCAACGGCGGCGGTGCCTTGCCGGAAGCCATCGAACTGACCGGACTGTTCATCGACACCGGCCCGGTCGTGCAGGTGCGCAGCAGCAACGGCGACATCGAAGTCGGCGGCGACACCGAGCCCGGCGTGGCTTGGTCCGGCCCGCTGGCGGTTCTGGTCAACCGCTCCTCGGCATCGGCTTCGGAAATTTTCGCCGCCGCCATCCAGGATTACGGCCGCGGCCTGATCATCGGCGAGCCGACCTTCGGCAAAGGCACCGTGCAGAGCGTCATTCCCTTCGATCGCTACAAGCGCACCAAGGATTTCAAACTCGGCGACCTGCACATGACCACCGCGCAGTTCTTCCGCATCAACGGCGGCACCACGCAGAATGCGGCGGTCAGCCCGGACGTCCCGTTCCCGGTGACCGTCGATGCCGGAGAATACGGCGAAAGCACTTTCGACAACGCCCTGCCGTATACCGAAATTCCGGCGGCCAACTATAACCGTCTCGGCATGTTCAAGGCCATCAATCCGCAGCTGATCAGCCGCCACGAAGCGCGCATCACCGGCGATAAGGAATTCACCTGGTGGATGCAGGACGTGGCCAGCTTCAAGGCCGACCGCGCCAAGAAGACGGTATCCCTGAATGAACAGGAGCGTCTGGACGAGCGGGCCGCCTTCAAAGCCAAACGCGAAGCGCGGGAGGCGGAGCGCAAAGCTCTGGGCCTGAAATCCGGCGGTCCGGATGACAACGACGACGGTCTTCAGGCCAACGAACGCAAAGTCAGTGAACAGGTTGCGCAGGAAAACGCCGACAAGGAACGCCCGGATCCGCTGCTGAATGAATCCGCCGCCATCCTCGCCGATGCCATCGTCCTGCTGGAAGGCAGCAGGCCCCTGCTGACCCAGGTGTTTCCGAAATCCAGTGCCGCCAAGGTCTGGGCCCAGTAGTGCAGGATGCGGATAACGCCCCGGTTACGGCCGGGGTAGTCTGTCGGCATGAACAGGATCATCGAAGACAAGTTGGATGCCGCGCGCCGTCTTCTGGATAGCGGCGCATGCCCGTTGCCGGAGCTTGCCGACCGCATCGGCTGGAGCCCTTCCTATCTGCAGAAGCGTTTCAAGCAGGCCTTCGGATTGAGTCCCGCCGAATATGCGGCGCAGCGCAAGGTCGCCGCCCTGAAGCGGCATTTGAAAAACGCACCGGACGTCACCCAGGCCTGGGTCGACAGCGGCTACGGTTCCAGCTCGCGCGTCTATGAAAACGGCGCCGCCAAACTCGGAATGCTGCCGGCCGTTTACCGCAAGGGCGGGGCCGGCATGGCCATCCATTGGACGATTACGGCGACGGTACTCGGGAAAGCCCTGGTCGCCGCCACCGAGCGCGGCATCTGTGCGGTCGCGTTGGCGGATGAACAGACGCGCTTGCTCGATGAGTTGCGCGCCGAGTTCCCGAATGCCGAACTCAACCATGTTCCCGACGATGACGGCATCATCGCGGCAAAAGTCCGCGCGGTCGCCGATGCCCTTTCCGGCAAGGCGGCCCGGGTGCCGGTGGAGCTGATCGGTACGGCCTTCCAGCACCGCGTCTGGCAGGCGCTGATGACCATTCCACGGGGAAGCACGCTGTCCTATGCCGCCCTGGCTGCGCAGCTGGCGCTGCCGAAAGCCGCACGCGCGGGGGCGCGTGCCTGCGCCACCAACCGGGGGGCGGTGCTGGTACCCTGCCATCGCATCATCCGCGGCGACGGTTCGCTCGGCGGTTACCGCTGGGGACTGCCCTTGAAGGAAGATCTATTGCGCCGTGAAAGCGGCGGCGTCAAGCCGCGATGAGTGCGGCACCGAAATCCGCCCACGTCGCTGCCGCATTGGCGGCGGTCTATCTGATCTGGGGTTCGACCTATTTCGCCATCAAGTTGGCGCTTCCGGATTATCCGCCGTTCCTGCTGACCGCAACGCGCATGGCCATCGCCGGTGGATTGCTGCTGGCTTGGTTGGCCTGGCGTCGCGCTCCGTTGCCGAAACGCGGGCAGTGGCGGGCAATCATCATCCTGGCCACGGTGATGACCGTGCTGTCGAACGCCTTCGTGAATATCGCCGAGCAAAGCGTTTCCAGCGGCGTGGTCGCCATCGGCGTGGCCGCGATGCCGCTCTGGGCCGGCCTTTTCGCCGCCCTGCGCGGCTACCATCCGAACCGGATCGAGTGGGGCGGTTTGATTCTCGGATTTCTCGGTGTGGTCTGGCTCAATCTCGGCAGCGAGCTTCGGGTCTCCAACGTCGGCCTGTTGTGCGTGATTGCCGCGCCGCTGGGCTGGGCCTGGGGATCGATGTGGAGCAAGGGCCGCGATCTGCCGGACTCACTGGAATTGTCGGCCTGGCAGATGGCAATCGGCAGCGTGATCTCGCTGCTCATCGGATTCGGCATCGGCGAGCGCTTCACCCATGTTCCCGGTCCGGAAGCCACGGCCGCCATGCTTTATCTGGCGCTGTTCGGCTCGGTCATCGGCTATTCGGCCTTCGTCTGGCTGATCAAGCACGTCCGTCCGGCATTGGCGACCAGTTACGCTTACGTCAATCCGCCGATTGCGCTGTTACTCGGCGCATTGCTTCTGGATGAACCCATCAATTCACACACCGTCACCGCCATGATGCTGATCCTGACCAGCATCGGCATCGTCACTCTGGGCAAACGCCTGCACGGCGAGTGATCAATCCACCCGGCGCCGGCGTTCGCGCAGTTCGCGGCGCTGTTCCGGCGTCATGTCGCGGAACTTCTCGCGCAGCGCCTGTTGCTGCTCCGGACTCATCTCGCGGTAACGCGCGAAGGCTTTCTTCATGCGCTGGCGTTGCTCCGGGGACATTTCCCGGAAACGCTGCTGGCGTTGTTGCATGCGTTGCCGCTGTTCCGGCGTCATCGACTGCCAGCGTTCACGGTTCAGTTTGATGCGCGCCTGCTGCTCGGGCGTCATCGTCGACCAGCGCTTGGCATTGTCACGGAGCTTGGCCTGGCGTTCCGGCGGTAGCGTCGCCCATTTGTCCTTCATCGGTTGCAGGGTCTGCTGTTCGGCCGCGCTCAGGCTGTTCCACGCAATCGCGCCGTCGGCGGCAAGTGCCGTGCCGGTGACCGACAGCAGAAAAAGACTCACGGAAAAAATGTACTTAAGCATCTTGGGCTCCTTCGGCGTCCTGCTCGGACAGCCATTGATAGAATTCGGCATCTTCATACAGTTCGAGATTTTCCAGCAGATCGGCATCGGCGGCCGCAGGTGCCGGTGCGGCCTTGGTAGCAGGTGCGGCGGTGCTCGCGGTGGTGGCCGGTACGGATTTTCCTGCCGCGGCGATGGGCGATGGCTGTGCCGATTTGATCGGTGCCTGCCGGCCGGGCAGATTGATGGCCAGCACCGCAATGAGGGATGCAGTGACCGCAAACTCGAGCCAGGGCATGCGCCACGTCCGTTTTTGTTCCGGCGTCAGCGCGCGTGCGCGTGCACGCTGAAGCGCGCCACGGGTTTCGGCATCGGGCGGGTAGGCATCCAGCACCTGCCGGATATTCTGGATCAAGCTTTCGTCGGTGCCGGTCATGGCCAATCCTCCGCGAGTTGGGTTTTCAGTGCCGCCAGTGCCCGCGACAAATGGGTTTTCACGCTGCCTTCCGAACAGCGCATGGCATCGGCGGTCTGTTTCACATCCAGGCCTTCCCAATGCCGCAGCAGATAGGCCTGCTGTTGCCGCAGCGGCAGTTCCTGCAGTGCTGTCTGCAAGCGCGCCATGGCCCGCGACTGCTGCAGGCGTTCGGCCTGCGGCAGCTGCTGCGGATCGGCGATGTCGAAACCCGGATGGCCGTCTTCCGGTTCGTCGCGCCAGGGCATCAGCAGCCGGCTCCAGCGTTTGCCGCGGTGGCAGTCCATGATCCGGTTCTGCAGGATGCGGTGGAACAGCGGCGGCCATTCCGAGGCGTCCCGGGAGCCGTAGCCTTGCACCAGTTGCAGCATGGCGTCCTGCACGATATCCAGGGCATCGTCGCGGTGCCGGACCGCGACCATGGCCATGCGGAACGCACGGTGCTCGACCGAAGCCAGAAAGCGGGCCATCTGCGGGTCACTCATCTGCTGTCATCATCCCGGTGCCAGTGCCCAGTCTAGCTCAAGGCCGGCGCAGTACGCGCACGGCGCGACGGTCCAGATGACGGTCGATGCGGTCGCCTTTGATGTCGAGACGGCGCTCGATGCGGTTGCCCTGGATGTCCAGATGGCGGGCGCGTTTTGCGTGGCCGTTGGCGGCAGCGCGGTCGGATTTCAGATCGAGGCGGTCATTGATGCGATCGCCCTTGAGGTCGAGACGCTGATCGATGCGGTCGCCTTTGCGGTCAAGATGCATGCTGCGCGGCGCTTTGGCATCGGCCATGCCGGAAACGGCGAACAAGGCGGCGAGGAAGAAGGCGGGTTTCAACATGACATGCTCCTTGGAGTGGGCGCCGGTATTGGCGTGTACAGGTAACAACGGAGGGGGCGCCGTTCGGTTGACGGTACCTGCTGGGCCGTTGTCATCCATTCAGAAACTCACTTGCTGTCGATGCGGATGCCGGTGCCGGTGTACGGGCGGCCGCAGTCCTTGGCCTTGGCTTTTTCCAGATAGCTCAGCACGCTGCCGGTGATCAAGACTTTTTCGCTTTCCGAACCGCCACGGCCGAAGGCCATATGATCGGCGCCGCTGATCACGCCCTGCCATTTGCAGCCGGGCGGCATGCTTTTGTAGGCGTCCAGACGCGTCCGCCAGTCGGCATTCAGTTCCTTGTCTTCGGTGCCGGTCAATGCGTACACCGGCGCTTTGATGCCGCGCCAGGCATTTGCAGGGAAGATGCTGCCGACACCCTGCGGCGACATCGCCACATAGGCATCGAAGCCGATGCGGGTGCGCAGACCGAGTTTGTTTTCCGCGCCGGCGGCGAGCATTACGGTGGCGGCACCCATGGAATGTCCGATCAAGGCGGTGAACAGATTTTTACAGCGGCCTTTCTGCCAAGCCAGCGCGGCTTGGATGTCGGCAAAGCGGCCACGGTAGGCGGCCGGATCGGTAATCAAGGCCGCAAGCCCCGCTTTGACATCGAAGCCCGGAATTTTTGCACGCAGGGCCGCACGTCCGCTTTCGGCGTGGCCGACCACAATCGCCCGCCAGCCTTTGCTCTGCATGAATTCGCCGAGATAGGCCAAACCCTTCTCGGAGCCACCGGCACCATGGCTGATGATGACCGTGCCCAGACAGGCGCCGACCGGTGCGTAATGCAGAGCCGGCGTTTTGGCGCCATCGCTGCGCGGCAATAGCAGCCGTTCGGCGGCCGCTGTGATCTGGGCGGATAAGCCCAATAAAAGCAGAACAATGCAGCGGTGAAATATCATGGCGGCGGCTCCGGGGGTGTGCTGTATCAACGCCGCACTCCGGATTCCGTTGACACGCCGATGCAATCAGCCGCGCAGTGCCGCCGTGACCGGCAGGCGTGCGGCTCTTACCGCCGGTGCCAGACCACCGAGAAATCCGATGGCCAGTGCCCAACTGAGGCCTTGCGCGACCAGACCGGGCGTCACCGCGAAATTGAACGCGACCTGGGTGAAACCGCCGCCGAGCGTGGACACCGAGTAGTCGTTGAACAGCACATAGGCGATGCCGGCGCCGAGCACGCCGCCCAACAGAGACAGGAACATCGCTTCCGCCATGACCGAAGCCACCACCGGCGCATTGCCGAAACCGAGCGCGCGCAGTGTGCCGATTTCGGCCGTGCGTGCCGAAACCGCCGAATACATGGTATTGAGCGCACCGAACAGGGCGCCGAAGGCCATGATGACGGTGACGATGCTGGTGAGAAAACCGATCTGGCGGGTCAGTCCTGAAGATTGCGAAGAAAAATAATCCTTTTCGGTTTTCACTTCCACGTTCAATTGCGGGTCCGATTCCAGACGCCGTTTCAGATCCTTGAATGCGTCGCGGTAATTCAGGCGGACCACCACCGACGATACGCCCGAGCGGCCGAACGCGCTCTGTACCGTATCCAGATCGGCCCACAGTTCGGAATCATGGGCATCGCCGGTTTCGAACACGCCGACCACATCCCAGTACGAGCCGCGGAATTTCAGTTTGGCGCCGACCTGCAGGCCGTCGAATTGGGTATAGGCGCCTTTGCCGACGATGATTTCGCGCAGGCCGGGCTTGAAGCTGCGGCCCGCGATCAGTTTCAGTTCCGGGCGTACCGACAGACCTTTGGGTTCGACACCGCGCAAGGACACGTTCGCGCCCGAACTCTGGCCCTTGCGCGGCACTTCAGTAATCACGATCAGCTCGCCGGAGGCGAATGGCAGGCCGTCGCGATGCCGGGCGATGGCCGGATCCTGCTTGATCAAGGTGGCCGCGCTGCGGTCGAGGAAACTGGCGAGCTCGCCGTTGGAGCCGCCACGTAGCACGATGGCGCGGTTCGGATCGCCGGTGGCGGTCAGGGTTTTGTTGAGTCCGGTCGACATCGACAGCATCGCCACCAGCACGCCGACCACGCCGGCGATGCCGATGACGATGACCAGCGAGGCACCCAACCGCTGCGGAATACTTTTCAGGTTCATCAGCACGATTTCACGGATCTGGGTCATCGTGCTCATGTCAGCGTCCCGCCAGTGCATCGACGATTTTCAGATGCATCGCACGCAGGGCCGGCGGCAAGCCGACCACCAGAGCCAGAAAAACGGTGGTGACCAGGGCGAACAGCCAGACCCGGGCGTCGGCTTTGATCGGGTATTCCGGCGGCAGCAGTCCGGTCACCGCACTGGCCAGCAGCAGCCCGAACAGGGCGCCGATGAAGCACAACAGGAAGGATTCGGCCAGTACCAGCCCCAGCACGGTGCGGTCGGTGAAGCCCAGACATTTCAGCACGGCCAGTTCCGGAATGCGCTCGCGTACGGCCTGACTCATGGTGTAGCCGGTCAGGATCAGGATGGTGAAGAACACCGCGCCGGAAATGGCGTTGACGATGAAGCCGATGTCGCCCAGCTGCTTCAGGAAGCCGAGCTGGAATTCCTGTTCGCTCTGGGTCTTGGTTTCGTCGGAGGAATTCTCGAATTTGCGGTCCACCTCGGCGGCGATGCGTTCCGAATCCATCGGATTCTTCACCCGTACCACGAACACGCCGGCCAGACCGCGCGCGCGTTCGCTGCGGCCTTCATCGAACTGGCCGTAATTCAGATACATCAGATTGGCACGGTCGGTCCATTCCTGATCGCGGCCCTCGAAGATGCCGACCAGACGCCATTGCCAGACGCGGCTGCCGTCGCGCTGGGTCCAGATGAAGGAGTTCAGCGGGATGATGTCGCCGACCTTCCAGCCGAATTTATCGGCCAGCACTTTGCCGGCGATGGCACCGTCCTGGGTCGAGATGAACGCGCGCCAGGCGTCTTCATCCATTTTCCATTCCGGGTAGGTGTCGCGCAGGCGCTGCGGATTGACCGCGAACTGCGGGAAGAAATTCTTGGGATCCTGGTAGATGCCGCCGAAGAACTGCGAATGACCGACATATTCGACACCCGGAATCGCCTCGATCTGCGGTAACAGCCGCATCGGCAGGGGCTGCGTGAAGCTGATCTTGGCCTGGGTGATCAACCGGTTGGCGCCGAGGAAATCGGCGCCGCCGGAGAGCACCGAGTTGACCGCCTGCAACAGGCCGATCAACAGAAACGCCGCCGCCAGCGACAGCAGGGTGAATGCCGTCCGGGTTTTCTTGCGCATCAAGGCGCCCCACACCAATGGCAGGTATTTGCGGATCATCTCAGTGGCCCGGCTCGGCGACCAGACTGCCTTTGTCGAGGTGCACCGTGCGCTTGGCGTACTCGGCCGCTTTCGGATCGTGGGTGACCATCACGATGGTCTTGCCGAATTCGCGGTTGAGCTGCTGCAGCAGGGTCAGCACCTCGTCGGCGGTCTTGCGGTCGAGATCGCCGGTCGGTTCATCGCAGATCAGAATGCGCGGATCGGACACCAATGCGCGCGCGATGGCCACGCGCTGCTGCTGGCCGCCGGACAGCTCGTTCGGTTTATGGCCGGCCCGGTCGGCGATGCCGACCAGTTTCAGAGCGATCGAAGCACGGTGCCGGCGTTCGCCGGCATCCATGTCGGTCAGCAACAGCGGCAATTCCACGTTCTTCTGGGCACTCAACACCGGCATCAGGTTGTAACTCTGGAAAATGAAACCGACGGTATTGGCGCGCCAGGCCGCCAGTTCGTTGCCGCTCAAGTCGTCGATGCGCTGGCCGTCGATGTTGAGCACGCCGCTGGTTGGTGAATCGATGCCACCGATCAGATTGAGCAGGGTGGTCTTGCCGGAACCGGAGGGACCCATCAGGGCCACGAAATCGCCTTCGGGAATATCCAGATTGATGCCATGCAGCACTTCCAGCACCTGCTTGCCGCGCACATAGGCTTTGGTCAGCTGGCGGATTTCGACCAGCGGAAACAAGCCATTGCTGCCGTTGCGTGCGCTCATTGACCGGCGTCCGCCTTGCGGACTACTTTGGCGCCGTCTTTCAGCGCCTTGTCGGGTGCGGCCACCAGCGAATCGCCTTTGGCCACGCCTTTGCTGATCCGGCTTTCACTGTCATTGCTTTCGGCCACGGTCACGGCGGTGCGCACGGCCTTGCCGTCCACGATGGCGAACACGAAAGCGTTGTCGCCGTCCTTGAGTACGGCGCCGTTCGGTACCCAGAATCCGGTCAGTGGCTTGTCATCGGTTTTCTGCTCGAGGAAGCTGACGCGTACGCCCATGTCCGGCACGATGCGCGGATCCTTGCTGTTCAAGGCCACGCGCACTTTCACCGTGGCCTTGGAGCGGTCGGCGGTGGGCACGATGGCGATGACCGTGCCGGGAATCTTCCAATCCGGGTAGGCGTTCAGAACGGCCTGCACCGGCATCTCCGGGGTCACCCGGCCGATGTAGGCTTCATTCACATCGACCTGCACTTCCAGCGAATCCATGTCGACCAAGGTGCCGATGCCGGTACGGATCGAGCCGCCGCCGCCGGAAATCGGCGAGATCATTTCACCCGGCTGCGCGGCCTTGGCCACGATGACGCCATCGAACGGCGCACGGATCACGGTGTTGTCGATGTTCAGTGCCGAAACGCCGAGCTGGTCGCGCGACACATTGACCGATTTCTGCAGGCTGTTCAGACGTGCCGCGCGCGAGTCACGTTCGGCTTTGGTGGCATCCAGGGCCTGCCGCGAAACCAGCTGTTTGGCGCCGAGCTCGCGGTTGCGGGCGTAGTTGCTTTCGGCCAGCGCCAGTTGCGCGCGGGCTTCGGCCAGCTGCGATTCCGTGGAGGCCAGCTGTGATTGCGACAGCCGGTACTGGGCGTCTGCATCCTGCACATCGAGGCGGGCGAGGATTTCGCCGGCTTTCACGCGTTGGCCTTCCTCGATGTAGACCTCTTTCACCTTGCCGGTGATTTTCGAGGACACGGTGGCGATGCGGCGTGCGGTCACGTAACCGGAGGCATCCAGCACCGAAGCCGGACCGCTTTCCGCGGCCGAGCGCGGATTGACCGTTTCCACTTCCAGCGCTTTGCCGCCGCGCAGCAGCAGAAAAGCCACGACCAAAACCACCAAGGCGCCGATGATCCAGGGCCAGCGCCGTTTCTTGGCGGCCTGGGGGCCGCGGCGGTTGATTTTCAGTTCATTCAAAAGTTCTTCGGGGCGGTTCATGCAAAGGTCCTTGGCGGAATGGCCATTATTCTGTCATTGACTCAGGAATCGGTGGAGTGCCGGTGGTCATATTTTTGCTGCAGGAAGCGGAACGCCGCACGCAGGCCCTGGGCCTCGCCGCCGGCGGGTTTGCCGGGCCGCTCGGAATCATTCCAGCTGTAGACATCCAGGTGCGTCCAGGCGGTGCCGGCCGGCACGAAACGCTGCAGGAACAGAGCGGCGGTCATGCAGCCCGCCATTTTGGTGGCTCCCGCATTGGCCAGATCGGCGACATTGGATTTCAGGTAGCCCAGATACGGCTGCCACAGGGGCAGTTGCCACAGCGGGTCGTGCTCGGATTGGCCGGCCGCCAGATAGTCGCGCGCCACCGTCTCCTGGTTGCAGAACAGTACCGGAAGATCCGGTCCGAGCGCGATGCGGGCGGCGCCGGTCAAAGTCGCGAAATCCATGATCAGATCGGGTTTCAGCTCGCCGGCCAGGGCCAAAGCATCAGCCAGCACCAGGCGGCCTTCGGCATCGGTATTGTCGATTTCCACACTCATGCCCTGCCGGGTGGTGATGACATCGCCGGGCCGGAAGGCATTGCCGGCGATGGCGTTTTCGACGGCGGCGATCAGCAGGGTCAACCGTACCGGCACCGTGTTCTGCATCAGCAGGCGCGCCAGCGCCAGCGCGTGCGCCGCGCCACCCATGTCTTTTTTCATGTTGCGCATGCCGTCGGCCGCTTTGATGTCGAGGCCGCCGGTATCGAAGCAGACGCCTTTGCCGCACAACACGAGCTGCGGATGCGATTCATCGCCCCAGTCCAGACGGATCAAGCGCGGTGCCCGGTGCGAAGCGCGGCCGACCGCGTGTATGGTCGGAAAATTCTGCGCCAGCAATTCATCGCCGCAGATGCTGGATACATGTGCGTCGAAGCATGCTCCGATGCCGCGCACGGCCTGTTCCAGCTCGTCGGGCCCCATGTGTTCGGTCGGCGTGTTGATCCAATCGCGCACGTCCAGACTGGCGCTGAGCACGCTTTCGGCGCGGGCGCTGCCGCCTTCGGCATGCAGAACCGCCGGCTCGGTTTTGGCCAGATAGCGTTCGAAGCGGTACGCGCCCAGACCCCAGCCGAGCAACAGGTTGTCGGCACTGAGCGTCGCGGTGGCATCGCGACTGCGGTGGTAATGGCCTTTCGGCAGCAGTTTCGGCAGATGCGCGATCGCATAGGGCGTGTCGCCACCGATGACGGCGACGACCCGTTGGCATTGCCCGTCGGCATCCGGCAGCAGCGCGAACTGCGTGGCCCGCCCCTGGAACGATTGGCTGGCCAGCCAGTTACGGACGAACTCCGATTGCGCCGCCAACCACGCGGGGTAGTGTTCGGCCGAAACGAAGTCGATGGCACGCGATTGCGGATGGCGCTCGGCCGACAGGCCTTGTGCGGAAAATGCGGGCGTCATGCGGATACCTCTTCCAGCCGTTCGGCCAGTTGCTGCAGGTCGGTGATGGTGAGATGGGGCGGCCTTATTTCCGCCGGCCAGACCGCGCCGGTGCGGTTGATCCATGCCGAACGGAAACCGGCATCGTGCGCGCCCTGCACGTCCAGCCAGGGATCGTCGCCGACATGCAGGATGTGCTGCGGTGCGATGCCCAGCGCCTGACTGGTGGCTTCGAAGATCGGCGGGTGCGGCTTGGCGGTGCCGACGTCGCGTGCGGAAATGCAGCCGGTGAAATAGTGGCCGATGCCGGTGCGGCCGAGGTCGGCATTGCCGTTGGTCAGGCCGATCAGGGGAAAACGCGCCGCCAACCGGTCGAGTGCCGGCAGGCAGTCGCTGTAAAGCGCGACGTCGTTGCGTACACGGAAAAAGGCATCGAAGGCCGGCTCGATGAGCGCATCGCTTTCGCCGCTGAGATGGAAGGCGTGCTGCAGCGACAGTTTGCGCTGGGCGGTGAAATCGTGCGCGAGCTCCGGATGGGCCTGCGCGATCTGTTCGCGCAGATGGCGCATGGCCGGTATCGGGAATTGTTCGGCGGTGACCGGTGCATGCGCCAGCAGGAAATCATGGAGCGCCGCTTCGGCGCGCTCGATGATGGGCCAGATCGGCCAAAGGGTGTCGTCCAGATCGAGGCTGATGGCTTTTACGGTATGCATTCCGATAGCATACCGCGCCTCGGCGTGCAGTCCGCGTGTTTTTAACGCATTTGCAGGTAGCCGGACTGCCGGCCGCGCGCCAATCCCAGTTCCAGACGCGGCGGATTCTGCGAGAGCTGTGCCCGTAGCGCCGCCAGATCGCCGACCGACTGACGGTTGACCACCAGGATGCGGTCACCCGCTTCCAGTCCGTTGCGTTCGGCACGGCTGCCGGCCACGACTTTGCTGATGATGACGCCGCGGATGCCGGTCTGCCGGTAGCGCTCCGGCGTATCGATCAGTACGGCGCCGGCGAGCCGGGCATCGAGCTGGCCCGCATCCAGTTCCTTCGGTGAGGCTTTCAAATTCGCATTGACGCTCAGGCGCTGGCTGTCGCGCACCAGTTCCAGCCGCACCGGTGCACCGAGCGGCAACAGGCCTTCCAGATTGCTGAGGGCGTCGGCACTGTCGATGCGCTGGTCGTTGGCTTTGACGATGACATCGCCGGGACGGATGCCGGCGGCTTCGGCCGGACTGCCGCGGTAGACCCGGGTCACCAGTGCACCGCGGGTGATCGGCTCGGCCTGGGTCTGCGCGGTTTCGGCATCCAGACCCAGCGTGCCCCGGCGTACTTCGCCGAAAGCCATCAGCTGGCGCATGATTTCCTTGGCGAGATTGGAAGGAATCGCGAAACCCAATCCGATGTTGCCGGCGGCGCTGCCGCGGGGATTGAAGCTGGCGACATTGATGCCGACCAGCTCGCCGTTGAGATTGACCAAGGCGCCCCCGGAATTGCCTGGATTGATCGAGGCGTCGGTCTGGATGAAGTTCTGATAGCCCAGACCCTGCAGGCCGCTGCGGCCGACGGCGGACACGATGCCCGAAGTCACGGTTTGGCCCAGACCGAAGGGGTTGCCGACCGCAACCACGTAATCGCCGACACGCAGTTTGCCGGAATCGGCGACCGGCAAGGCCACCAGATCCTTGGCGGCGATGCGGATGACCGCGATATCGGTGTCCGGGTCGGATCCGACCGGTTGCGCTTCGAAAGTGCGGCCGTCGGACAGGCTGACCGAGACCTCATCGGCGCCCTCGACCACGTGGTTGTTGGTCAGGATCAGGCCGCGGGCGGCATCCACGATGACGCCCGAGCCGAGCGATTGGGCGATGCGTTCCTGGGGGTAGCGGCCGCCGCCGAAAAAATCGGCGATCGGGTTGTTCACCCGGACCCGCTGTTTGGTGTAGATGTTGACCACCGAGGGCGTCACTTTGGCCAGCATCGGCGCCAGCGTGGGCATGGTTTGCGCATTGGCCGGCGCGGCCGCCTGCGCCTCCGGAATCATCCAAAGACGTTCCGACGCCACGCTTTCCTTGTTATCCGGCTGATTTGCAAAATAAAAGCCGGCGGCCAAGGCGCCCGTTGTGGTGCATAAAGTCGCCAAAGCCAAGGTACGCAAGGAGAGAGCCATGGGGGTTCCTGCCGGGGGTCTGGGATGCAGTATAACGAAGGTGAAAAAAATTGGTGATTCACGACTTGGTTTCACGCCAATGAAACGAGTCTATCTCACTGTAAGTTAAAGAAATATGAACAAAGCAACAGGTTAAAATTTCGTGTTGACAGGCCGTTTCAAGAGGGTTAATGTAGGGCTCTGAAACACAAGATGTTGTGTTTTTATAACGAGAAACCCCAACATGTAGTGAGGGGTGCTAAGCGATGGCTGTAAAGCTTGAATTATCATGGAGATAAGTTGGATATGAGTACACCCCGATTGGAAGCCGTTCCCGCCAGCGTTCAAACCCCGCACGACGATGCGCTCCCGCTGCAACCGGCCTCGCTGGATATCTGGGATAAAAAATACCGACTGAAAGCCAAAAACGGGGTGCCGGTCGATCAAACCATCGACGATACCTACCGTCGTGTCGCCAAGGCGCTGTCGGAAGCCGAGCCGGATGCCGAACGCCAGGCCTATTGGAACGAACGTTTCCTGTGGGCTTTGCGCCGTGGCGCGATTCCGGCCGGACGCATCACCTCCAACGCCGGTGCGCTCGAACACAAGCCGGCCACCTCCACCATCAACTGCACGGTGTCGGGTTCGATTCCGGACTCGATGGACGGCATCCTCGACAAAGTGCACGAAGCCGGGCTGACCCTGAAAGCCGGCTGCGGCATCGGCTACGAATTCTCGACCCTGCGTCCGCGCGGTGCTTACGTGTCCGGCGCCGGCGCGCACACCTCGGGTCCGCTGTCGTTCATGGATATCTACGACAAGATGTGCTTCACGGTATCCTCCGCCGGCGGCCGCCGCGGCGCCCAGATGGGCACCTTCGATGTTTCGCATCCGGACGTCAAGGAGTTCATCGGCGCCAAGCGCGAAGACGGCCGTCTGCGTCAATTCAATCTGTCGTTGCTGATCACCGACGGCTTCATGGATGCCGTCAACAAGGATGCCGACTGGCCTTTGATCTTCCCGATCAGCGTCAAGGAGCAGGGCGATCTCGATCTGGGCGACGCCTCGCAGGTGGTCTGGCGCGACTGGCCGGTCAACACCGGCTACGTCACCCGCGACGACGGCCTGGTGGCCTGCAAGATCTACGGCCACATCCGCGCGCAACTGCTGTGGAACCGCATCATGGCGTCCACCTACGATTTCGCCGAGCCGGGCTTCATCCTGATCGACCGCGTCAACGAAATGAACAACAACTGGTGGTGTGAAAACATCCGCGCCACCAATCCCTGCGGCGAGCAGCCGCTGCCGCCCTACGGCGCCTGCCTGCTCGGCTCGGTCAACCTGACCCTGTTCGTGCGTGACGCCTTCACCGACAAGGCCGCGTTCGATTGGGAGGAATACAAGGAAGTCGTGCGCGTGTTCACCCGAATGCTCGACAACGTGGTGGAAGTGAACGGCCTGCCGCTGGAACAGCAACGCCAGGAAATCATGCGCAAGCGCCGGCATGGCATGGGCTTCCTGGGTCTGGGCAGCACGTTGACCATGCTCAAGATGAAATACGGTTCCGCCGAAAGCCTGGAATTCACCGAAGCCATCTCGCGCGAAATGGCGCTGGCCGGCTGGGAAGTCGGTCTGGCGCTGGCCGAAGAGAAAGGCCCGGCGCCGATCATGGACGAAGAGTTCAAGGTCACCGCTGAAATGCTGCGCAAGCGCCCGGAAATGGCCGCCGACGGCTACAAGCTGGGCCAGAAGATCAAAGGCCGCGTGCTGCATGCCAAGTATTCGCGCTACATGCAGCGTGTGGCGTCGGTCGCCCCGGAGCTGGTCGCCAAGATGGCCGAGAAGGGCACCCGCTTCACCCATCACAGCTCGATCGCACCGACCGGCACCATTTCGCTGTCGCTGGCCAACAACGCCTCCAACGGCATCGAGCCCTCGTTCGCGCACCACTACAGCCGCAACGTGATCCGCGAAGGCAAGAAGTCCAAGGAAAAAGTGGAAGTGTACAGCTACGAACTGCTGTCCTACCGCGAGCTGATCAACCCGAAGGCGATGCCCTACAGCGAAGATCCGGAAGCCGCGCTGCCGGAATACTTCGTGGCCGCCGACGACATCTCGCCGAAGGAACACGTCGACATCCAGGCCGCCTCGCAGAAGTGGATCGATTCCTCGATTTCGAAGACCGCCAACGTGCCGACCAACTATCCGTTCGAGGACTTCAAGGACATCTACTCCTACGCCCACCAGCAGGGTCTGAAAGGCTGCACCACGTTCCGTTTCAATCCGGCCGCCTTCCAGGGCGTTCTGGTCAAGGAATCGGATCTGGAAAACACCACCTACCGGTTTGAACTGGAAGACGGTTCCGTGGTAGAAGTAAAGGGCAACGAGCAGATCGAATACGACGGTGAAATGCATACCGCCGCCAATCTGTTCGATGCGCTGAAAGAAGGCTACTACGGCAAGTTCTAAATCATTCCAACGAAACAGGGTGACGTCATGAGTGCGAAGAAATCCAGCGGTATGCAGGGTGCGGTGAACAAGGTGCAGTCAGAAGCCAAGAAGGCCGGTGCCGCGCTGAGCAAGAAGGCCGCGCCGCTGATCAAGAAAGTGAAGCAGGAAGTGGCCCGTGCCGAGCGCTCCGACGCCGCCAAGGCGGTCAAGAAAGCGATCAGCCAGGCCGAGCGTTCCGATGCCGCCAAAGCGGTCAAGAAAGCCATCAGCCAGGCCGAGCGTTCGGAAGCCGCGAAAGCGGTGAAGAAAGCCATCAGCCAGGTCAAGGCCAAGCTCGCCAAGCAGGCGCCGGCCAAAAAGGCTCCGGCGAAGAAAGCCGCAGCCAAGAAGGCTCCCGCCAAGAAAGCAGCGGTGAAAAAAGCCCCGGCCAGGAAGGCCGTTGCCAAAAAAGCCGTTGCCAAAAAGGCTCCGGCGAAGAAAGCCGCCGCCAAGAAAGCCGTCAGAAAGTAATCTGCGATGACCGCGCTCTGCCCGGAACGGGTAGCGCGCGGTCCGCACCATGTCCGCGTTCCACCGAATATCCTCAGGAGTCTTTGCAGTAATGGCCATCAAAATTACAAAAAAAATCAAGTCGTACAGCGTCAACAAACCGGAAGACAAGGCCGCTGAAACCGCGCCGGTCGTCGTGGCGGCCGGCCCGGCCACCGCTGAAATCATCCACATGCATGAAAAGGTTGAGCGACCGGAAGCCCTGGTCGGCGCCACCTACAAAATCAAATCGCCGCTGGTGGAGCACGCCATGTACGTGACCATCAACGACATCGTGCTCAATCCCGGCACCGACCACGAACTGCGCCGTCCGTTCGAGGTGTTCATCAACTCCAAGAACATGGATCACTTCCAGTGGGTGGTCGCCATCACCCGCATCATGAGCGCCGTGTTCCGCAAGGGCGGCGACGTGACCTTCCTGGTCGAGGAAATGAAAGCGGTGTTCGATCCGCGCGGCGGCTACTTCAAGGCCGGCGGCGTGTACATGCCCTCGATCGTGGCCGAAATCGGCTCGGTGGTGGAAGAACACCTGAAATTCATCGGCATGATCGTCGATCCGGAGCTGAGCGACGCCCAGCGCGCGATGATCGCCGAAAAACGCGCGGCTTACGAGAGCCGCACGAAAAGGAAATCTTCTGAGGGCGACCTCGCCGTGGATGCCGGGCGCGACAGCGCCGACGAGGCGGTATCGCAGTCCGGCGAGGGAGCCTCTTTTCCTGCAACAGCCACCATGTGCCACAAATGCAGCACCAAGGCACTGGTGTTGATGGACGGCTGCCAGACCTGTCTCAACTGTGGTTACAGCAAATGCGGTTGATCGGATAATGAAGTCAATAAAAAACCGCCCTCGGGCGGTTTTTTTTATTGCGGAAATAATCAGGCCACAGCCAAACTGCGGCGTCCGTTCGGGAAGGCATAACGCACGATCCGCCACAGCGCGCTGGCGTACTGTTTCCAGAAACCGCCGGTGTTGTAGTGGATGCCGTACTTGGCGCAGATTTCGCGCACCTTCGGCGCGATTTCGGAATAACGCCGCGCCGGCATGTCCGGGAACAGATGGTGTTCGATCTGATGGCTCAGATTGCCGGTCATCAGGTGGAACCAGCGACCCCCTTCCAGGTTGCTGGAACCCTGGATCTGGCGCAGATACCAGCGACCGCGGCATTCATCCTTGGTTTCTTTCAGGGTGAAGGTCTGCGCGTCGGCGGTGAAGTGCCCGCAGAAAATCACGGCATTGGTCCACACGTTGCGGATGCCGTTGGCGATCAGGTTGCCGAGCAGCACGCGTGGCCATTGCCAGAATGCCAGCAGTGGAAACAACAGGTAATCCTTGACCAACTGCGAACCGGCTTTCTTCATGAACGGCTTGGCGATGGTTTTCAGGCGCGCCGTGCTCATGCGGCCCTGCAGCCAGCGGCCGAGTTTCAGATCCTGGATGGCGATGCCCCATTGGAAGTTGCTGGCGAGCACCAGATAGCTGAACGGTTGGATCAGATAGGCCGGGCGCCAGCGCTGCGCGGCGGTGAGCCGGAACATGCCGTAACCGTAGTCCTGGTCCTTGCCGAGGATGTTGGTGTAGTTGTGGTGTTCGATGTTGTGCGATTTGCGCCAGTTCTCCGGTGCGCACACCATGTCCCAGCTGTAGTGCTTGGAGTGGAATGCCGGATCGTTCATCCAGTCGTACTGGCCGTGCAGGATGTTGTGGCCGAGCTCCATGTTCTCGACGATCTTGGCATGCGCCAATGCGAGGATGCCGGACACCCAGCTGACCGGACCCATGCCGAACATCAGCAGGCTGCGGCCGGCGATGGCGCTGCCCTGGGCCAGCGCGCGCACGCGCCGGATGTAGGCGGCGTCGATGTCGCCGAGATCGGCCATCACTTTCGCACGCAGCTGGTCGAGTTCCTGTTGGAATGCGGCAAGACGTTCGCCCTCGAGGAAGGTTTTCACGGCCATGGTTCAGAGCTCCAGATGAATGTCGCTGACCGGGGTCGAGACGCAGAGCTGGATCCACTCTTCGCCGCTGCCGGACAGGGTGTCGGTCAATCGGTTGTGTACGGTGCCGCCGAGTTTGCGGCAGGTGCAGGTTTTGCAGATGCCGCGGCGGCAGCCGTGCACCGGGCTCAGACCGCCGGCTTCGGCGGCTTCCAGCAGGGGCTGGCCGTTCAGCGCATGAAATAGGGTGCTGCCGTCAGGCGCGTGCACGGCAAAACGTTCGGCATCGGGACGGATTTCGGTCCGGCGTGCCTGGAAGTGTTCCTGCTTCAGCTGCCGGCTCAGACCGTGCGTGCGGTAAAACGCGGCAATCCAGTCCATGAAGTCCTGCGGACCGCACAGCAAGGTATCGCGCAGCGCGAAATCCGGAGCGAGTGCCTGCAGGCGTTCGGCATCCAGGCGGCCTTCGGCGCCAGTGAACACCGGCCGGATTTTCAACTGCGGCCATTGGTGAACAAGTGTTCGCAAATCTTCGCGCAGGATCCATTCGGCTTCATCGCGGCAGCTGTGGATCATCAGCACGTCCGGGCGGGCGTCGCGTTTGGCCCAATCCTGCAGCATTGCCACCATCGGGGTGATGCCCGAGCCGGCCGAAAGCAGCAGAATCCCGCGCTCGGGCGCGGCATGGGTGAACTCGCCGGCGGCCTGGCTGAGGATGACCACCGCGCCGCGTTTGAGTTTGGCGATCGCCTGCGACACCACGCCATCGGCTTTGAGTTTGATGGTCAGGCGCAGCACGCCGCCGGCATCCGGAGCCTGCGACAGGCTGAAGCTGCGCGACTGCAGCACGCCGTTGCAGGGCAGGGTCAGCGCCAGATGCTGGCCGGGGCTGAAGCCTTTGAACAGACGGTTCGGTTTCAGATACAGGCTGACCACGTCCCGGCATTCCTGCACGGTCCGCAACACGCGCGCACGCACCTCGGTGAGTGACCAGGTTGCGTTGGCTCCCTGCAGCAGACTGTTCCATGCCGTGACATCGTTCAAGGGCTTCAGCCATGGGCTGCGCCAGAACAGGGAGGGGGTCATTGGCAACATTGCATCAACCGGTTAATATCAGTGAACATATGTTCACTCAAATGGTCGGCCGTGTCAAATGCGCATTGCCAGCACCGGCCCAGTGTTTATACTGGGTTCACTCCCTCGGAAGCCCCGATTTGTCCAGTTCGCCGACCCTCCCGCTCGCCACCGGCACCCGCCGCGACGCCCGCAAGCTGCAGACCCGCCAGCAGCTGATGCAGGCGGCGCTGGATCTGGTCGTGCAGGGCCGCGGCTTCACCTCGCTGAGTCTGCGCGAGGTCACCCGCGAAATCGGCGTGGTCCCGGCCTCGTTCTACCGGCACTTCAAGGACATGGACGAACTCGGTCTGGCGCTGGTGGAAGAGGGTGGGGTGACCCTGCGCCGGCTGCTGCGCGAAGCCCGCCGCAGCGGATTTCCGCCGAAGGACATGCTGCACAATTCGGTGCTGGTCTACAAACGCTATCTGGAACAGAACCGTCTGGTGTTCGGTTTCATCGTCGGCGAGCGCAGCGGCGGTTCGCCGGTCATCCGCAAGGCCATCCGCCGCGAAGAAGAACGCTTCGTGCACGAAATGGCGCACGACATGCGCGAGCTCGGCACCGTGCCCGGACTGTCCGGGCAGACCATCGAACTGATCTGCAGCCTGGTGGTCAGCACCATGCTCAACGCCGCCACCGACATCCTCGATCTTCCGGCCGGACACCGCCAGAGCGAACAGGAACTGGTCGATCACTTCGTGCTGCAGCTGCGCCTGATTTTTCTCGGCGCCCGCCTGTGGCGCGAACCCAAATGACATACGGAGTAAGGACATGCTGAAACTGGTGGGCTTCGATGCCGATGACACGCTCTGGCACAGCGAGGGGTTCTACCGCGAGGTGCATGCCCAGTTCGAAACCATCCTCGGCCAGTACATCGACATCGGCAATGCCAATGTCCATGACCATCTGCTCGAGGTCGAACGCGCCAACATCAAGCTGTTCGGTTACGGTGCCAAGGGCATGACCCTATCGATGCTGGAGACGGCGGTCGCGATGACCGCCGAACGCATCAGCGCGCATCACCTGCACGAAATCATCCAGCTCGGCAAGGAAGTGTTGAACCATCCGGTGCAGCTGCTGGACGGCATCGCCGAAGCGGTGGCCGAAGTATCCCGCGACTACCCGGTGGTCCTGATCACCAAAGGCGACCTGTTCCATCAGGAAAGCAAGGTCGCCCGCTCCGGGCTGTCCGCACTGTTCGGCCGCATCGAAATCGTGTCCGAAAAGGATCCGGTCACCTATCAGCGCGTACTGTCCGAATTCGGCCTGCAGCCGCAGCAGTTCCTGATGGTCGGCAACTCCCTGCACTCGGACATCGCGCCGGTGCTGCAGATCGGCGGATTCGCCGTGCATGTGCCGTATCCGCTGACCTGGGCCTTGGACCACCATGAGGGTTTCATCGCCGATGACGAAAAGATGCGCACGGCGGAATCGGCCGCACGGATTCCCGCAGCCGTGCGCGAACTGGCGATGAAAGCGGCGCGCTTCCATTAAAGCGGCGGCCGTGCGTTATCTGGCTCCCGATCGCGGCCGCATCGATGCGCAGGTGTTCGCGCATCCGGTTTTCGGCCATTTGCATGCCGATCAGCTCGGACTGTGCCGGTCCGGAGATTGGCCGGAAATGGGCGTGCTCAACGCACACTGGAATCCACCCGTCAATGCCGCCGGGTTTCCGTTCCGTTTCGTCGATCAGGATGCGTTGAAGGACGACATGCATTACGAGCAGCGCATCGCGCAAAGCGGAATCATCGCCACCCGCACCCGCAACTGGCATGATCTGTTCAACGCCTTCATCTGGATGCGCCATCCCGCCGTCAAGCAGGCCTTGAATGCCCGTCAGGTCGCCGATATCGCGCAGGTCGGCCCCAAGCAGCGCACGCGCGGCCAATGTGCGCTGACGCAGTTCGATGAAGCCGGTGCCGTTTTGCGCCTGCACGATACCGGTCTGCAGGCGGCCTGGGATGCCCATGACTGGCCGTATCTATTCCGGAACTGGGCCGAGGCCGAACGACGCGGCGCAATCCAACTCTGGTTGTTCGGACATTCCCTGTTCGAGCACGCACTCACGCCCGCCATTGCGCTGGTGGCCAAAGCGCTGGTGATCGATTCGGCAGACGCCTTCGATGATGACGACATGGCCTGCCGGATCGCTTCCGGCATCGCCGGTGCGGCGCTTTTGAATGATCCGCAGGAACTGCGTCCGATTCCCCTGACCGGCATTCCGGGCTGGCATCCGGAACATGCCGCCGCGGATTTCTTCACGCGCGTGCCCTGTTTCCGTCCGAAACGCGCCGGCAGGCACTATCCGGAACCCCTGCGCGCGCAGTAATCGCTTGCCGTGCGCCGCGAGCGCCCCGTAAAATGCCGTATGCGGCCGCTCCTTCCCTATCTGCTTGTTTTCGGCACCTTTTCCGCTTCGGTGCCGGCGGCGGAACTGTTGCCGGTCAAGATCAATGGTCTGGAAAAAGACAAGGCGCTCGAGCAGGTGGTCCGCCGTGCGGTGGCGCTTCCTGAAGCGCAAGGCAAGGGCGAAACGGTTTCGGAAGGCCGGCTCGGATATTACGTCAGCAACATCAACCGCCTGGTCGAAGATAGTCTGGAGCCGCTCGGCTATTACCATCCGGTGGTGAGCAGCCGGATGGAGCGTGACGGCAACCGCGCCCAGATCATCATCGATGTGGTGCCCGGAGAACCGGTGAAGGTCCGCGATGTCGCGGTGCAGGTCGAGGGCGATGCCGGCAAGGACCGTTTCATCGGATTCTGGCTGGAGGGTTTCGAACCGACCCGGGGCGAGGTCTTCAATCACGGCCTGTATGAGGAAAACAAAGCGGAAATCAGCCAGGCTCTGCTTGACCGGGGCTATTTCGACATGCGCAACAGCGTGCACGAAGTGCGCGTGACGCGCGCCGCGCAGAGTGCCGACATCGATCTGGCCTGGGACAGCGGCATCCGTTACCGCTACGGCGCCGTCCGTTTCGAGGGCCATGATTTCGAGCCGGGACTGCTCGAGCAGTTGGTGAATTTCGAGACCGGTAAATATTATTCGCAGCCGCAGATCAACCGTTTGCAGGAATCGCTGGCCAAGCTCAATTATTTCAGCTCAATCGAGATCGTGCCGGATCTCGAAAACAAGCAGGACGGTACCGTACCGGTTCTGGTCAGCCTGACCCAGGGCAAGCGCAGCAGCCAGTACGCCAGCTTCCGCTACGGCACCAAAACCGGACTCGGCGTCGAGTACGGCGTTGAACGGCGCTGGATCAACAGCCGCGGCCACAAGCTCGATTTCAATGTCGGCTGGGCGCAGAACGAGCAGAGTTTCACCGCGCTTTACCGCATTCCGGCATTCCAGTGGCTAGATGGCTGGTACGGCATCGGTCTGGTCACCCGCAACGAGGAATACACCAGTACCAGCAGCCGCTACATCGAAGGCAGCTTCAGCCGGAGCGGCGAATTGCGCAATTGGGATCTGCTGGCCAGCCTCAATGTGCGCCGCGAGCGTTTCGATGAAGCCATTCCCGACATCGACCAGTCGCTCGGCAATACCCTGTACACCGCGGTCGCCTATCCCGAATTCAATGCGGTCTGGCGCCGCAGCGACGATCCGTTGTATCCGACCAGCGGTTCAGCCTGGTATTACCAGGCGCGCAGCGGCTACGAATTCGCGCAGTCGCAGGCACCGTTCGTACAGGTCACGGTCAAGAACAAACGCATCCGCGGGCTCGGCAACAACAGCCGTCTGCTGGTGCGCGGCGAGCTTGGCGCCACCTGGTCCGGAAACTATCCGTATTTTCCCCCCTCCCTGCGTTTCTACGCCGGCGGTGACCAGAGCGTGCGCGGTTACGGTTACAAGGAAATCGGCGAATACTTCGGCAATTACAATCTCGGCGGCCGTTACATGGCGGTCGGCAGCGTCGAATACGAATACCGCGTGAATCCGGAATGGGCGGTGGCCGGTTTCGTCGATGTCGGCGATGCCTTCGACCGCAAACCGAACGCCAATTTCGGCGTCGGTGCCGGAGCGCGCTGGCGCTCGCCGATCGGTCCGGTCCGATTCGATGTCGCCTACGGATTCAACGGTCCCGATCCTGGCTTCGGCATCCACTTCACCATCGGATCCGATCTATGAGCCTGTCGAAGAAATCCCTGTTCGGCCTGTTACTGCTGATCGTCGTTGCCGGGGCGTTTGCATCCGTTCGATGGTTGCTTTACAGCACGGGCGGCCGCGATTTCGTGTTGGCGCAGGCCCAGGGACAGTTGCCGGAAGGTGCCCGCCTGCAATGGCAGCGGGTCGATGGCGTGCTGGCCGATGGCCTGCGTTTCGAGCGTCTGGTCTATGCCGATGCCGAGCAGCGCTACGAAGCTGGCTTGCTCGACATCGACGCCGGCATCCTGCCGCTGTTGTTCCGGCATGTGAACATCGCGCATCTGCACGCCGAGCGCGTGCGTCTGCATCTGAAAAAAGACGACACGCCCTTCGAGTTTCCGCGTTGGCCGGAGAGCCTTCCCGCGCTCGATCTGCCCCTGCGTATCCACGCCGCCGACCTCCGTGTATCCGATCTGCAGCTGTTCGAGCAGAACCGGCTTCTGTATGCGGTCACCGACATCCGTGGCGGACTCGAGCTGGCGCCGGGCGCGCTCACACTCGACCATCTGCAGGCCGAATCCGCACATGGCCAAATCAGCGTCAACGGCGATTACCGGCCGAACCGCGACTACGCCACCCGACTGGACGGCACGGTCCGGCTCAAGACCGATGCCGCAAACGCCCCGCCGGCCCTGCGCCTGCATGCCGAAGGCGACGCCGAACGCTTCCTGTTCGATCTTGAAGGCGCACTGCCCGAACCGGTCCGCATCCGCTGGGAATTGAGCACGCGTGAAGGCCGGCCGTTCTGGGTGCTGGGGGCCAGCGGCGAGCGTTTCGAACCGGCCATGCTGGGCTTGGCCGATGCCCATGCCTACCGCGTGCAGCTGGGGGCGTCCGGCGATGACCGGCGCACGCAGATTGCCGGCGAACTCAGCCGGGATGGCAAGACGCTGGTCATCGAACCCTCGCGTCTGGCTTTGGAAGGCCAACGCATTCTGCTGGAAGATGTGCATGTGGCGTATTCCGGCGCACGCCTGTCGGCGCAGGGCAGCCTGAATACCGAAGGCGAACTCAGCAGTGATGCCTTGATCGTGCAGATTGCGGATTTCGTGTTGCCGTTGCCGGAAAAGGATGCCGCCACGAAAAAACGCAAGCCGGAACCGGTCGTACTGAGCGCCCGCATGCAGGCCAGCGGCAAACTCAGCGCCTGGCAGTTGCAAGCGACCGGAACGCTGCTGCGCGGAAAGGAACGCGCCGGTTTCGATGTCGCCGGCAGCGGCGGCGACAGCGCTCTGGATCTGCCGAAAATGAAGGTCAGCATGGCGCAGGGCGGACTGGATGGCCGATTGCGCCTGCGTTGGCAGCCGGAGATGGATATTGCTTTCGAGGGCAAACTGGCCCGCTTCGATCCGGCCTACTTCTTCGCCGATTATCCGGGATCGGTCAATGCCGATCTGCGCGTCGCGGTGCAACAGCCCGCAGGCAAGGATTGGCGGGGTACGGTCAAAGTACTCGATCTCGGCGGCCAGTTGCGTGGACGCCGTCTTGCCGGCAAGGCCGATCTGCGTTTCGACGGGCTGGCCGTGTCCGGCGATGCCGATCTATATGCCGGCGCGTCGCATGTCACGCTCAAGGGCAGCGACAGCGGAAAATTGGATGTGGCCGCGGCCATGCTGCCTTTGGATTTGAACGATCTCAGTCCGGCCTGGTCCGGTTTGGTGCGCGGCACGCTGGTCGTGCAGGGCGACAAGAAAAGTCCCGATTACCGGGTCGATGTG
>JBMSNF010000005.1:0-28892 GCA_049421545.1 Arenimonas sp.
GATCGATCTCATCCCCGAATTCTTCCTGCAGTTCGGCCTGATCGGCGGTCTGGCCTGGATGCTGGTGAAAATCCTGGTCATCATGCTTCCGGTCATCATCGCCGTGGCGTTCTATACCCTGTTCGAGCGCAAGATCATCGGCTGGATGCACGTGCGCCAGGGGCCGCAGTACGTCGGCGGCGTGTTCGGCATCGGCGTGATCCAGGCTTTCGCCGACGTGTTCAAAATGCTGTTCAAGGAACTGATCACGCCCGACAAGGCCAGTCCGTTCCTTTACCGTCTGGCGCCGTTGATCGCGCTGGCACCGGCACTGGCGGCATGGGCCCTGATTCCGTTCGGTGAAAACGACACCGGTCCGCTGGTGTTGTCCGACATCAACGCCGGCATCCTGATGCTGCTCGCACTGACCTCGATGGGCGTCTATGGCATCATCCTCGGCGGTTGGGCGTCCAACTCCAAATACGCGGTGATGGGCGCCCTGCGCGCCGCCTCGCAGGTCATCAGCTATGAAATCGCCATGGGCTTCGCTCTGGTCGGCGTTCTGGTCGCCGCCGGCAGCATGAATCTGACCGAAATCGTCAATGCCCAGGCCGGCAACAGCGGCTTCCTCGAGTGGTTCTTCATTCCCTTGTTCCCGCTGTTCCTGGTGTACTTCATCTCCGGAACCGCCGAAACCAACCGCGCCCCGTTCGACGTCGCCGAAGGCGAGTCGGAAATCGTCGCCGGTTTCCATGTCGAATACTCCGGTTCCGCCTTCGCCATGTTCTTCCTGGCCGAATACGCCAACATGATCCTGGTCAGCTTCCTGACCGCGCTGCTGTTCCTCGGCGGCTGGCTGTCGCCGTTCCAGGGCTGGCTCGGCACGGAAGGCGTTGCCGGCATGCTGGCCACACCGGGCACCCATTGGCTGTTCCTGAAAGCCCTGTTCTTCGCGTTCTGTTTCGTCTGGTTCCGCGCCAGCTTCCCGCGCTACCGTTACGACCAGATCATGCGTCTGGGCTGGAAAGTCTTCATTCCGATCACCATCGCCTGGATTTTCGTGGCGGCGGTTGCGGCCTACAACAACTGGTTTGTCCTGGGAGCCTGAGGCCAACATGATCCGACTGTTCAATTACCTGAAAAGCCTGATGCTGGTGGAGTTCCTTCAGGGGCTCTGGCTGACCTTGACCTACATGTTCAAGCCCAAGTACAACGTCAACTATCCGTTCGAGAAATTCCCGCAGTCCAGCCGTTTCCGCGGCCTGCATGCCCTGCGCCGCTATCCGAACGGGGAAGAGCGCTGCATCGCCTGCAAACTCTGCGAAGCGGTCTGCCCGGCGCTGGCCATCACCATCGACTCGGCACCCCGTGAAGACGGGCAGCGCCGCACCACCCGTTACGACATCGACCTGTTCAAATGCATCTTCTGCGGATTCTGCGAAGAAAGCTGCCCGGTCGATTCCATCGTCGAAACGCACATCCATGAATACCACTTCGAAAACCGCGGCGAGAACATCGTGACCAAGCCGCAGCTGCTCGCCATCGGCGACCGTTTCGAAGCGGAAATCGCCGAACGCCGCCAGGCCGACGCGGCATACCGATAAGGAGAGGGCGCTTGAATTTCGAAATGATCGCGTTTTACCTGCTCGCCGCCGTCGCCCTGTCGTCCGCCGTTGCGGTAATCAGCTTCCGGAACCCGGTACACTCCGTGCTCAGCCTGGTGTTGACCTTCTTTTCCACCGCATGTCTGTGGCTACTGCTGCAGGCCGAGTTCCTCGGCATCGTGCTGGTGCTGGTCTACATCGGTGCGGTGATGATCCTGTTCCTGTTCGTGGTGATGATGCTGAACGTGCATACCGCGCCGCAACGCGAAGGGTTCATCAAGTATTTTCCGGTCGCCATCGCGGTCGCCGCGGTGATGTTCGCCGAAATCCTGCTGCTGCTCGGGGTCGGAAAGGGCGCTGCGCAGGCCATGCCGTCGGCGGATCCGGCGCTTGCCGCTCACGCCAGCAACCTGCACTGGATCGCAGAGGCCCTGTTCACGCGCTACATGCTGCCGTTCGAAACCGCGGCCGTCATCCTCACCGTGGCCGTGGTGGTCGCGGTGCTGCTGACCCTGCGCCGGCGTGCCGGCACCAAAACACAGAACCCTTCGGAACAGGTACTGGTCCGCCGCGATGACCGCGTACGTCTGGTCAAGATGGCGGCCACCGTCAAGTCCGAAGACGGCGCTCCGGAGGCCAAATGATCACGCTCGAACATTATCTCGTTTTCGCCGCGGCCCTTTTCAGCCTGAGCATCGCCGGCATTATCATCAACCGCAAGAATGTCATTCTTCTGCTGATGTGCATCGAGCTCATGCTGCTCTCGGTCAACGTCAACTTCGTGGCGTTTTCGCGCTTCCTCGGCAATGTCGACGGCCAGGTGTTCGTATTCTTCATTCTGACCGTCGCCGCCGCCGAAGCCGCCATCGGTCTGGCCATCCTGGTCACGCTGTTCCGCAACCGCCGCACCATCAATGTGGCCGAACTGGATTCCCTGAAAGGTTGATGCGATGTTGACTGAACCCACCCAGCTGTCCCCGGCCATTCTGCTCGTCATTGCACTGGCTCCGTTGCTCGGCGCGGCCTTGGCTGGCCTGTTCGGCCGCCAGATCGGACGCCAAGGCGCCCACACCGCCACCATCGCCTTGGTCGCACTGAGTTGCGGGCTGTCCATTTATGTCCTGGGCCAGTTCCTCTACGAGTCGGCGCTGCCGTTCAACCAGAACCTTTACACCTTCTTCGAAAGTGGGAGGTTCTCCGCGCATGTCGGTTTCATGGTCGACCGCCTGACCGCGATGATGATGGTGGTGGTGACTTTCGTGTCGCTGCTGGTGCATGTCTATACCATCGGTTACATGCAGGACGATCCGGGCTATCAGCGCTTCTTCAGCTATATCTCGCTGTTCACCTTCTCGATGCTGATGCTGGTGATGAGCAACAACTTCCTGCAGCTGTTCTTCGGCTGGGAAGCGGTCGGTCTGGTCTCCTATCTGCTCATCGGTTTCTGGTACAAACGCCCGACCGCGATCTTCTCCAATCTGAAGGCGTTCCTGGTCAACCGCGTCGGTGATTTCGGATTCCTGCTCGGCATCTGCGGCGTGGTCTATTTCACCGGCACGCTCGATTATGCAGAAGCGTTCACACAGCTCAACGGCATCTCGCAGGCGGTCATCGAGTTGATTCCGGCGTTCACCGTGTTCGGACATGCCTTCGCGGCCTGGGAAGTTTCAGCGATCACGTTCATCGCGATCAGTCTGTTCATCGGCGCCATGGGCAAGTCGGCGCAGGTCCCGCTGCATGTCTGGCTGCCGGACTCCATGGAAGGCCCGACCCCGATTTCGGCCCTGATCCACGCGGCCCCCATGGTGACCGCCGGCATCTTCATGGTCGCCCGGATGTCGCCGATTTTCGAACTCAGCCCGACCGCGTTGCATTTCGTGCTGTTCATCGGCGCCACTACGGCCCTGTTCACCGGACTGATCGGCATCATCCAGAACGACGTCAAGCGCGTGGTCGCCTATTCCACGCTTTCCCAGCTCGGCTACATGACCGTCGCGCTCGGCGTTTCCGCCTACTCGGCGGCGGTTTTCCATCTGATGACCCCCGCCTTCTTCAAGGCCCTGCTGTTCCTGGCCGCCGGCTCGGTCATCATCGGCATGCACCACGAGCAGGACATGCGCAAGATGGGCGGCTTGAAGAAATACATGCCGATCACCTATTGGACCAGTCTGATCGGCACCCTGGCGCTGGTCGGTACGCCGTTCTTGTCGGGCTTCTACTCCAAAGACACCATCATCGAGGCTGCCGCGCATGCCGCACATGGCGGCCATTGGATCAACACCTATGCCTACTGGGCGGTCATGCTCGGCGTGTTCGTGACCAGTTTCTACAGCTTCCGACTGCTGTATCTGACCTTCCATGGCAAAGAGCGGTTCGATATCCATGCCGGCGAGGCCCATCACGCCGAGCCCCATGAGATCCATGGCAATGAAGCGCATCCGGCGCATGATGACCACGCGCACGATGCACACCACGGCCATGGCGGCCTGCCGCACGAATCGCCCTGGGTGGTCACGGTTCCGCTGATCCTGCTGGCGATCCCATCGATTTTCATCGGCTTCTTCACCGTCGGTCCGATGCTGTTCGGCGGATTCTTCACCGGCGCCATCGAAGTGCTGCCGCAGAACGATGTCATCAAGGTCCTCGGCGAGGAATTCCACGGACCGGTCGCATTCGCCCTGCATGGCATGCAGATGCCGGCGTTCTGGCTGGCCCTGTCGGGTTTCGCCCTGGCGACCTACATCTATCTGTTCAACATCCGCGTTGCCGAGCGGGCGCAGAAGGTTTTCGCGCTGCCGATCCGCATCCTGGAGAACAAGTACGGTTTCGACGATCTGTGGATCAAAGGGTTTGCCGGCGGCAGCATCGCGCTCGGCGGCAAGGCCTGGAAGTACATCGACGCCGGCCTGATCGACGGCGTGCTGGTCAATGGTACGGCGAACACGGTCGGCCGCATCGCCCGCGGCATCCGCGGCACCCAGACCGGACGTTTGACCACCTATGCTTTCGCCATGATCGTCGGTTTGATCGCGATGCTGGCCATCGCCACCCACCTGTTTGCTGATTAAGGACGAGGATTACACGCATGGGCATCCAACTGCCGCTACTCAGCACACTCATCTGGCTTCCGATTCTCGGCGGCCTGATCACCTTCATGCTCGGTGACCGACGCATCGGAAGCGCGAAAGTGTTCGCGCTGCTGGTCACCATCGCCACCTTCCTGCTCAGCATCCAGCTGTATGCCGGACTCGACCAGTCAACCGCTGCGATGCAGTTCGGCGAGCAGCTGCCCTGGCTGCCGGGCTTCAACATCAACTACAGTCTCGGTGTCGACGGCATCTCGGTCGCCCTCATCCTGCTGACCACCTTCACCACCGTATTGGTCCTGATGGGCTCCTGGAGTTCAATCGAGAACCGCGCCCATCAGTATTTCGCCGCCATGCTGGTGCTCGAAGGGCTGATGGTGGGCGTGTTCTGCGCGCTGGATGCCGTCCTGTTCTACATCTTCTTCGAAGGCATGCTGATACCGATGTTCATCATCATCGGCATCTGGGGCGGTCCGCGCCGGATCTACGCCAGCATCAAGTTCTTCCTGTACACCTTCCTCGGTTCGGTGTTCATGCTGATCGGACTGATTTATCTGTACAACAAGTCCGGTAGTTTCGACCTGGCCACCTGGGCCAACCTGCCTTTGAACGCCACCGAACAGATGTGGCTGTTCTTCGCATTCCTCGCGGCGTTCTCGGTCAAGGTGCCGATGGTGCCGGTACATACCTGGCTTCCGGACGCGCACGTCGAGGCACCCACCGGAGGGTCGGTCATCCTGGCCGCGATCATGCTGAAGATCGGCGGTTACGGATTCCTGCGTTTCAGTCTGCCGATCGTGCCGGATGCCTCCACCGAATGGGCCTGGCTGGTCATCCTGCTGTCGTTGATCGCCGTGGTCTATATCGGGCTGGTCGCGCTGGTGCAGGAAGACATGAAGAAGCTGATCGCGTATTCCTCGATCGCACACATGGGCTTCGTGACGCTCGCCAGCTTCATCGTTTTCGCCATGGTGCGTGAAGACGGCAATCTCGAGGGTGCCCGTCTGAGCCTGCAGGGCGGGATGGTGCAGATGATTTCGCACGGGTTCATTTCGGGCGCCATGTTCAGCTGCGTCGGTGTCCTGTATGACCGCATGCACAGCCGCATGATCAAGGATTACGGCGGTGTCATCAACACCATGCCCTGGTTCGCCGGTTTCTTCGTGCTGTTCGCCATGGCCAATGCCGGACTTCCCGGAACCAGCGGTTTCGTCGGCGAGTTCATGGTCATCCTCGCCGCGTTCCAGTCGCATCCTTTGATCGCCTTCTTCGCCGCTTTCACGCTGATCCTGGGCGCCGCCTACACCCTGTGGATGGTCAAGCGCGTGGTGTTCGGCGAAATCGGCAACCACCATGTCGCCGAACTGACCGACATCAATGCCCGCGAGGCCTGGATGCTCGGCCTGTTCGCCGCCGGCGTACTCGCGCTCGGCGTCTATCCGAAACCCCTTGTCGATCTGATGGATGCGCCGATCGCGGCATTGGTCGATCACATCGTGCAAACCAAGCTTTGAGGAACCGCCAATGACCATTCCCATGATCTCCGCGGCGGACCTGAATGCCATCCTGCCGGAAATTTTCATCTGCTGCTCGGCCTTCGCGCTGCTGATGCTTGATCTGTTCATCGACGCCAAACGCCGGCCCTTGATCCACTTCCTGGCGGTGGCGGTGCTTGTCGCGGCCATACTGTTGACCGTGCGCGACATGGTGTCGGTCACGACCACCGCTTTCGGCGGCATGTTCATCCATGATATCGCCGGGGATGTGCTGAAAATCGGCATTTACGCGGTGACCGCGCTCGCCTTCATCTATGCAAGACCCTATCTGATCGAACGCGGTTTGTTCAAGTCGGAGTTCTACGTGCTGGCGCTGTTCGGCGTGCTGGGCATGATGCTGATGATTTCGGCCGGCAACCTCACCGTGCTGTATCTCGGCCTTGAACTGCTGGCGCTGAGTTCCTACGGACTGGTCGCGCTCGACCGCGACAATCCGCTGGTTTCGGAAGCGGCCATCAAGTATTTCGTGCTCGGTGCCATCGCCTCCGGCCTGCTGCTGTATGGCATGTCCATGATTTACGGCGCGACCGGAAGCCTGCAGTTCGATGCCATTTATGCGGCATCCGGAAGCACGGCCTCGCCGATGCTGTTCAAGCTCGGCGTGGTGTTCACCGTTGCCGGTGTGGCTTTCAAATTCGGCGCAGCGCCGTTCCACATGTGGCTGCCCGACGTCTACCAGGGCGCGCCGACCGCGGTCACCGCCTACATCGCCTCGGCTCCGAAAATGGCGGCCTTCGCGATGGCCTACCGTCTGCTGGAGTCGGCCGCCGGAAACAGCATGGCGGACTGGGTGCCCCTGCTCGCCATTCTGTCGGCACTGTCCCTGCTGTTGGGCAATCTGATGGCCTTGGTGCAGACCAGCTTCAAACGCCTGCTGGCCTATTCGACCATTTCCCACGTCGGCTTCCTGTTCCTGGGACTGCTCAGCGCCGATGCCAGCGGCTACGCCGCCGCGATGTTCTATGCCATCAGCTACGCCATCACCGCCGTTGCGGCCTTCGGCTCCCTGATCCTGCTGAGCCATGCCGGTTATGATGCCGACGACATCGACGGCTTCCGCGGCCTGTGGGTCAAGCATCCGGGCTTCGCCTTCCTGATCCTGTTCGTGGTGGCCTCGCTGGCGGGCGTGCCGCCGTTCCTCGGCTTCTTCGCCAAACTTCAGGTCATCGTCGCCGCATTGAACGCCGGCTACCAGTGGCTGGCGCTGCTGGCCGTCATCTGTGCCGTCATCGGTGCTTTCTACTATTTGAAACTGATCCGCGTCATGTTCTTCGAGAAGCCGGACAGTGAAGCCAGCCGCATCAATCCCGACCGGCACCTGCAGGCGGCGTTCGTGCTGAATGCTTCGGCACTTCTGGTTCTGGGGGTGTTCTCCAATAGCATCCTGTCCTGGTGCCTGAAGGCGTTTCCGGCCGCCTGACGCAGGACTTGTGCCGGAGGGGGCAAGTCCGCTATAATGCCGGTTCACTGATGCGGGGTGGAGCAGTCTGGCAGCTCGTCGGGCTCATAACCCGAAGGTCGTAGGTTCAAATCCTGCCCCCGCTACCAGTTTGACGCAGATGGCCGAGGCCGTTTGCGGGGCTAGTTCGAGGCGGGGTAGTGCTTCGGACGCCGGAACTAGGAAGTACCGGAAAAGGGCCGTCAGGCCCTTTTTTATTAGCGACATCGCACGGCGCAGGGAGATGGCATCATGGCAATGACCGGTAAGGCCTTGGAATTGAAGGAATTATTGGAACCAACCGTTCGCGGATTGGGGCTCGAGCTGCTGGGCGTGGAGTTTTCGCCGGCGGCGGGCAATGCGTTGCTGCGTCTTTACATCGATGCGCCGGAACGTTTGGTCAGTATCGAGGATTGCGAGGCGGTCAGCCGGGAAGTGTCGGCCAACCTCGATGTCAACGATCCGATCGCCTCGCAGTACACCCTGGAGGTGTCCTCGCCGGGCATTGACCGGCCGCTGTTCACGCTCGCGCAGTTTGCGCGGCAGATCGGCGAGCAGGTCAAAATCAGTTTGAGTCTTCCGCAGGACGGACGGCGGCGGCTGCAGGGCAAAGTGCTGTCCGTCGGCGAGTCCGGGATAGTGTTGGATGTGGATGGCCGTGAATTCACGGTCGCCATCGGTAACGTGGATAAAGCCAGACTGGTGCCGGATCTCGTGGCGCTGGGTCTGGTGGCTGAACCCAAAGGCGGGCGCAGAAAACCGGCGCCCAAGAAATCGTGATTTTCGACTAATTTCGGCATGGCCGAAGGATACGGAGTTGGATTGTGAGTAAAGAACTTTTATTGGTCATGGAAGCGGTCGCCAACGAAAAAGGCGTCGACCGTCAGGTCATCATCCAGGCGATGGAATCGGCGTTGGCTTCCGCAGCCAAAAAACGCTACCACGACGAGGATGTGTCGCTCCGCGTCGCCATCAACCCCAAGGACGGAACCTATGAAACCTTCCGCCGCTGGGAAGTGGTCGCCGATGACGTGGTCATGGAATCGCCCGACCGCATGATCCGCCTGATGGACGCCGTCGACGAAATGGAAGGCGCCGAAGTCGGCGACTTCGTCGAACAGCCGGTCGAGAACCCCGAGTTCGGCCGCATCGCCGCGCAAGCCGCCAAACAGGTCATCGTGCAGCGCGTCCGCGAAGCCGAACGGGCGCTGGTTCTGGAACAATGGAACGACCGTGTCGGCGAACTGGTCAACGGTGTGGTCAAACGCGCCGAGCGCGGCAATGTCTACGTCGATCTCGGCGGCAATGCCGAAGCCATCATTCCGAAAGACAAGGCGATTCCGCGCGATGTCCTTCGTCCGGGTGACCGCGTCCGCGGCTATCTGGCCGAAACCCGTGCCGAAACCCGTGGTCCGCAGCTGATCATTTCGCGCATCGCCCCGGAATTCATGATCGAGCTGTTCAAGCAGGAAGTGCCGGAAGTGGGTCAGGGTCTGGTCGAAATCAAAGGCGCCGCCCGTGATCCGGGCGACCGCGCCAAGATCGCCGTGCTCGCCCATGATCACCGCACCGACCCGATCGGCGCCTGCATCGGCATGCGCGGCTCGCGCGTGCAGGCCGTATCCAACGAGCTGAACGGCGAACGCGTCGATATCGTGCTGTGGTCCGACAACCCGGCGCAGTTCGTCATCAACGCCATGGCGCCAGCCGAAGTGCAGTCGATCATCGTCGATGAAGACAAGCATTCGATGGACATCGCCGTGGCCGAAGACAAGCTGGCGCAGGCCATCGGCAAGGGCGGCCAGAACGTGCGTCTGGCCAGCCGCCTGACCGGCTGGCAATTGAATGTGATGACCCAGGACCAGGTGTCCGCGAAGAGCGAAGCCGAACAGGCCGCCGCGCGCGCCGTGTTCGTGGAAAAACTGGAAGTCGACGAGGAAATCGCCGGAATCCTGGTTTCCGAGGGCTTCAATACCGTCGAGGAAATCGCCTACGTGCCGGCTGCCGAGCTTCTCGCGGTCGAGGGCTTCGATGAGGACATCGTCGAAGAACTGCGCGCCCGTGCCCGTGACGCCCTGCTCAACGAAGCCCTGGCCGCCGAAGAGGAAATCGAAGAGCACAAGCCGACCGACGATCTGCTGGCGATGGACGGCATGAGCGAGAGCATCGCCTATGCATTGGCCGAGCGCGGGGTTTCCACGCCGGATGATCTGGCGGAACTCGCCGCCGACGAGATTTCCGATATCGAAGACATGGGCATGGAGCGCGCTTCGGCGTTCATCCTGGCCGCCCGTGCCGCTGAAATCGCACGTCTCGAGCAGTCGAACTGATCGCCGCGAAATACACATCATGTAATCCGCATCACAAAATTCAAGGATCGACATCTCCATGTCAGAAGTAACCGTAGGATCGTTGGCAAAAATCGTCGGACTGCCGGTCGACAAGCTGCTCAAGCAGCTTGCCGATGCCGGCATGGAATTCTCCGGTCCGGACCAGATCGTCAGCAGCACCGAGAAGATCAAGCTGCTCGGATTCCTGCGCCGCTCGCACGGCAAGACCGAGAAGCCTGCGGAAGCCGCGGCCGCGCCGAAGAAAATCACCATCGCCCGGCGCAAGACGGAAGAGCTGACGGTTGCCAGTTCCGGCAAATCCAAGACCACCGTTGCCGTCGAAGTCCGCCAGAAGCGAACCTACGTCAAGCGTGATGAGGTCGCGGCACCGGTCTCCGACGAGCGCGAGGAGCTGTTGCGCAAACTCGAGCAGTCGAAGTCACGCAATGCCGAAGAGCAGGCGCGTCTGAGCGAATTCGACCGCGCGCGCCGCGAGCAGATCGAAGCCGAGCGTGCCGAGAAAGAACGCGTCCTCCGTGAAGCCGAGGAAAAAGCCCGTGTGGCGGCCGCCGAACTGGCCGGAAAGAAAGCAGGCGTTGTCGATTCCGATGTCGCCGGCCATGAGTCCCGCCGCGAGCGCGATGAAAAGCACGGTCACAAACCGCACAAGACCGAAGCCCTCCGCCACGAACCGGCAAAAGCCGCCAAGGACAAAGTCCCGAGCAAAACCGCCAAACACAAGGTGCGTGGCTCGCATGTCATGGTCGACAACGACATCGACGACGATTCCGCATTGCAGAACATCAGCGGCCAGTTGCATCTGACCGCGGCCGAGCGCGAGCGCCGCGTCAGCGCCGGCAAGAAGAAACCGAAGCAGAAGGTGCTGGAAGCCTCGCGTACCGCGACCGGCCAGCATGGCTTCTCGCGCCCGACCGCTCCAATTACACGCGAAGTCGCCGTCGGCGAATCCATCCTCGTTTCCGAGCTGGCCAACAAGCTGGCGATGAAAGGTTCGGATGTGGTGCGTGCCCTGTTCAAGATGGGCATGATGGTCACCATCAACCAGGTCATCGACCACGATACCGCGGTGCTGGTGGTCGAGGAGCTCGGCCACAAGGCCGTGCGCGCCAGCGATGACGATGCCGAGTTGGCGCTGGTCGCGCATCTGGATGAAGTCCCGGGTGACAAGAGCACGCGTCCGCCGGTGGTCACCATCATGGGCCACGTCGATCACGGCAAAACATCCTTGCTCGACTACATCCGCCGCACCAAGGTCGCCACCGGTGAAGCCGGCGGCATCACCCAGCACATCGGCGCCTACCATGTCGAAACCCCGCGCGGCGTCATCAGCTTCCTGGATACTCCGGGCCATGCCGCATTCACCGCCATGCGTGCCCGCGGCGCCAAGCTGACCGATATCGTGGTGTTGGTGGTTGCCGCCGACGACGGCGTCATGCCGCAGACCATCGAAGCGGTCGAGCATGCGCGTTCCGCGAAAGTGCCGCTGATTGTGGCCATGAACAAGATGGACAAGTCCGAAGCCAACCCCGATAACGTCAAGCAGGGCCTGGTCAAATTGGAAGTGGTGCCGGAAGAGTGGGGCGGTGACGTCCAGTTCGTGCCGGTCTCCGCCAAGACCGGCGACGGCGTCGACAATCTGCTGGAATCGATCCTGGTCCAGGCCGAGTTGCTGGAGCTGAAAGCCACCGTCGATGCCCGTGCCAGCGGCGTGGTCATCGAATCCTCGCTCGACAAGGGCCGCGGCCCGGTCGCCACCGTGCTCGTGCAGGAAGGTACCCTCAAGAAAGGTGACTATCTGGTCAGCGGCCTGCAGTACGGCCGTGTGCGCGCGCTGTTCGACGAGAACGGCAAGCAGACCGAATCCGCCGGCCCGTCCATTCCGGTGCAGGTGCTCGGTCTTTCCGGCGTGCCGGATGCCGGCGACGACTTCGTGGTCGTGGCCGACGAGCGTCTGGCCAAGGAAGTCGCGCAGCAGCGTGAAATCAAACGCCGTGAATCGCGTCTGGTCAAACAGCCGGGTTCGCGCATGGAAGACGTCATGGCCCAGATGGGCGCAGGACAGGGCCAGCAGGTGCTCAACATCCTGGTCAAGGCCGATGTGCAGGGTTCGGTGGAAGCCTTGCGCGATTCGCTGACCGGCCTGTCCAATGAAGCCATCCGCATCAACGTCATTTCGTCCGGCGTCGGCGGCATCACCGAATCGGATGCGACCCTGGCGGCTGCGTCCAAGGCCGTGGTCATCGGCTTCAACGTACGTGCCGATGCCTCGGCGCGCCGCATCATCGAAAACAACGGCATCGACCTGCGCTACTTCTCGATCATCTATGACGTCATCGACCAGGTCAAACAGGTCGCTTCCGGTCTGCTCGGTGTTGAGATCCGCGAGGAAATCATCGGCATCGCCGAAGTCCGCGATGTGTTCCGCAGCTCCAAGTTCGGAGCCGTGGCTGGTTCGCTAGTCATCGAAGGCACGGTCAAGCGCAACAAGCCGATCCGCGTGCTGCGCAACAGCGTCGTGGTGTTCGAAGGCGAGCTGGAAAGCCTGCGCCGCTTCAAGGACATCGTCGAAGAGGTCCGCAGCGGTACCGAATGCGGCATCGCGGTGAAAGCCTACAACGACGTCAAGCCGGGCGATCAGATCGAATGCTTCGAGCGCATCGAAGTGGCGCGCAGCCTCTGATGGCGAAGAAGAGCTTCCACCGGACCGACCGCGTTTCCGCCCAGCTCCGCCGCGAGCTGGGCCAGATCGTGCATGCCACGGTGCGCGAGCACGGCCTGCCGTCGCTGAGCGTGTCCGATGTCGAGCTTACCCGCGACATGGCGCATGCCAAGGTGTTCGTGACCGCACTGCTGGCGGATTCGTCCAAAGCCGCGGTCAAGGCGCTGAACGAGCTGGCGCCGGAAATGCGGTTCCAGCTGGCGCATGCCGTCAAGATGCGGCATGTGCCCGAGCTGCATTTCCATTACGACGATTCGGTCGACAAAGGCGAGCGCATCGAGCAATTGCTGCGCGAAAGCCCGAAACCCGAATCGCCCTGACCGCCTCCGGGCGGTTTTTTCCTGCATGAAGAAAGCACAGTTCACTTTCGCCCGACGCCCGGTCGACGGCCTGATTCTGCTCGACAAGCCCCGGGGCATGACGTCCAATCAGGCCTTGCAGAAAGTCCGTAACCTTTTCCGGGCCGAAAAAGCCGGACACACCGGCGCCCTCGATCCGTTGGCGACCGGCGTGCTGCCGATCTGTCTGGGCGAAGCCACCAAAGTCGCCGGCCTCCTGCTCGGTAACGACAAGGCCTACGAGGTCAGCGCCGCGCTGGGCGCCACCACCGATACCGATGATGCCGATGGCCAGATTCTGCGCGAGCGTCCGCTCGGAGCCTATTCCCGTGCGCAGCTGGAAACCCTGCTGCAGGGATTCACCGGTGACATTCAGCAGGTGCCACCCGTGTACTCCGCGCTCAAGCAGGGCGGCGAGCCGATGTATCTGAAGGCGCGCCGCGGCGATGTCATCGATCTGCCCGCGCGTCCGGTCCGCATCCATGCCATCGAACTGCTGGCGCTGGATGCCGGCACGTTCAGTCTGCGGGTGACCTGCGGCTCGGGAACCTATATCCGCAGTCTGGTGCGCGATCTGGGCGAAGCCCTGGGATGCGGCGCCCATGTCACGGCCCTGCGCCGGCTTTGGGTGGAACCGTTCCAGGCATTGCCTTTATGGACCCTCGACGCGCTTCAGGCGCTGGCGGAGCAGGGGCTGCCGGCGCTGGACGCCGTTCTGCACCCGGTCGCCGAGGCCTTGGTGGCGGTTCCCAAACTGGTACTGGACGCCGAACAGGCCCGTCGCGTCGGCATGGGTCAGAAAATCCGTGTGTCCGGCCCCGTTCAGGCCTGCGAACGGGTCCAGCTGTGCAATGGCGATGGGCTGCCGCTGGGTTTGGCCGCAATCAGCGCCGAGGGCGAGCTCACGGTTCAGCGTCTGTTCCGCTGGGCGGCGGTCAATTAGCCCGATTAATCCCCACTAACTGATTGAATCGAGTATAATATGCGGGCTTCGCGCCTTCCGGCCGGGGCTCCCTTAACCGGCGGTTATGGCGGTTGCGCAGCCTGCGCTTCTGCCGAATTCGCATCTTCATAGAGAATTGATATGTCCATTGATACCAGCAAAGTCATCGGCGAACACAAACGTGCCGCCAACGATACCGGCTCCCCGGAAGTCCAGGTCGCCCTGTTGACCGCCCGCATCGAAGACCTTTCCGAACACTTCAAGACCCACAAGAAAGACCACCACTCGCGCCGCGGTCTCCTGAAAATGGTGAACCAGCGCCGCAGCCTGCTGGCCTATCTGAAAAAGAAAGACGGCGAACGTTACCAGGCCCTGATCCAGCGCCTCGGCTTACGTCGCTAACCACCCAACGCGGCGCTTCGGCGCCGCGTTGTTTTTTGCAGTACATCAAAGACGGGCATGTGGCCCGTCTCGCGGAAATCAAAGAGGATAATACAGTGGCAAAAATCGTGAAAACCTTCCAGTACGGAAAGCATCAAGTCAGCATCGAAACCGGTGAAATCGCGCGTCAGGCCAGCGGCTCGGTCATCGTCAGCGTCGAGGGAACCGTGGTCCTGGTCACCGCCGTGGCCGCCAAGTCGCAGCGCGAGGGCATGGATTTCTTCCCGCTCACCGTCGACTACCAGGAAAAATTCTATGCCGGCGGCCGTATCCCGGGCGGCTTCTTCAAGCGTGAAGGCCGTGCCACCGAGAAGGAAACCCTGATTTCCCGCCTGATCGCCCGTCCGATCCGTCCGCTGTTCCCGGAAGGTTTCCGCAATGAAGTGCAGATCATCGCCACCGTCGTTTCGATGAATCCGGAAGTCGACGGCGACATCCCGGCCCTGATCGGCGCCTCCGCCGCCCTGGCCCTGTCCGGCGCACCGTTCAACGGTCCGATCGGCGCCGCCAAGGTCGGTTTCGCCAACGGCCAGTACATCCTGAACCCGACCGCCGCCGAACTGGCTACCTCGCAGCTCGAGCTGGTCGTCGCCGGTACCGCCGGTGCCGTGCTGATGGTGGAATCGGAAGCCGCATTGCTGTCCGAACAGCAGATGCTGGGTGCCGTCATGTTCGGTCACCAGCAGATGCAGACCGTCATCACCGCCATCAACGAGCTGGTCGCCGAAGTCGGCGTCAGCAAGTGGAGCTGGCAGGCCCCGGCCAAGAACGAAGGCATGATCGCCGCGCTCAAAGCCGCCGTCGGCAGCCGTCTGGAAGCCGCTTTCGCCATCCGCGAAAAGCTGGAACGCCGTGACGCCATCGCCAAAATCAAAGCCGACGTCATGGAAGGCCTGAAGGCCGACGCCGAAGCCAATGGCTGGGTCGGTGCCGAAATGTCGAAGGAATTCGGCGAGCTCGAATACGAAACCATGCGCGCTTCCGTGCTGAAGACCAAGGTCCGCATCGACGGCCGCGATCTCACCACCGTGCGTCCGATCAGCGTGCGCACCTCGGTGTTGCCGCGTACCCACGGTTCGGCCCTGTTCACCCGCGGTGAAACTCAGGCGCTGGTGGTGGCTACCCTCGGTACCGCCCGCGACGGCCAGATCATCGATGCCGTTTCCGGTGAATACAAAGAAAACTTCATGTTCCATTACAACTTCCCTCCGTACTCGGTGGGCGAGTGCGGCCGTTTCGGTGCTCCCAAGCGCCGTGAAATCGGCCACGGCCGTCTGGCCAAGCGCGGCGTCATGGCCGTCATGCCGAACATGGAAGAATTCCCGTACACCATCCGCTGCGTTTCGGAAATCACCGAATCGAACGGTTCTTCCTCGATGGCCTCGGTCTGCGGTTCCTCGTTGGCCATGATGGACGCCGGCATTCCGCTGAAAGCCCCGGTCGCCGGCATCGCCATGGGTCTGGTCAAGGAAGGCGGCGATTTCGTCGTTCTGTCCGACATCCTCGGTGACGAAGATCACCTCGGCGACATGGACTTCAAAGTGGCCGGTTCCGAGCAGGGCATTTCCGCGCTGCAGATGGACATCAAGATCGAAGGCATCACCGAAGAAATCATGCGCATCGCGCTCGACCAGGCCAAACAAGGCCGTCTGCACATCCTCGGCGAAATGGCGAAAGCCCTGTCGACCCCGCGTGCCGAAATGTCCGAGTTCGCGCCGCGCCTGCTGACCCTGAAGATCCATCCGGACAAGATCCGCGAAGTGATCGGCAAGGGCGGCGCCACGATCCAGGGCATCACCAAGGAAACCGGCACGCAGATCGACATCCAGGACGACGGCACCATCACCATCGCCTCGGTCAACAACGCCGCCGCCGAAGCCGCCCGCGCCCGCATCGAGTCGATCACCTCCGATGTCGAGCCGGGTCGCATCTATGAAGGCAAGGTCGCCAAGATCATGGATTTCGGCGCATTCGTCACCATCGCTCCGGGCAAAGACGGCCTGGTGCACGTGTCGCAGATTTCCAACGAGCGCGTCGAGAAAGTGTCCGACAAACTCAAGGAAGGCGATATCGTGAAAGTGAAGGTGCTGGAAGTGGACAAGCAGGGCCGTATCCGCCTGTCGATCAAAGCGCTGGACGAAGACGCCGCCGAATAAGCGGTTCGGTTTCAGGAAAAAGCGGGCTTCGGCCCGCTTTTTCGTGCACGTCTGTTTTGTGTACACTGGCCTCATGACTACCCGTTGGACACAAGGTGCTCTTTTCGTTCTCGGCAGCCTGTGGGCGCTGCCGATGACCGCGCTCGGCCTGGCTCTGGGTGCCGGAACCCTGCTGCTCGGCGCGCGCGTCTCCATCTCGGACGGCGCTCTGGTCTTTTCGCGGTTCCGTTTTTTCAGCAAGGGCGCGCTCACCCTCGGTCAGGTCATCCTGCATACCGGCCAATCCCTCGACGAGCCGACACTGACCTACCACTGCGCCGCATTCGGCGGCGATGAGTGTGTGCGCATCGGCAGCCACGAACGGGCACATGTGTATCAGACCATGGCCTTGGGCGTGCTGTTCCTGCCCCTGTATTTCCTGCATGGCGGCATCAGCCACAAGAACCGCTTCGAGCAGGCGGCCGATCGTTATGCCCGCACCGGTTCGGGCTGGTGGCCATACGGGCAATAAAAAACCCCGCCGGAGCGGGGTTTTTTGGCGGTACGGATCCCGTTTCAGAATTCTTCGACGCGATCGACTTTCATCACCCAGCCGGCTTCGCCGGGCGTGAGTTTGTACTGCAGCTGGCGCATCTTGCCGCTGGGCTGGGCGTTGGTGTCGCCGTCCTTGTAGATCGGGAAACGCTGCGCCACCACGCCTTCGACCACGGCGAATTCGTCATGGCCCATATAGCCCTTGCTGTTGACGGCATCTTCGCTGATCGGCGGGAAATAGATTTCGCTCATGCTTTTGTTGTTGTTGGAGGCGTAACCGATCGGCGTGGCGTAGCTGCCGCTGCCTGCCGAGTTGACCCAGACGTAGATCTCCGGCGAACCGTCGGCATTGATGTCGCCGATTTCGGCATTGGTGACGCTGCCGTCGATTTCACGGCTGATGACGTCATTGGCCTCGCTCAGGCCGCTCGGGGTGATGGTCAGGTTGTTCATCGAGCCTTCGTTGGTGGCTTCGACCACGAAGCGGATGCCGTTGAGCTCGAATTCCTTTTTGAAGCCGGGCTTGGCCGCTTCGGGAGCCGCGGCGGCCTCGGCGGGGGCGGCGGCCGGGGTGTCAGCGGCCGGTGCGGTGTCGGCGGGTTTTTCGCCGCAGGCGGCAAGGGAAAGCAGGATGGCGGCGGCAAGTACGGACTTGGTCATGGCAGGCTCCTCGGCGTGTGAGAGGCCAATGTAGCACAACTGTTTGTGCTGTCAAATTGACCCTGATCAAAAGCCCGGACATCAAAAACCCCTCGGCAACGAGGGGTTTTTGATCTGGTACCGGTGATAGGACTCGAACCTACACTATGTCACCATAAGCGGATTTTGAGTCCGCCGCGTCTACCATTCCGCCACACCGGCATGTGGACGCCCATTATACCCAATCGGGCGTCTTATTCACAGTCGACCGGATCCAGACACAGCAGCTTGCGGCCTTTGCTGTACCAGCCGTCGCCGAGCGGCTCGAAAATCGAGCAGTCGCCCATGCTGTCCTTGTAAATGTGCAGGGAAATCGCGATTTTATCGGGGCTCGGGTTGCGGATGGTGTGGTATTCATGCGGCGGGATGATGCAGCCGGAGGAACCGACGCCGCCCATGACCGGGGTGAGACGCTCGAAACGGCAACGCTCGGGCTGGTCCTCCAGCAGTTCATATTGGACGATTTCGATTTCGCCCTGCCAGACGCCTTCGACGCCCCAGAGACCGCAATGGTCGTGAATCGGCGTACCCTGGCCGGGCCCCCAGGTCATCGCGACCACGCTGACGCCGGTTTCCGGGCACTTGTAGATTTCACGGCGGGCATAATGGCCTTCCACCGGCTCGTACACGCATTCGGGCAGGTAAACCGACTTCGAAGTGATCAGTGTACTCAGGCCGTCACGCAGTATGGCCATGGTCGCCTGTGTGTCGGGCGCCGCACAGGCATTGCGGATCAAATCGAGCAGATGTTCTTTACCGGTGAAAGCGAGATCGTTCATGGAAGGTTCCTGAGTTCGTCGAGGAATTGTCGGATGGGCGGCGCGAATTTGTCGATGTCGACCAGAAAGGCATCATGCCCTTGGTGCGAGTCGAGCGCCAGGAAGCGGGTTTTGGCGCCGCCGCGCGCCAGTCCGTCGGCAATCTGCTGTTGCTGGTGCAAGGGAAACAGGATGTCGGTGGTCGCCCCAAGAACAAGCGCGCGTTGCAACGGAATGGTTGCCAGAGCTCCGACCACATCATCGCCGTCGCGCGCACAGGATTGGCAGACATCGAACCAGTCCATGGCGCGGCTGAGGTAGAGATAGCAGTTCGGATCGAACTGGTCGACGAAGCGTTCGGCATGGGCTTCCAGATAGCTCTCGACCTCGAATTCCATGCCGAAGCGTTCGTTGCCGCCGTCCTCGTCGTTCAGCCGTACGCGGCCGAAACGACCGTCCCATTCCACCGCCCGACGAAGCGTTCGGCATGCGCCTCCAGATAGCTCTCGACTTCGAATTCCATGCCGAAGCGTTCCTGGGAGGCTTCGCTGTTCAGACGCACGCGTCCGAAACGGCCGTCCCATTCCATCGCCGAGCGGTAGGTGACCACGCCGAGTTTGCGGGCGATGCGCATGCCGTTGCGGGGGTAGTCGGCACGGTCATAGCGCCCTTGATTCCAGTGCGGATCAAGCCGGATCGCTTCACGCTGGAGCGACCGGATGGCGATGGAAAAGGGCAAAGCCTGTGCGCTGCCGGATACGTTGACATGGCTGCGGGTGAACAGCGGGAACTGCTGCAGAAACGACAGCGCCACCATGCCGCCCATCGAATTTCCGACCAGGCAGGCCAGCGATTCGATGCCCAGATGGTTCAATACCGCTTTCGCGGCACGCGCGCAGTCTTCGATGGCAAGGTCCGGAAACTGGAGGCGGTAAGCCTCTCCGGTTGCGGAATCGGTGGAAGCCGGGCCGGTCGAGCCTTTGCAGCTGCCCAGCGTGTTGACGCAGATGACATGCCAGACCGTGGTGTCGATGGCTTTGCCCGGGCCCACCATGGCTTCCCACCAGCCTTTTTCGGGATTCTCCGCCGAGCTGGCGGCATGGGCGCTGGGGGACAATCCGGTGAGAATCAGTACGGCATTGTTTTTAGACGCGTTCAAGGCTCCCCAGGTTTCAAACGCCATCCGTCCAGCGTTCAGGCTGCCGCCGCGCTTGAACACGAAAGGCGAGGGCAGGGGCGCGAAGCGCGTTCCGGTGGAGATGAATTCGCTCATGGATTCCGGCGCAGGATCAAAGTGACCGGTGCCAGTTTATCCGATTGCATCGTCACCGGCGCACTCTGCCAGTCGCCGGCGCCGGCTTCGGCGGTCCCGCTGACGGAAACACGTGCCTGCAGGACGAATCCGGGTTGGCTGAACAAGCGGTCGGTCGGCATCACCGAATCGGCATCGGATAACTGCACTTGGATCGGGAACGCCGTGAGCGGAATGCGTTTTGCCGCCAAGGGCGGACCGGCGCCATCAATGCGTTTCGCAAATACGAACAGCACGCCGCCCGGGGGTGTTTGGTTTTTCAGCGCCGGATCGACATCGACGGCGATGCTGACGGCACGCACGCTTGGCATGGCCATGGCCGGAAGTCCGGCATCGGCACGTGCGCGGTTGATCTGCGGCAGCAAGGCTTGAGCGGTTGCCGCATCGCCCTGTGGCAGCAGGCTTTCCCAGACGGAAGCCGCATCCTTCGGTTGGCCGGCCTGCCACAGCAGACTGCCGCTGAAGAAGCGGGCGCGCTGGTTGTCCGGCTCGATGCTCAGGGCTTTATCGATCCATTCGCGTGCACGCGGATCCGGAACATCCGGTTTGCCGGCACGGAAAATGGATTCCGCATAATCCACCATCAGTCCGGCGTTGTCGGGAGCCCGTTTCAGCGCTTCGGCGAAGTGCGGTTGCGCCACCTGATACTGTCCGGTCTGCAGATAGCTACGCGCCAGCAGCACACGCGCCTCGAGATTGTCGGGCTGTTCGCTGACCACGGCTTCGAGTTCTGCCAGCGCCTGTTCAATCGTCTGTTCGGCGGCGGGCGCCGGTTGATAGCTGATGGCTTCCGGACGGCCGAATTGCCAATACAGACCACCGGTGAGGCCGGCACAACCCAGCAACAACGCGGCGGCAAGCCCGCGCTGGTGCAGCCATAGCGGCTTCAAGGCCAGCGCCAACAGCGACAGCACCAACAACGCACTGATCAGAACGAACACGGTCATTACCATTCCTCGCCGGCGTCAGTGCCGGTATCCGCTTGCTTCTGTTTGTTTCTGATGACCGCCGCCACGGCGATGCCGCCGACCAGCAGCAGTGCGAACGGCCCGACCCAGAGCAGCCAGTTGCCGCCTCGCATCGGCGGCTCATACAGCACGAAATCGGTATAGCGTTCCACCAGGTACTGTTTGATTTCCTCGTCGTTGCGGCCTTCGCGCATCAGGCGCAGCACTTCCATACGCAAATCATGCGCAATCGGCGCGTTCGAATCGGCGATGCTCTGGTTCTGGCACATCACGCAACGCAGTTCGGCGGCGAGCGCCTTGAAGCGCTGTTCTTCGGCCGGGCTCTGGTAGTCGATCGGATCGAGCGCGGCGGCGGCGCCGGACAAAAGAATGCCGCCAAGCAGCATCAGCATGGCGCAGATCTTCTTCATGGAGCCTCCTGCAACACCGGCAGTATTTCTTCCCGGACGATTTCCGGCGTCAACGGGCCGATGTGCTTGAAACGCACGATGCCGGCGGCATCGATGACGAATGTTTCAGGCGCGCCGTAAATGCCCCAGTCCAACGCGGCCTGGCCATCGCGGTCCTGCACGACCAGTGCGAACGGATTGCCGTATTGCGCCAGCCAGCGCGCGGCATCCTCAGGACTGTCCTTGTAGTTGTAACCGACGACGATGACGCCGGTATTGGCCAGCTCGGTGATGACCGGATGCTCGACCCGGCAACTGACGCACCAGCTTCCCCATACATTCAGCACATACGCCCGGCCTTTCAGATCGGCAACCGCGAGGCGGGATTCCGGAAGCGCCAGCTCGGGCATCTGCAGTGCCGGCGCGGGTTTGCCGATCAAGGGCGAAGGAATGGCGGAGTTGTCTTTGCCGGAGTTCATGCGCACACCGACGAACAGCAACAACGCGATTGCGATGAATGCAAGCAAAGGCAGCAGGCGACTCACGCGTCCCGGCCTTTGCGTTTGAAGCGCTTGTCGAAAATCACGATGAGTGCACCCAGCGCCATCAGGATGGCGCCGAACCAGATCCAGCGCACGAACGGCTTCACATGCAGACGCAACGCCCAGCCGCCGGCATCATCGACCGGTTCGCCCAGTGCCACGTAAAGATCGCGGGTGAGGCCGCCGTGCATGTCCGCTTCGGTCATGCTGCTGCCGCCGGAAGCATACTGGCGTTTTTCCGGGTGCAGGATGCCAAGACTGCGCTCGCCGATTCCGACTTGGATATCGCCCCGCTGCGCGATGAAATTCGGTCCGGCCACTTCAGTCACGCCGAGGAAGGTGAACCGGTAGTCGCCGACCTCGAAACGCTGCCCGGGCTTGGCGGCCACGTCTTTTTCCACACTGAGGCCTTCGGTCATCAGCGCACCGAAGCAGAACACGGCCACGCCGGCATGCGCCGTGACCATGCCGATCATTTCCGCAGTGAAGCGGCCCTGTGCCTGCCGGAAACGCTGCCAGACAAAGCGGGCGGTGCCGAGTGCGATCCAGACACCGGAGAACCAGGCCATGGCGGATTTCAGCGGATGCTGCGGCGCCTGGAAAAAGGCAATGGCGGCGACCACGAGCGCCAGTGCAAACCACGGCATCAGCCAACGCGCGACATCGCCGAGATTCTCCTGCTGCCAGCGGCTGAGCGGGCCGAATGGAATCAGCAAGACGATCGGAGCCATCAGAATCAAAAACAGCTTTCCGAAATAGGGCGGGCCGACCGATACCTTGCCCAGACCGAGTGCATCGGCCAGCAGGGGGTAGAGGGTTCCAAGAAGCACCATGGCCGCGGCGGCGGTCAACAGCAGGTTGTTGAGCAGAAGCAGACTTTCACGCGATTGCCAATGGAAGGGTTTTCCCGCCTCCCTTGGTGCCCTGAGTGCGAACAGGATCAGTGAGCCACCGACCACACAGCACAGGAAGGCGAGGATGAACATGCCGCGCTCGGGGTCGGAGGCGAACGCATGCACCGAGGTCAGCACGCCCGAGCGGACCAGGAAGGTGCCGAGCAGGGAGAGCGAAAAAGCGGCAATGGCCAGAAGCAGGGTCCAGCTGGAAAAGCTGCCGCGCTTTTCCGTGGTGGCCTGCGAATGCAGCAGGGCGGCGCCGACCAGCCAAGGCATGAAACTGGCGTTCTCGACCGGATCCCAGAACCACCAGCCGCCCCAGCCCAGTTCGTAATAGGCCCAGAAACTGCCGAGTGCGATGCCCAGCGTCAGGAAGGCCCAGGCGACATTGGTCCAAGGGCGTGCCCAACGGATCCAGCGGGTGTCGATGTGTCCGTCGATCAGGGCGGCGATGGCAAACGCGAAGGCCACCGAGAAACCGACATAGCCGATGTACAGAAGCGGCGGATGGAAAATCAGGCCCGGGTCCTGCAGCAGCGGATTGAGGTCATGGCCTTCCAGCGGTGCGGGCAGCATGCGCTCGAACGGATTGGAAGTGATGACGGTAAAGGCCAGAAAGCCGAGCGCGACCAGTCCCATGATGCCCAGTACCCGCGCGCGCACCACATCCGGCAGATTCTTGGAAAACACCGCAACCGCGGCGATCCAGACGCACAGGGTCAGCACCCAGAGCAGCAGGGAGCCCTCATGGGCGCCCCAGACCGCCGAGATCTGATACATCACCGGCAGCAGGGTGTTGGAGTTCTTGGCCACATAAGCGACCGAGAAATCATGCTGGACGAAGGCCACGGTCAGCAGGATGTAACTGACGGTCACCGCAGCCAGCAGGGCGAATGCCAAGGGGCGTGCGGTCAATTGCAAGGCGGCATTGCCGCGCTGTGCACCCCACAGGGGCAGCGTGCCGAGCAGCAGGGACAGCACGAACGCGATGAGCAGGGCGATTTGACCGAGTTCGGGCAGCATCAGGGTGACCCGCAGTCTAGGGTGTGCATGGCCGGTCCCTGATTCATCTTGGCCCGCATTTCGGGGGTCATGCTCTTCGCGACTTCCGCCGGCATGTAGGTTTCGTCATGCTTGGCCAGCACCTCGCTGGCAACGAATTCAGCGCCTTTCATTTTTCCAGTGGCAATCACACTGGTGCCTTCCTTGAACATGTCCGGCAGGATGCCATTGAATTTTACCGGTACGTAGCGTTTGCCATCGGTGACATTGAATTGCACGTCAAGCGTGCCTTCGGTACGTTGCACGCTGCCGTTGCAGACCACGCCGCCAAGCCGGAAGCGCGACGATTCCGGGGCTTTGCCGGTGCGTACTTCCGACGGCGTATGCAGGTAGTTGATGTTTTCCTGCAGGGCGAGGGCAATGAACGACGCTGCGGCGGCTGCAGCAAGCAATACCAGGCCGACCAGAATCAGGCGGCGTTTGCGGACGGGATTCATGCGGATTTGCCCTTGCGTTGATGGAGGCGGATGCCCCGGATGGCGTTCTTCAGCGACCAATGCGGCATCAGGAAGTCCCAGAGCAACAGCACGACGAAAGCGCCGTAGGCCATGGCGATATAGATCCAGTGATTCATGCGGATTCTCCGTAACGGTCAATCGCCCATTGCTTGCGGCTTTCCTGCTCCAGGTTGAGCACACGCGTGCGCACCAGTACCGAGCCGATGTACCAGAGCTTGGTGGCGAGCGCCAGCACCAGCAGCGGCCAGATCATGCTGCCGTCCATTTTCGACGGGCCGATCAGGCGGATGGTTTCGCCCTGATGCAGGGTGTTCCACCAGGTCACCGCGAAGTGCACGATGGGCACATTGACCACGCCGATGATGGCGAGGAAGGCGGCGGCGCGGCCGGCGGCCCGGCGGTCGTCAATGGCGTTGTAGAGGCCGATCACACCGAGGTAAAGAAACAGCAGCACCAGTTCGGAAGTCAGACGCGGGTCCCAGGTCCACCAGGTGCCCCAGGTCGGTTTGCCCCAGACCGAGCCGCTGATCAGGGTGATGGCGGTGAACACCGCGCCGATCGGCGCCGAGGCCATGGCGATCAGTTCGCAGATCTTGATGCGCCAGATCAGGGCGATGGCGCTTTGCACCGCCATGATCACGAAAATCATCAGGCTCATCCAGGCTGCCGGAACATGGATGTAAAGAATGCGGAAGCTGTCGCCCTGTTTGTAATCTGCGGGAACCGACAGCAGCGCGCCGTAAATGCCGACGGCCATCAGGATCAGGGCCAGCACGAAGCTGGGCGTACTCCACCGCCGTGCGAAATCGTCGAAGCGGGCGGGCGAACCGGTTTGATTGAACCACTGCAGGATTTTATTCATCGTTCCGTCAACTCAGGGCCAAACGTACGGCGTTGGCGGCGGCCCATGGCGCCAACACGATCATAAGCACCAATCCGGCGCACATCAGATAAATCGCGCCCAGCCAAGGCAGTCCTTGGCCGGCCGACCACACGCTGCCGGCACCGAACACCAGCACCGGCACATACAGCGGCAGGGCCATCAGCGCCAGCAACAGACCGGAGCGCCGGATGCCCAGGGTCAGTGCCGCCACCACCGCGCCGATCAGACTCATCAACAGCGAACCGATCAGCAGGCCGAGCATCAATACCGGCAGCAGATTCATGGGCAGAAACAGCATTTGCGCCAGCAAGGGCGTCATGACCAGCAGCGGCAGCGCGGTGGTCAGCCAATGCACGGCGACTTTGCTGGCGATGACCAAGGGCAAAGGCACCGGCGCCAGCAGCAATTGTTCCAGACTGCCGTCTTCGAAATCACTGCGGTAGAGATTGTCGAGCACCAGCATGCCGGCCAGCAGATGCGCGACCCAGATCACGGCACTGGCGCTCTGCGCCAGCCGTGCCGGTTCGGAGCCCATCGCCAGCGGAAACATCACGCAGACCATCAACGCGAACAGCATCGGTTGCGCGGCGTCGGTGCGCTTCTGCCACATCAGGCCGATATCGCGGGCGAGCAGGGCGCGCAGTTCACGCATGGGCGCCGCTCCGGGTGATGTCCAGCTGGCGCACCGGCACCGCCGGCGCGGCATAGGCGCCGTGCGTGCTGATCAGTGCGGCACCGCCGTTGGCAATATGCTGTTGGACCAGCCGGTTGACCCAGTCGATGCCGGCCAGATCGAGGTTGGCATAGGGCTCATCCATCAGCCAGAGCGCGCTCGGCCGGGCCTGCAGGCGGGCCAGACTGAGGCGTTTGTTCTGTCCGGCGGACAGCTTACCTGCCGGCGTGTCTTCGAATCCGGCCAGGCCGCATTCGGCAATCAGGGTTTCCAGCTGGCGCTCGTTGACCGCGCCATGCAGGCTGGCGGTGAAACGCAGGTTCTGCAGCACGGTCAGTTCGGCCTTGTGGCCATGCCGGTGCCCGAGATAGGCGGCCAGATGCACGAAGGCCTCCCGGCTGAACGGCTTGCCGTGCAGACGGATCTGCCCGGATTCCGGGGGCAGCAATCCGGCCAGCACGCGCAACAGGGTGGTTTTTCCGGAACCGTTGTCGCCTTTCACCATCAGGGCTTCGCCGGCCTGCAATTGGAAATCCAGCGGCCCGAAAATACGTTCGGCATTGCGCGAAAAGCACAGGGCATCGGCTTGGATCAAGGCGGCGATGGCGGCGGACATGCTGGCAGGCGGATTCCGGAATACGACCCGCTTATTTTAGCGTTTTTACAAGTACTTAAACGCTAATTTCCCGTGAATTTCGGAATCCTGTTGCATAATATTGATTCAAGTCATACCGGAACCCCGCCATGCTCCTGCAAACCAAGCTGCCGAAGGTCGGCACTACCATCTTCACGGTCATGTCGCAGATGGCCATGCAGCATCAGGCGGTCAATCTGGGGCAAGGTTTCCCGGACTTTCCGGTCCCCGAGTTTCTGGTGGAGGCGCTGAGCCGCGCCATGCGGGAGGGCAAAAACCAGTACGCCCCGATGACCGGCATTCCGGCCCTGCGCGAGGCCATCGCCGCCAAGACCTTGGCCTGCTACGGCCACAGCGCCTGCCCGGAGTCCGAAATCACGGTGACCAGCGGCGCCTCCGAAGCGATTTTCAATGCCGTGCTGGCCGTGGTCCGGCCCGGCGATGAAGTGATCGTGCTCGACCCCTGCTACGACTGCTACGAGCCGGCCATCGACCTGGCCGGCGGGGTCTGCGTGCACGTGCCGCTGGATCCGGTCGATTTTTCGGTGGACTGGAACCGTTTGAATGCCGCGGTCACCGCGAAAACCCGGATGATCTTCATCAATACCCCGCACAACCCCTCAGGGGCCTTATGGTCGGCCGAGGACATGCAGCGCCTGATCGCGTTGACCCACGACACCGACATCCTGCTGTTGTCGGACGAAGTGTACGAGCACATCGTGTTCGGCGGCGTCCGTCATGAGAGCGCCCTGCGTTATCCGGAACTGGCCGCGCGCAGCTTCGTGATTTCCAGTTTCGGCAAGACCTATCACTGCACCGGCTGGAAAATCGGCTACTGCATCGCGCCCAAGGCACTCTCAGCTGAATTCCGCAAGGTGCATCAATACAACACCTTCTGCAGTTTCGCGCCGGCACAATGGGCGTTCGCGGAAATGATCGTGCAGCAGCCCGACCATTACGCCGAGCTCGGTGCGTTTTACGAAGCCAAACGCGATTATCTGGCGGCCAAACTGGCGCGCACCCGCTTCAAGCCGCTGCCGGTGCCCGGCGGCTATTTCCAATTAGTCGATTACTCCGCCATCTCCGATCTGCCCGATGCCGAGTTCGCGCGTTGGCTGTGTATCGAAAAAGGCGTCGCCGCCATTCCGCTGTCGCCGTTCTATGAAACACCGCCGGCCGGTCAGCGCCTGGTGCGCCTGTGCTTTGCCAAGAATCCGGATACGCTGAATGCCGCCATCGCGCGCCTGGAGCAGGTATGAGTCCGCCCGATCTGAACATCCGCATCGTGCAGGCCGATACCGTCTGGCACGACCCGCAGGCCAACCGCGATTACTACACGGCCCTGCTGGCCGGACTGGCGCCGGATGCCGACATCATCGTGCTGCCGGAGACCTTCACCTCCGGTTTCTCCAATGAAGCGCTGGCGCAGGCCGAAACCATGGACGGTCCGACCGTGGCCTGGCTGCGCGCGCAGTCGGAGGCGCTCAATGCCGTCATCACCGGCAGCGTGCAGATCCGCGAAGGGGATTCGGTATACAACCGCATGCTGTGGGCCGCGCCCGATGGCAGCCTTGCGCATTACGACAAACGCCACCTGTTCCGCATGGCCGGCGAGCACGAACGCTATGCCGCCGGCCGCGATAAAATCATCGTTGAATACAAAGGCTGGCGCAGCTGCCCCTTGGTCTGTTACGACCTGCGCTTTCCGGTCTTTTCACGTAACCGTTTCGGACACGGCCAACCCGAGGGCTACGATTACGATCTGTTGATTTACGTGGCCAACTGGCCGAGCCCGCGCCATTTCGCCTGGCAGACGCTGCTGAAAGCACGCGCCATCGAAAACCTGAGTTACGTGGTCGGCGTCAACCGGACCGGCGGCGATGGCAACGGGCTGCATTACCTCGGCGGCAGCACCGTGCTCGATTTCCTCGGACAGACCGTGGTCGAATCCGGCGACACGCCGCAGGCGCAGAGTGCGCGCATTTCACACGCCGAGTTGACGGCGTTCCGGCAGCGTTTCCCCGCGCATCTGGATGCCGACACCTTCACCCTTCACGATTGAGGCACCCGCACATGGCATACCGCACTTTCCGTTGCTTCGGTCTGGGTCTGGCGGCGTTGGCGTTGACGGGCATGGCAACGGCACAGAAGGTACAGCTTCTGAAATCAGCCGATTACACGCTGCAGGTGACCGAACTGAATGCCGGGCTGAAATCGCCCTGGGGCATGGCGTTCCTGCCGGATGGCCGGCTGCTGGTGACTCAGAAGTCCGGTAGTATCGCGGTGCTTTCGCGTGATGGCCGGCGGATCGAACAGACGATTACGGGCCTGCCGCGCGTGGCATCGCAGGGGCAGGGCGGTCTGCTGGATGTGGCGCTGGATCCGGACTTCGCCCGCACGCCGTGGGTTTATTGGTCGTATGCCGAGCCCGGTGAAGGTGGGCTGTCCGGCACGGCAGTCGCGCGGGCAAAAC
>JBMSNF010000006.1:0-28454 GCA_049421545.1 Arenimonas sp.
CGCGTGGCCCACAGGCCGGTGACCAGCGCCAGCAGGGTGCCGCCGACGATGCCGTACAGCAACAGGCTGGTTTCGAAACGCCAGGGCAGATTGAACACCTGCACCGTGATCAGTCCGGCGATGGTGCTGGCCGCCAGTGCAGCCACCGTGCCGGAAAGCAAACCGAGGCTGCCGAATTCGGTGGCCTGCGCCAGGCGCAGCTGCTTCTTGGAGGCGCCCAGCACGCGCATCACGCTGGCTTCCTGCAGGCGTTCATCCTGCGAAGCCTGCACGGCCGCGATCAATACCAGCAACCCCGCCAGCAGGGAAAAATAAAAGACCGACTCGACCACGCGGCTGACCTGTTCGACGGTGCTGCGGACCTGATTGAGCACGGCATCGATGTCGATCACCGACAGATTCGGGTATTCGCGTACCAGACCATCGATGGCCGGCAGTTTCTGTTTCGGTACATGCAGGGCCGAAATGTAACTGGCCGAGAAGCCGTCGAGTGCGCCCGGCGAAACCACCACGAAGAAATTCGGTTTGAAACTCTCCCACTCCACTTTGCGCAGGCTGGTGATGCGCGCTTCCAAAGGCGTGCCCGCGACATCGAAGCGGATGCGGTCACCGAGTTTCCAGTTCAGGGTTTCGGCGAACTCTTCTTCCACCGAGACCTGCACCGGGCCGCAGTAATCGGCTTTCCAATAGCTGCCGGCGGCAAGCTGATTGTCGGTGCTGAAGCGGGCTGCGGACGAGAGATTGAATTCACGCTCGGCCAGACGCCGCGCGCGTTCGCCCTTGCCGGCATAATCCGCGCCACTGACCTTGTTGCCGTTCACCGCCTGCAGACGGGCGCGTACCATCGGATACAGCATCGGCTCGGCCAGACCCTGCGCTTTGGCGAAGGCGCGGACGCCATCGACCTGATCGGACTGGACATTGATGACGAAGCGGTTCGGTGCATCGGCCGGCAAGGTCTGCTGCCAACGGCTCAGCAGATCCGTGCGTACGAACAGCAGCAGCAACAGCGCCATCAGACCCAGTCCCAGTGCCGAGACCTGGGTGAGTGTCATGCCCTGATGCCGGCTGAGATTGGCCAGGCCGTAACGCCATGGGCCGTGCAGTTTGCCGCGCACCCGCTTCAGCCATTGCAACAGCAACCAGGCGATTCCGGCCAGCACCGCGGCGGTTCCGGCGATGCCGGCGAGAATGATGGTGCCCAGTTCGGGTGAACCGGCCTTCCACCACAACAACGCCGCCAGCCCGGCCACGCCCAGCAAGCCGACTGTCCAGGCGCTCGGTTCGTTGACCGGTACATCACGGCGCAGCACGCGCAAGGCCGGTACTTTCCGCAGCGCCAATACCGGCGGCACCGCAAAGGCGATCAATACCGTGAAGCCCACGGCATAACCGGACAGCACCGGCCCCCAGCCGGCGGCCGGCAGTACGACATCCATCGCATCGGCCAACCAGGCGCCCACGCCCCATTGCAACAACCAGGCCAAGGCCACACCCATGCTGGCGCCCAACATGCCGATGAAAAACAGTTCGCCGAGCTGCAATGCCGCGATCCGGCTTTGGCTGGCGCCCAGACAGCGCATCACCGCGCTGGCATCCAGATGGCGGGCGCTGTGCCGGCGGGCGGCCAGAGCGATGGCGACCGCCGCCAGAATCAGCGAAACCAAGGCCGCCAGCGACAGAAAACGGTTGGCACGGTCCAAGGCCGAGCGGATTTCCGGGCGGGCATCGTCGCGGCTTTCCAGGCGCTGCCCGCGTTTCAGGTTTTTGCCTTGCTGCGCGGTGAACTGCTTCACAGCGGCATCGTCGCCGGCCACCACCATGCGGTATTGAATCCGGCTGCCGTCCTGTACCAGGCCGCTGGCGGCCAGATCGGTGTAGGCAATCAGGGCCTTCGGTGCGACGTTGAAGTAATCGAGCGCGGCGTCCGGCTCCTTGATCAGGGTCGCGGCATAACGCAGCTGCAGATTGCCGACGCCGATGACATCGCCGATGCGGACATTCAATTTACGTGCGGCATCGCCGGAGAGCCAGAGCGTCCCGGCATCCGGACCGCCCTGTTGCGTGCGGTTGCGGCCGGCGGCATCACGCAGTTCGAATTCGCCGCGCAGCGGAAAACGGGTGTCCACGGCGCGGATGTCGGCGAGCGTGACCGCTTCGGCGGTCTGCACCATGCTCGGAAAATTCGCGGTCTGCGCGTACTGCAATCCGAGTGCGGCTGCGCGCTCCGGAATCGCGGCGGCGATCGGCGTGTCGGCACGCAACGCGGCATCGCCGCCGAGCAGTCGGTTGGCTTCCTGTTGCAGGCCGGTTTCGGCGCGGTCGGTGAGCATGCCGACCGCTGATACCGCCATCACCGCCAGCACCAGCGCCATCAGCATCAGGCGGATTTCGCCCGCGGCCAGATCGCGCCGGGTCTGCCGCCAGGCCAGTTTCAGAACGCTCATGCCAGCAGACGCCCGGCATTCAGACGCAGCTGACGCTGACAGCGTGCGGCCAGGCGTTCGTCGTGGGTGACCAGCACCAGCGTGGTGCCGCGGGTGGCGTTGAGTTCGAACAGCAGATCGGCGATGGCGCGTCCGGTGTCGGTGTCGAGGTTGCCGGTCGGTTCATCGGCGAACAATACCGCCGGATCGACCACGAACGCGCGTGCGATGGCGACGCGTTGCTGCTCGCCGCCGGAAAGCTGGCGCGGATAATGCTGCAGGCGTTCGGCCAGGCCGACCTTGCCGAGGATGTCGCGGGCCGCGCTTTCCGGATCGGCATGGCCGCTCAATTCCAGCGGCAGCATCACGTTCTCCAGCGCGGTCAGCGCCGGCAGCAGTTGGAAGTTCTGGAACACGAAGCCGACCGAGGCGCCGCGCAGTTTGGCACGGCCGTCCTCGTCGAGCGCGTTCAAGGCCGTGCCGAGGATATCGACGCCGCCTTCACTCGGCGTGTCCAATCCTGCCATCAGCGACAGCAGCGTGCTTTTGCCGGAGCCGGAAGCGCCGACGATGGCCGCGGTTTCGCCGCGGTTCAGGCTGAAGCTGACATCCTCGAGGATGCACAGTTCCGATTCCGGCAGACGCACGCGTTTGCCGAGCTTTGTTACCCTGATGGCTGTACTCACTGATTGCTCCCGGAGATCCATGCGAAATCGCGTCCGCTGTTTACTACATGCAGTCTGGCACAACCAATATCAAGGTTTTGTGTGGCTGGCGCTTGTGCTGATGGTCATGGCCGGTCCGGTATCGGCCAAGCAGACCCTGCTGGTGATGGGCGACTCGCTGTCGGCGGCCTACAATCTGCCGGCCGAGCAGGGCTGGGTGGCGCTGACCGCCGCGCGCATGAAAAGCACGCATCCGTCCTGGCAGGTGGTCAATGCCAGTGTGTCCGGGGAGACCTCGGCCGGGGGCAAGTCCCGCCTGCCGGCGGCGCTGAAAACGCACAAACCGGCCCTGGTCATCATCGAATTGGGTGCCAATGACGGTCTGCGCGGACTGCCGCTGACACAGACCCGTGCCAATCTGCAGGCGATGATCCGGCAGGCCAAGGCCGGCGGCGCCAAGGTGCTGCTGGTCGGCATCCAGATGCCGCCGAATTACGGCAAGGTCTACACCGACGGCTTCGCGGCCATTTACACCGATCTGGCCAAACAGGAAAAAACCGCGCTGCTGCCGTTCCTGTTGGCGCCGATTGCGATGGAGCGTTCATATTTCCTGCCGGATCAATTGCACCCGAACGCGAAAGGCCAAATCAAACTGCGCGATCACGTCTGGCTGGTGCTGAAGCCTTTATTGTGATTGTCGAGTTTTGTCCTCCAGTGTGTGCGCATGCGCTTCCCATTTGCGCCCATCGAAGGGCGTCACCCGAATGTCCTGCCGTAATGGCAGCCGCCGGCATGGGTCCTGTCATTGTCCGAAGTAAATGCGCATCAACTGCGCACGCAGCTCCGGCGGCTGTTCGGCGATGGCCTCCAGCAGGCGGGAAACACCGCGGCAGCGCTGCGCCGGCGCGGTGTTGTCGTTCTGCATGCGCTCGAGATCTTCCAGACCTTCGCGGCCATGGCGCTCACCCACGCGTGCGGCAATGCGCTGGGTGAATTGCTGGCTTTGCGTCTCCGGAAGCGTGCGCGGCGCTTTGTCCTGGGCGCTGGTCACGATTTGGAACAGGGCCGTTTCCAGATCCGGCTGCAGGGCGCGGTAGGGTTTGCGCAGCAACCAGGGTTCATGCCCTTTTTCATCCAGACGCGCGGTGGTGGTGTTGAGCAGAATGCCGCACAGCCGGGCATCGGTCTGCGCCATGGTCATCAGCCGCCGTTGCTGGATGAGCAGGGCATCGATGGCCGCATCATCGCTGCGCGACAGATAGGCGGTGCTGGCATTCAGGCCCAGGGCCGTGGCGATGGCGCGGCTGGCGTTCTGCGTGTTGCGGTTGCCGTTGACGGCCATGAATTGACGGACCTGTTCGCGCCAGTTCACCAGAAAGCCGGATTGTTGCTCGGCAAGCAGGGCGTAGGCCGGCTGGCGTGTGCGGGTTTCGTTCACGGCAGCCTCGGCCTGCCGCTGCAGCACGGCCGGATCCGGAGCGGTGGCGGCTCTGCCGATGGATGGCAGAACCAACAGCAGTGATAAAAACAAGGGGCGCATCATGGGCGCACCCGCCGGGGAATCCGGCTGGCATCGATGCTCGCCACGATGCCGTCTTCACGGGGCTCGGGATCCTGCCCGGGCCGGAACGCCATGGCACGGATCACTTCCCAGCTGCTGGCGATGCCCTTGTCCTGTTTCGGATAGGCCGCATGCAAAGCCTGCCAACGGCTTTTCCCGGCCAGGCCGCGCGGCCGTTGCGGGCGGGCGTCGGTGGCGCCGATGGCCTGCAGTTCCTGCATCAGCGCACGCAGATCCGGATACTGCATGGTGAACAGTTCGCGTTCGAGCACGCTGTTGCGGAAGCCCGCACCCTGCATGGCATCGCCGATCTGTTGGATGGCGGCGAACGGCGACACCGGCGGTGTTTCGCCGATGCCGGCATAGGCCTCGCGCAGTTCCATCAGCGTGTCCGGACCGAAACTGGAAAAGGCGAACAGACCATTGGGTGTCAGCACGCGGCGGATCTCGCGCAGTGCGTCCGGCAAGGGATGCACCCATTGCAGGCAGAGGCTGGAGAACACGAAATCGAAACTGCGGTCACGGAACGGCAGTTGCAAGGCGTCGGCGCACACGCGTTTGACCGGTCGCCAGAACCGTGTTTGCCGAGGCACCTGGCGCAGCATCGGCAGCGCGATGTCCATGGCGATGACCTCCGCCTTCGGCCAGCGTTTCTTCAGGATGCCCGATGCCCGTCCGGGACCGGAGCCGAGATCGAGTATGCGTTTCGGCGGCGTTTCCAGATAGTCGGCCTGCTCCAGAAGGCGTGCTTCCACTTCCTTCTGCAAGGCCGCCGCCGCCAGATAGGAACCGGCCGCGCGTGCGAAATGGCGTTTGATGCCGCGGCGGTCGAACAGCGTCTCAGGCATGCACGCCCTCCGCAAAAATCCGGATGGCATCGGCGATCGCCATCGGGTGGGTCAGGAACGGCGCATGTCCGCCGTGTTCGTCGCAACGGAATTCACCGCCGGCCGTATTGGCGCCCGCCTGCATGGCCGCCGGATTCACCAAACGGTCGCGGCGCCCTGCCAACCACAGGCTCGGCACCTGCAGCTGCGGCAGTCGTGCGCGTAAATCGGTGCTTTCAAGCAGATGCAGACCCTGGCGCAACACTTCCGGATCCGGCCGTCCGAATTCGAACGCGTTGGCCTGCAGGCGGCGCAGGTCGGCACGCAGATGTTCCGAGCCCTGCGCTTCCAGCATGAAGAAACGATGCAGGGTGCTGTCGTAGTCCTGGGCAAGATCGGCGGCGAACTGACGGAATACCGTGGCCGGCATGCCTTCCGGCCAGTCGGGTCGGGCCACAAAACTCGGGCTTGCGTTCATCAGAATCAGACCGCGGACATGATCCGGAAAGTTCAATGCGCCATGCAAGGCGAACAGACCGCCGAGCGACCAGCCGAGCACGTAGGACGGCTGTTCCAGCGTCGGCAGCAGCTGTTGCCAGAAGGGTGGAAAATCCAGCAGTAACGCACTGTCGCGTTGGCTGCCGTGTCCGGGAAGATCGACGCAACGCACCTGGAAGTGGGCCTGCAGATGCGGCAATAGCGGCGCGAAGATGCCGCCATGCATCGCCCAGCCGTGCAGCAGGATCAGATGCGGCTTGCTGCCATCCGTATCAGCCACGGTCACTGCCGTCTCCGGTGATTTCCGCCAGCGCAGTCACCAGCGCGTCGATCTGTTTTTCCGTATGCAATGCCGTCAGGGTGATGCGCAGCCGCGATTTGCCCTGTGGTACGGTCGGCGGCCGGATGGCGCTGACCCAGAAACCGGCATCGATCAATTGCTCGCTCCAGCGCAGCGCGCTTTCGTTGTCGCCGGCCATCAGCGGCTGTATGGCGGTGTGCGAATCCAGCATCGGCAGCCCGGCCGCTTCGGCGCGACGCCGGAAATGATGGATGTTGCCCAGCAATGCCGCATGGTGTTGCGTTTGGGATTCCAGCAGCCGCAGTGAAGCCGAGAGCGCCGCCGCCATCGCCGGTGCCGGTGCGGTGCTGAACAGATACGGGCGTGCGGTTTCCAGCAGATGCTGGATGATGTCGCGTTGGGCAAGGATCAACGCGCCCTGCCCGCCCAGCGCCTTGCCGGCCGGAAGCACCAGAATCGGCACATCGGCGGCGTGCAGACCGGCCGCCTGCACGCTGCCGCGTCCGGTCGCACCGAGTACGCCGACGCCATGCGCATCGTCGATCATCAAGGTGGCCCGGTGGCGCTGCGCGATGGCATGCAGGGCCGGCAGATCGGCGGCATCGCCGTCCATGCTGAACACGCCGTCACTGACCAGCATCAGCGTGTCCGTGTTCGCTTCCGCACATCGCGCTTCAGCCTGGACCATGTCGGCGTGCGGATAGCGTTTCAGTGCCGCGCCCGAGAAACGGGCGCCATCGAGCAGGCAGGCGTGGTTGTATTTGTCCTGCACGCACACGGAGGCGTCATCGAGCAGGGTCTGCAGAATGCCGATATTGGCCAGATAGCCGCTGCTGGTGAACAAGGCCGCTTCATAGCCGAACAACGCCGCCGCCTGCAGCTCCAGTTCCCGGTGCGCGGCGAAGTGGCCGGTGACCAGCGCCGAGCCGGCACTGCCGACGCCGTCGCGTTCCGCCGATTTCCGGAAAGCCGCGATGACTTCCGGATGCTGCGCAAAACCGAGATAGTCATTGCTGGAAAAGTTGACCAGATTTTTCCCGTCACACGCCGTCAGCATGCCGCTGCGTTGCGACTGCACGCGCCGATGGCGCCGTGTATGGGCCGCGTCACGCTGCGCGGCGCGCTGGCGCAGGCGTTCGATCAGGGTCATGGCTCAGGCGGCGCAGCTGTCCCCGCACAGCACATCGGCATGTACGGTCGTGCTTTCTTCCACCACCGGCATGCCTTCGATGCCGAGTTTGGCGAACAGGGCCTGATCGGCTTCCACATCCGGATTGCCGGTGGTCAGCAGTTTTTCGCCATAGAAAATGGAATTGGCGCCGGCGAGGAAGCACAGGGACTGCAGCTCTTCGCTCATTTCGGCACGCCCGGCCGACAGGCGCACCACCGAAGCCGGCATCAGGATGCGTGCGGCGGCGATGGTGCGGACGAATTCGAAGGGATCCAGCAGCGCGGTGCCGTGCAGTGGCGTACCTTCCACCTGCACCAGGCGGTTGATCGGTACCGAGCCCGGATGCTCGGGCAGATTGGCCAGGGTCTGCAACAGTGCGGCGCGCGCTTCGCGGCTTTCGCCCATGCCGACGATGCCGCCGCAGCAGGTTTTCAGACCGGCTTCGCGGACATGATCGAGGGTGTCGAGGCGGTCCTGGTATTCACGGGTCTTGATGATGTCGGCATACGCATCCGGACCGGTGTCCAGATTGTGATTGTAGTAATCCAGACCGGCGTCTTTCAGACGCTTGGCCTGATCGGCATTGAGCATGCCGAGCGTGGCACAGGCCTCCATGCCGAGCGCGCGCACGCCCTGCACCATGGCCGCCACTTTTTCCAGATCGCGGTCTTTCGGGCTACGCCAGGCCGCGCCCATGCAGAAACGGGTGGCACCGGCAGCTTTCGCCTGCGCGGCTTTGACCAGCACCTCGTCCACTTCCATCAGCTTGTGCGCTTTCAGGCCGGTGTTGTAGCGTGCCGCCTGCGGGCAATAGGCGCAGTCTTCGGGACAGCCGCCGGTTTTGATCGAAAGCAGCGTGGACACCTGCACCTGGTTCGGATTGAAATGCGCGCGGTGCACGCTGCCGGCGCGGTGCATCAGATCGGCGAACGGCAGGCTCATCAGGGCGAGCACTTCGGCGCGGGTGTAGTCATGTCGGATGACAGCGGTCATGGGAATTTTCCGATGGTGGCGATGGGCGGGGTGCGACAACCTGTACAGGATACCCCAGCCCGTCAACCGTACGCCAATGAATCTTGTTGACCGAATCTGCAAGCACCTGAATTACGGGATTTTTCCACCACTCTGCCGGCTCTGCGGCAACCCCGGTCTGCCGGAGTGGGATCTGTGCCTGCTCTGCCATCGGGCTTTGCCCGGCCGGCCATCGCCCAAGCTGTTCGGTGAGGGTTTGGTGTGGGCGGGCTTCGAATACGGCGATCCGGTCGACGGCATGATCCGGCATTTCAAATTCCAGGCCCAGCTCGGTACCGGCCGCCTGTTGGCACGCTTGTGCGAGCCGGCCTTCGAAGCGAGCCGGCCGATGGCGCTGGTGCCGGTACCGCTGCATCTTCGCCGTCTGCGCCAACGGGGTTTCAACCAGTCGCTTGAATTGGCCAAATACTGGGGTCGCCGGCGCGGACTTCCGGTGCTGCCGGCCGCGCTGGTCCGCCATCGTGAAACTGCCGTGCAGTCGGCGTTGACTGCGGCCGAGCGTGAGCCGAACGTGCTCGGCGCCTTCCGGGCGGTGAAGCCGATGCCACTGCATGTCGCGCTGGTGGATGATGTGTTCACCACTGGCGCCACCTGCCGCGCGGCGCGCGAGGCCTTGCATGCCGCCGGCGTGCAGCGGGTGGATGTCTGGTGTCTGGCGCGGGTACCGTAATCGTCTGCAGACATGAAAAAGGCGGCCGAAGCCGCCTTTGAAGTTCATCGAGCGTGATTACTGACGACGGATCGGGCCGCTGTTCTGCGCGTCGGAATCGTACCAGCTGCTTTCATTCTGGATGCGCGGATCGCCTTGCAGGGTGAAGGTGATGAAACCGGTCTTGAACACCAGTGCACCGTCACTGAGCTTGGCGGCCACCGGCTTGCCGTTGACCGTGACTTTGTTGTTCTTGTCGACCCGGATGGTGGCTACGGTTTGTTTGGTTTGCGCATTTTTGGCAATCCAGTTGCCGGCGTACGTGGAGGCGGCAGTTGCCGGCGCGGTGGTACCGAAGCCGGCCTTGGCGTTTTCGGCCTTGGTCTTGTTGATGTCGCAGCCCTGTGCTTCCGAAACCTGGGTGCAGCCGGAGCGCTCGAGCTTCTGACGGTATTTCTCATCGATGGCGTGGGCCGAGGCGCTGGCCATCAACGCAGTGGCGATGATGAAGATGCGTATTTTCATTGCATGTATCTCCTGTGGCTGATGAATTGGCACGGTGCCGGTGCTTCCGGTGCCGCTCGGTCATCCTAGGAGAGTCCCTTGGTTAAGGCAAGCGGAAGCGATTCCGCTAGAGCAATGCCAGCACGAAGCCGATGAACACCAGCAACCCAACCCATTGGTTGCTCAGGAAAGCCCGGAAGCAGTCTTCCCGGTGGCGCAGACCGGCGATTTTGAATTGCCACAGAATCACCACACCAGCCAATGCGATGCAGATGAAATACGGCAAGCCGAAATGGTATTGCCGGCCGAGTAAAAACAGGCTGGTCAGGAAGCCCGCCTGAATCAGGCCGATGGCGAGCAGATCCATGTCGCCGAGGAAAACCGCCAAGGATTTGGCGCCGGCCTTCATATCGTCCTCGCGGTCGACCATGGCGTACCAGGTGTCGTAGGCAGTGGTCCACAGCAGATTGGCCAGAAACAACAGCCAGGCGCTCTGCGGAATGCGGCCCTGTACCGCCGCGAACGCCATCGGAATGCCCCAGCCGAAGGCGATGCCGAGATAGACCTGCGGAAAATAGGTGTGCCGTTTAAGGTACGGGTAGGTCGCGGCCAGCACTGCACCAACGACGCTGAGCAGGATGGTGAGGGTATTGGTCTGCAGCACCAACCCGAAGGCCGCCAGCATCATCAACAGGAAAGCCGCCAGTGCCTCGCGGCCGCTCAGTGCACCACGCGCCAAGGGCCGCTGTTTGGTGCGCTCGACCTGCGGGTCCAACCAGCGGTCGGCATAATCATTGATGATGCAGCCGGCCGAGCGTGTCAGCCAGACACCGATGCTGAAGATCAGCAACAGTTTCACGGGCGGCAGTCCTTCCGCGGCCAACCACAGGGCCCACAAGGTCGGCCACAGCAGCAGCAGGGTCCCGACCGGCCGGTCGCCGCGGATCAATTGCCAATAGGCGTTGGCTTTGGAGGTGCGCGGGGGGACGTTCAAGCTCATGCGGCTATTGTAGCGGATGCCCCGCTTGCTTTTGCCGGCACCATTGCTGATGATGGAATAAATCCATGATGGCCACCATGTCCGACATCGACATTCCCGAATCCTTCCGTGGCCGCCCGTATGCCGAACGCCATTTCCGGCAAATCGCGCAGTGGGCGCGCGCACACTCGCCGTTTTACCGGCACTTCCATGCCGGTGGCGGCGTGCCGCCCTTGCTGACCCGTGAAATCCTGCAGGCCCATAACGACGAATTGCTGGATGGCCGGCCGGTCAGTGGCCGGACTTCCGGCGCGACCTCGGTGCCGGTGCGCGTGAACTGGGGAGGGCCGCGCAGCCGGCTTGATGCCAAAGACAATCTGAGCTATGCCGGTTGGTTCGGCGGCATATTGCCACACGCTAAAATCGTGGCCCTGGTGGCGCATGAAAAAAAGCCGAACAGCTTCGAGGTCGCGCGCCCGGTCGCGGAGCAACTCGCCTTCCTGCAGGAACAGATCCACGCGCACGGCGTGAAATCGCTGATCAGCTATCCGACCAATCTGGTGCAGCTGGCCGGCCATCTGCACCAGGCCGGACAAACCGTTCCGGAGCTGCTGCGCATCGTGTGCATGTCGGAGTTGTTCGAGCCGAGCCAGGAGGCCTGCATTGCCGAAGCCTTTCCGAATGCGCGCATCGCCGCCACCTATTCCTGCACCGAAACCGGCATGATCGCCGGCCGGTGCCCGCACAATCCCGACAACTACCACCTGATGGCGCACAAGCTCGGCGTCGAGTTCCTGAATGCCGACGGCCGGCCCTGCGCCGAGGGCGAAGTCGGCCAGATCGTGATCACCGATTATTTCAACCGGACCATGCCATTCATCCGCTATGCCATCGGCGATCTGGCGGCGCCGGCGCGTTGCGATTGCGGCAAAATCGATCTGCCGGCCTTGACCAAGCTGCTTGGCAAACAACGCGGTCTATTGCGTCACCCGGACGGCCATGATGTGTTCAGTACCGAGCTGTCGCCGCATATCCGCGACTCCGCCGAAATCCGCCAATACCAGGTCATCCAGGAGGCGCCTGACCGTTTCCGGCTGCGGGTGATCGCCCGCGACGGCGCCGATGCCGGCGCATTCGAGGGCCGCATGCGGGCATTGTTCCGCACGAATTTCGGTGCCGCAACCGAACTGAGCTTCGATTGGTGCACGGAAATCCCGCGCCTTCCCGGTGGCAAATACATGGAGTTCATCGGCCTGAAGGATCCGGCATGAGCGCGGTCTGGATTCCGGAAACCTTCCGTGACCGGCCCTATGCCACGGCGCACTTCGCACGCATCGTGCAGTGGGCGCAGGCCCATCATCCGTTCTACCGGAAGTTCCACGCCGACATCGCCCGGCCGCTGCCGGTGATCACCCGCGCCATGGTGCAGGAGCACAATGATCTGTTGTTGAACGGGCATCCGGCACGCGGACACACCTCGGGCTCCACTTCGATGCCGGTGCGCGTGTCCTGGCAAGATGCCCGGCACCGGATGGAGGCCGAAGATACCCAGCGACTGATTGAGTGGTATGGCGGGCGCATGGTACATATGAAGATCGTGGCGCTGGCCACGCATGCCGCCAACGACCACACCCTGGAAGTCGACTCGCCGCTGGACGAGCAGCTTGCCTTCATCAAAGACCAGCACACACGGCGTGGCGCGGTCTCGCTGATTTCCTACCCGACCAATCTCGAGCGCCTGTGCCGGCATTTGATCGAGCTCGGCGAAACCCTGCCGTTCATCCGCCGCATCACCGCGATGTCGGAAGCGTACGACCCGCACATGGACGATCTGCTCCGGCAGGTCTTTCCGAATGCCGTGCCGATCGTCACCTACAGCGCGGTCGAACTCGGCATGATCGCCCTGCGCTGTCCGCACCGGCCGGAAAACTACCATGTGATGGCGCACAAGCTCGGCGTCGAAATTCTCGATCCTGATGGACGCGCCTGCCCGCCGGGCGTACTCGGGCAGGTGGTGGTGACCGACTATTTCAACCGGCACAGCACCCTGATTCGTTATGCGCTGGGGGATCTGGCTGAAAACGCGGTCTGCTCCTGCGGAAAGATCGGCCTGCCCGCCATCACCGCCATCGCCGGCAAGATGCGCGGCCTGCTGCGGCGCGCCGACGGCAGCCAGATGCTGTTCACCAGCCTGTCCTCGAATTTCCGCGACTCTCCGGAAATCCGGCAGTTCCAGGTGGTGCAAGATCAGCTCCACCGATTCACCATCCGGGCGGTGCCGCGTGGCGCACCGGATCTGGCGCCTTTCGAAGCCCGTATCCGCGCCCGCTTCATCGCGGAATTCGGTGCGGACACCTTGCTTGTATTCAACTATATGGACAGCATTCCGCGCTCGCCCGGCGGCAAGTATTTCGCGGCGATCTGCGCCATTCCGGAGGCCGCAGCATGAGCGCCGTCGTCGAATACCCGCGGGAGGCCATCGCGCTGGCTTTGGCGGAATCCTCCCGGCTTTGCGCCGGCAATCCTTTCGGCGACTGCAGCTGGTATCACGCCAGTTGGCCGGTGCTGAAGGGCCTGGGGGTGTTCATCAGCCTGAAGTCGGATGACGATTTCCTGCTGCCGCAGTTGCGGGCTGCCATTGCCGGCGGTGCCCGCCGGATCCTGATTTCCGGTACCGCCGATGCCGGCATGCTGGCGCGGGTGGCCGCCTGCCGGAATGCCGCGCCGGACGGACTGGACATTACCGTGCTCGATTGCTGCCCGACGCCGCTGGCCCTGTGCCGGCAATATGCCGGGCTGGCCGGGCTGCCGATCCGGACCGTGCAGGCCGATATTCTCAGTTATAGAGAACAGGCGGAGGGTTACGATCTGATCTGCACGCACTCGTTCCTGACCTTTTTCGATGCCGCGCAACGGATGCAGCTGGTCCGGCAATGGCACGCCCTGCTCAAACCCGGCGGCGTGCTCATCACCGCGCAGCGGGTGCGGCCGGATGAAACCGCGTTGATCACCCGTTACCCGCCGGAAGAAGTGAGCGCCCTGCAGGACAAGGCCGAAGGCCTGGCGCGCCGGCACGGCACGGCCTTGGGCGTGTCTGCCGAACTGGCGCGGCATAGCGCCTGGCTGTATGGCGCGCACCACCACACGCATCTGATCGCCGATGCCGTCGAACTGCGGGCGCCGTTCGATGCCGCCGGTTTTGAATTACGCCATTTTTCCCCGCCGCCGGCTGATGCACCGGTGGCCGATGTGCCCGGCGCCCCGGGCAATGCCCTGGCCGTACGCTGGCGGATGCTTGCGCAAAAATCGCAAAAATGAGAACTAAGTCACATTTTTTTAAGCGACTTTCGGAAAAATATTTATACATTTTTTTGACCTGAATCAAGCGCCCCCCTAGGGGGCTGTGGAAAAGTTATCCACAGGAAAAGGCTGATTTCATGCAAGTTTCACAGAAAAATGTGAAATGTTTCACAAAAATCAGGGATTAATGAGCACATTTCCCCGGCCCGAAATAGATTCTCTATAAGAAACAGATTGTTGACATTGCCGTTCAGGGGGTGTTCACTGTACGGGCAAAGTACCCGATTCCCTGTTTTTTGGGGATGGGTGCCGGCGAAATTTCCGTCGTGTTTTTCAGGCATGTCAACAAATTGGTAACAATTCCGTTGTAATTTCTGAAGCGCATGGCCCAACCGATTCAACCGAATTCATTTTTTGCCGAGGGATCACACATGACACGCAAGTCTAAAGCCCGCTATAACCTGAACCGCACCTACAAAGTCAGCCAGACCGTCAAAGCGCTGCGACGCGCGCTTGCACTCGGCCTGGCAACGGCAGCGGTCGCGCCGGCGGCACAGGCGGGCACCTGCATCAGCGTCATCAATGACGTGTTCTGCTTCGGTGACTTCGGTAACACCACGCTGGATTCATGGAACGAGCTCAGTGTCTATGACGTTAATGATCCGGCCACCGTCGAATTCGACGGCAGCATTTATACCAGCAACAACGAGGCCATGATTGTCTGGAACAATGCCGATCTCGACTTTGTCAATGACGGCTCGGTCATAATCAATCAGTACAACTCCTGGTCGAATGCCACTGGCGTCTCCACTGAGTCCTTCAATGGCGATGTGGCCTTTGAAAACACCGGGCTGATTGCGGTGGTCCGTGACAGCAGTTATTGGGGCGGCAATGCCATCGCCGCCCGCGTCGAAGCGGCGCAGGATATCACCATCACCAACAGCGGTTTCATCGCATCTGAAAACGACGGCGGCTTCACCGCCGGCCTGCAAGCCGTTTCTTACGGCGGCGGCACCATCAACATCACCAATGGCGTGACCGGCGATATCGGCGCCGAAGCCAATGATTATGGCACTGCCGTGGCGATGGGCGTGTATGGCGGCGGCACGGTCAATATCACCAACAACGGTGACATCGGCGCCGCATCCTACAACGACAGCGCCTTCGGTATCCGGGTGTTCGACGGCGACGTCACCATCACCGCGGGCAGCACCAGTGAAATCAATGTGCAGGCTAACAACCAGGCCTTCGGCATCGATGTTTTCAACAGTGGATACGATACTGTGGACATCAGCAATGCAGGCCTGATCGAAACCGACGCCGGCGATGACGCCTATGGCATCCGCGTGAATCAGTCCGGCTACGGCGATGTCACCGTCAGCAATTCCGGCACCATCGACAGCTACGCCGTGAATGATTGGGCGGCCGGCATTGCCGTGTATGCCAATGACGGCGATGTTACCGTAAGCAACAGCCAATACGGCACCATTCTTGCCGATGGCAACGATGATTCGGCCGGCATCGCCGTGCGCGCCGTTACCGGTGACATCACCGTCAGCAATGCCGGTGATATTTACAGCACCTCCGAAAATGCCGCCGGTATTGTCGCAACCGGAAAATACCGTAATACCATCGATATTTCCAACTCAGGCACGATCGGCGCGAACGCTGAAAATTCCTACTTCGGTACCTCGGCGGTAGGCATTTACGCGGTGGGTTACAGTAACGACACAACAGTTACCAATTCCGGCGAAATTTATGCCGTCAACGGTACTAATGCCAATGCTGGCGTGGTCATCTTCGGGCCCGGTACCGGCAGCTACGGCACCGCCACCGTCACCAATACCGGTGTGATTTCGGCCGGCAAATACAGCGGTGGCGGTAGCAACAACTTCGGCGATGCCTACGGTGTGTTGGTCGATGTCAACGGCGACGTCAGCGTCACCAATACCGGATCTTACAGTGAATTTGCCGGCATCCTTGCCTACAACGAAGACGGCGGCTGGGTCGTCGGCGTGCAGGCCAGCTCCTACAGCGGCGATGTCAGCGTTACCAACAGCAATAAATATTCCATCGTCACCGCGGTGTCCGCCGACAACAAATACGGCACCGGCTTCTCGACCACCATCGGCATCTATGCCGAGGCCTTCGACGGTAGCGTGAACGTCAGCAACGGCGGCCTGGTATTCTCGGTCAACGATAACAACGGTAACGCCATCGGTATCCGCGCCAATGCTTACGAAAGTGATTCGCTCGCCCCGCTTGCTGCCTACATGAGCGATGGCGATATCACCGTATCCAACACGGGTTTAGTGCTGGCAATATCAGAATATGATAATGCTTCCGGTGTGCAGGCCAGCTCCAACTACGGCGACATTACCATCAGCAACGCCGGCAGCTCCAAATATTCCCCGGGCCTGATCTATGCTGTTGCCGAAGAAGGCTACGCGGCCGGCATTCAAGCGATCACCGGAGGTGATGGCAGCATCACAATCAGCAACTCTGGCGGCTACGTGATTGCGGATGGTTATTCTGGAGCGGTCGGTATTGCGGCCAGCACCGATTCCGGTGACATTGTGGTCACTAATGCCGAGTCGGACGGTGGCTATGGCGGCGTAATTGCCGCATTTGCCGATAGCTCTGGATATTACAGTGGTAATGCTGCCGGTGTTTCCGCCTATTCCTATTACGGCAACATGGGTATCTACAATAGTGGCGTGGTAGTGGCTTATTCCAGCTATGGTTCGGCCGCGGGCATCCGAGCCACGACCGGTGACCACAGTAATGGCGCAATTTATGTGGCCAATACTGGCAATGTTGGTGCATACGGTTATTCGGATACTGTCGGCATCAGCGCCAATACCTTTACCGGTGCCATCACCATCAACAACACTGTCGATGACAATGGTAATAGTGGTGTCATCGTTGCCGTCAACCGGGGTGAAGGTTATGCCTACGGCATTGATGCCAACATCAACGATAACTATTCCTCGGCTAACATCAACATCGTCAATGGTTATGGCGCCCTAATCATTGCCCAGGCCACCTTCGCGGGCGAGGTTTCCGATGCCTATGGCATCCGTGCTTTCAACGCAGGTTACGGCGATATTTTGGTTAACAACGCCGGCGGAATCGGTGTGCAAGCCTATGACGATGCCTACGCCATCTGGGCATACGCCGGTGGTGATGGCAATATCAGCATCACCAATGCCGAAACCGGCAGTTTGTATGCGGAGTCCGTCACTGACGATGCCTATGGCGTGTATGCCTATGCCTATGGCAATGGCAGCATCGGCGTCACCAACTCAGGCAGCATCAGTGTCATCTCTAGCGGTTACGAGGGTGACGGCTTCGGCATTTATGCCTACGCCAATGGTGACGGCAACGTTACTGTCAGCAACTCCGGAAGCATTCTGGCCCAAACAAGCGGCGATTATGGCGACGTATCTGGTGTGTATGCCTATGCAAACGGTGATGGCTATGTGTCCGTCACCAACAGTGGAACGATCGTTGCCACGGCGACGGGTGATTACGGCGATGCCTACGGCATTTTTGCCGGCGTTGAAAATGAAGGCGATGTCACCGTTACCAATACCGGAAGCATCACTGTCAGCACGGCCGGCTATCAAGCCGATGCCCACGGCATTTATGCCTACAGCGATGACGGTAGCGACATCATCGTCAGCAACGGCCAATACGGCAGCATTACGGTCAATGCCAGCGGCAATAACAGTTTTGCGGTCGGTATCGAGGTCGAAAACGATGATTCCGATAATTACGGCAGCATCGTCAGCATCACCAACAACGGCACCGTGACTGTCGGCACCACTGGCTTTGGTAGCAATGCCAACGGCATTTGGACCCACGGCGGCGGCACTCACGACGCAGATGTGTACATCACCAACAACGGTAGCTTCGACGTCACCACAACGGGTCTGAATGCAGACGCCTGGGGTATCGAAGTAGATGACATCCGCGGCGATACGCTGGTGCACGTCCTCAACAGCGGCGATGTCACCGTGGCTGCCTCGTATGGCAATGCATTCGGTATCCAAACCGAAACATTCGGCTTCGAAACCGAGACACAAATCACTAACTATGGCGGCAATCTGACCGTTTCCACCGGTGGTGACAGCCTCGCGATCGGTATCGGCGCGTATGCCTACGGTGCCGGCTACGGTGATATCACTGTCACCAATACTCTCAGTGGTTATGTCGATGTGTCTTCGGCCTACGGTTCCGCCACCGGCATCGGCATCTATGCCGATATGGATGGTAACCTGAACGACGGCGGCAGTATCAGCATCACCAACGCCGGCGATATCGCGGTGCAGGGCTACGGCGAGGCTCACGGCATCAACGTGGATGTTTATGAGGGTTCAATCTACACGCCCGGTCAAGGCGGCATGGATGTTTATGTCACCAACTCCGGCTCGATCGATGTCACTTCCGACTACTCGACCGCCGAAGGCATCACCATCAACATGGCCCAAGGCGATTATCTGGCCGCGGTCTACAACAGCGGCGACATCACCGTCAGCGGCGATGAAAGCGCCTGGGGCATCAATGTCCAGAACAGCAACTACGGCGATATACAGGTAACGGCCACCACCGGCAGCACGATAGATGTCAGTGCCAACAAGTATGCCATCGGCATCAATGCCGACGCTTCGCAGGGTGATATCAGCATCTACACCGAAGGCAGCATCAGCAGTGCGGCCAGCAAGTATGCCGGCGGCATCGATGCCTGGACCGACGGCCAAAGCTGGATCCGCAATACCGGCGATATCGATGCCACAGCTTCCAACAATGGAACCTATTTTTACGGGTTTGTGGATGCCCAGGGCATCCGCTCTTGGGCCTTTGAAAGCAGCTTCGTCAGCAATACCGGCGACATCACCGTTTTGGCAGAAACCGATGCCAGCAACTGGAGTTGGTCGAATGCCGGCGGTATCCGCTCGTCTTCCGATTGGGATACCGGCTGGTCCGGCGTGTACAGCGATGGCGATATCGCCGTCACCGCCACCTCCCAGTATGGCAGTGCCTATGCCGAGGGTATCTTCTCGAGCGGCAACAGCGCCTGGATTACTACCGGTACCGGTTCTTCGGTGATTACCTCCGCCACCGGCGAAGATTGGTCGAATACGACCGGCTTGCATGCCCGTGCCAACGAGGGCAATGCCAATGTCTACAACGAAGGTCTGATCTCGGTTTCGGCCAACACCACCGGTTACGGTGATGCGCGCGCCACCGGTATCCGTGCCTACGCGGATGAAGGCGACGCCAACGTGTTCAATTCGGCCGCCATCACCGCCAACGCCACGGCCTTCAGCAACTACTACTACAGCAGTGCCCGCGGTATCGAAGCCGACAGCGACTACGGCGATGTGACGGTGACCAATACGGCCACCGGCACGCTGACCGTGACCGCGCAGGACTATGCCGGCGGTATCGATGCATTCAGCGACTACGGCGACGTCACCGTCTCCAACGCTGCCGCCATGACCATAACGGCTTCCACCGGCAATGCCACGGGCATCAACGCGGAAACCGATCTGGACAACGGCAATGACTACGGGGTCTATAGCGACAGCCATGTCACCGTCACCAACAGCGGTGTCGTGACTGTTTCCGGTTACTCGACCTCGGAAGGCATTCAGGTGCGCAGTGAGGACTACGGTGACATCAGTGTGACCAACACCGCCACCGGCCGCTTGGCTGTGACCTCGTCCTACGGCACGGCCTACGGCATCAATGCGTATGCCGACGGTGCCGGCGACATCGTGATCAGCAACGCAGGTGCCATCACCGCCACCGGCCGGGACGGCGATGCCTTCGGCATCAACGCCGAAACCGACAATGACGAGTACAACGTCGTCGGTGGTGCCATCAGCATCAGCACGGCCGCCGGCAGCAGCATCACCGCCACCGCCAACGGCGATTTCGGCGATGCTTACGGCATCTACGCCCGTGTCGAGGAAGACGATGGCGGCATCACCATCACCAATGCCGGCACCATAGCGGCTACGGCCAACGGCTATGATGGCAGTGCTTACGGTATCTACGCCGAGATCCAGGATTACGGCGATATCACCATCACCAATACCGCCAATATCACCGTCAACGCCAATGGCGATTTCGGCGATGCGGTCGGTCTCAAGGCCAATGTCGATTTCGGCGGCGATATCAGCGTCATCAACTCCGCCAGTATCGTGGCCAACGCCGGCGACTACGGCTTCTCGGCCGGTATCTATACCGTGAACTTCGATGGCAGCAGCACTACCATTACCAACGCCGGTAGCGTGAAAGCCACGGGTGATTTTGCCTATGCCATCTACCATTACGGAACCGATGTAGATATCGTCAACTCCACGAACGGTAAGATCTTCGGTGTGATTGCGACCGACTACGGAAACGATAGCTTCACCAATACCGGTAAGTGGTACGCCACCCAGGGCGTCAATTATGTGTCCGATTTCAACGAGGGCGACGATGTCATTGTCAACACCAGCACCGGAAAGATCTACATGGAAGATTCCGTTATCGATCTGGGCTACGCCGAAGGCAGCACAAACAGCTTCCTGAACAACGGCAAACTGTATGCCAATGGCGATGCAAACTACATCTACATGGGCGGCAATGGCTCCGTGTTTACCAACAACGGCAGTTCCATCCACATGGACGACGGTGCAGCCAACGACGCCCTGACCATCTTCGGCAACTTTGCCGGTAACGGCAGAATCATCGTAGATGCCAACGGCACCAGCATGCTGGCCGATCGTCTGTATATCGAAGGCGACGTGGTGAGCAACACCGCCAACGTCATCGATGTGTATCTGGACCACAACCCAAGCCTGGAAGACATTGTTGCCGGTGAGCTGATTGATATCGTGTATGTCTCCGGAACCAGTACTACGGCCAATTTCAATCTGGGCATCGTGGATGTCGACACCGACAGCCTGTATACCCTGGATTACGAACTGGTCAAGCAGATCAACTACAGCGGCACCAACGATCTGTTCTCTCTCGGTTTCGAGGTCAGCGGTTTGACCCCGACCGGCGTGGCTATGAGCTCGATCGCACCGACCGTGCAGAACCTGTGGCATCTGGGCGTTGGCACCGTGTTCCAGCGTGAAGGCACCAAGCGCGATTACAAAGGCGGCGGCAGCGCCAACAGCCTGATGAATGCCGGCTTCAAGAACGCCACCGGCGGCAACGCACAAGTGGCCGACTACCAAGGTGCGGCCGGTCTGTGGCTGCGGGCCTTCACCGAAAACGGTGGTCTGAATCCGGATGGTGGCCGCGGCAACTTCGGTCTGGGCGGCGAGCACAGCTTCGACATGAAGAACTCGGGTATCGAGTTCGGTGCCGGCTATGCCTTCAATGACCAATGGACGGCCGGTCTGCTGGGCGGTGTATCCGACGGTAGCCTGAAACCGACCATCGGCGGCCGCACCACGATCGATGCGAAAACCATCGGTGGCTATGTGACCTACACCCCGGGCAACGGCTTCTACGCCGATCTGTCGTACCGCTCGATGGACTTCGACGGCAACGGCAACGGCGGCGGCCAGGACTTCAGCTTCGACGGCAAGGCCGACGGCTACAGTCTGGAAATGGGCTATGGCATCAAGACCTCGTCCGGTCTGGTGGTCGAGCCGCAGTTCCAGTACAGCAGCATGGACGTCGATCTGGACAGCGTGGCCTACAACCAGGGCGGTTTCGACCTGACCGATGGCAAGTCCTCGCAGACCCGTCTGGGCGTGTCCCTGCGCAAGACACTGGACACCGGCAACGGTAACTCCTGGACGCCTTACGCTTCGCTGAGCTACGTCAACGAGAGCAACGCCAGCAATGACTACGTCATCGGCGGCGTGTTGACCGGCAACGTGGACACCAGCGGCAACAGCACGCTGTTCGAAGGCGGCGCCACCGCCAAGTACGGCAACATGCTGTTCAGCGGCGGCCTGAACTGGAAGGACGGCGGCGCGTATGAAAGCGTGTTCGGCGGCCAGGTCAGCGTCCGTTTCACCTGGTAAGTCCAGCAACAACGAAAAAAGCCGGCGCAAGCCGGCTTTTTTTTACCTGAAGCGATTGCTGCTGTTAGAATGAAATCCTGCCTGCATGACGCCGGCGAATCTATGGAAGATGGAGAAGCACTTGGCCAACAAGAAAACCCCGAAAGACGAATCCGCCCCCGCCGAACAGACGGCGGCACCTGTTGAAGAGACGGTGCAGAACAGCGAGTCGCCGGCGGCGGAACCGCAGATCCAGACGGTGGCTGAAACCGTCGATGGTACCGCTGAAAAAGCGAAACCGAAGGACATCACCAAACTGAAGGTCGAAAAAAGCTGCTCACGCGGCTTCGGTGCCTGGCTGGCCAGCCATTCGATTTCACTGGCCGTCACCTCCTACCAGACCGGCCGCCTGTATCTGGTCGGCAGCGATCCGAACGGCCGCGTGTCCTTCTTCGAGCGTATCTTCGAGCGCGCCATGGGCGTGGTCGGCAACCGCCAGCGCATTTATCTCGGCGGCCTCTACCAGCTGTGGCGCTTCGAGAACGTGTTGCGCAAGAACCAGGTCATTCATAAGGTCTTCGATCGCTGCTATGTGCCGCGCAACGCGCAGACCATCGGCGACCTCGACATCCACGAGCTCGGTATCCGCAACAACGGCAAGGTCGTGTTCGTCAACACCAAGTACTCCTGCCTCGCCGAACTCGACCTGGTGCACAGCTTCCGCGCCATCTGGAAGCCGTCGTTCATTACCAAGCTGGCGCCGGAAGACCGCTGTCACCTGAACGGTTTGGCCATGAAGGACGGTGAACCCAAGTATGTCACCGCGGTCTGCAAGAGCGATTCCGTGGACGGCTGGCGCGACCGTCGCCGCGACGGCGGCGTCGTCATCGACATCGAAACCGATGAAATCGTCTGTGAAGGTCTGTCGATGCCGCATTCGCCGCGCTGGCACAACGGCAAGCTGTGGGTATTGAATGCCGGCACCGGCTATCTGGGCTGGGTCGATTTCGAGACCAAATCCTTCGTGCCGTTCACGTTCTGCCCCGGATTCCTGCGCGGTCTGTCAATGATCGGGAACGTTGCTGCGGTTGGCTTGTCCAAGCCCCGCAACGGCAGGTTTTCAGGTCTCGACCTCGATGACGAGCTGAAGAAGCGCGATGCCGAGCCCTGGTGCGGCGTGCAGATCGTCTCGCTCACCAGCGGCGACGTCCTGCAGTGGGTCCGCTTCGACGGTGATATCAGCGAGATATTCGATATCAGCTTCCTGCCGGGTGTCCGCAATCCGATGATGGTCGGTTTGCGCACCGGCGAAATCCGCGAACTGATCACGTTCGAATCCGATATTCCTGCCACGGAGAATGCCACCCCATGAAAAAACCATTGAAAGTGCTTCTGATGCTGTCCGCGTTCGGCTTTGGTGCCGCATACGCACAGACCAAGCCTGCCCCCGCCAAGCCGGCCGCCGGAAAAAACGGCAATATCGAGCAGGGCATCGACAAGATGTTCGCCGCGCTCGACAAGGACAACAACAAGCAGCTCAGCTACGACGAGTTCAAGAACGGCGTGGTCGCCGAGCGCCGCCAGGCCATGCTGATGCAGCGTCTGGGCCAGATCTTCCAGGACGCCGACAAGAACGGCAACAAGACTCTGGAAGTGGTCGAGTTCAACGCCCTGCCGGGCGTGAAGGCGGCCAAGGATCCGAAGCCGAAGTTCGCCGATTACGACAAGAACAAGGACCAGAAAATGGATTTCCGCGAGTATCTGGAGTTCGTGTCCAAAATGAGCGAACAGGCGCCGAAGAAGTAAGCGGTCCGAAGCGATCAAAAAACCCCGCCAAGGCGGGGTTTTTCATGGGTGCATCAGTTCGGTCGGCGGCGTTGCCGGCCCGGCGCACTGCCGCCTGGGCGGTTGCCCGCGGCACCCTGCCCACGGGCGATGCGGACCGGCGGTTGCAGCTTGAAGTCGGTGAAGTAATGCACGCGTACCGGCAGGCCACGCGGCGAATAGCCGATGAAGCTGAACATCGTTGCTGGCCAGAACGCTTCCGGATAACGCTGGTTGATGTAGCTGCTTTCGATCTCGACGATGATGCCGATGGCTTCCGGTTTCGGCAGTGCGAGATTGTAGTCGCGCAGCGCCTTCTGGGTGGCCTGCATGATCGGGATGCTGGTGTTGTTGCGGCGGTGTTTTTCGGCGCAGAAGGTCCGGTAGTAATACAGCACCTGCCGCAGCCTCGGAACCACGCGCGCGATGACCGAACTGACCGCCACGATGCTGCCATCGGCATCATCACGCATGACGATCACCACCTGTTCGGCGCGACGGGCGGGCTGCGCGCCTTTCGGAAGCGCATTTTCGCGGACCCAGAAGTCGGTCAGTTCTTTGATCAATTCCGGAGTGATTTGTTTCCAGACGGTCTGGTATTGGTAGGCCACGGGCGACTCCTGTCGTTGGCTGCGGTGAATGCCTCTACCATAGCGCGATGGGGCCCGTAATTCAATCCGGAACGCTTATTTGACGAGTGCTCCACGAAGCACTGGCCTACCATCGATCACATCGGTCCAGACCACATACAGCCCGCGTGCGGTCTGTTGCATGCGTGCGAAGCCGGTGCCGTGCCCATGGCCCTTGAGCGTGGCAAGCCGCAAGGGTTTATCGCCATGGTCGGTTGTTTTTGCGAACCGCTTCAGCCACAGGCTCTGTTCGCCGCTTTCCTCGGACCACAGCAGCCAGGCACCGCCGGCATCCGCCGCCAGATCGACACGGCCCAGCACGTCGGGACTGGTGCGGACGGTGCGCGCCGGCAGGAACGCACCGCCGCTGTTGCCGGAATAGGCCACACGGATTTTCGGTACGTTGCCGCTGCCGGTGTACCAGGCGGCCCATAGCGAGCGGCCGTTTGCCGCCAGCGCCGGACCGTTCACCGGACAGGCCGGCATATGCCATTGATCGGCGGCGACCGCTTTCGGAGTCTGCCACCGGCCATCGGCATGGCGCACGGTGAAGACATCGCGGATCTCCTGCGGATCGCGGTCGCGGTAGATGATCACCGGGCCGTTGTCGGTCACGGCCGCATCGGTCTGGCAGCAATCGCAGGTGCTGGCATCCAGCGGCCATTCGGCGGTTTTGCGGCCCTTGCCGTCATAAACCGCCGCACGCAGCGTCATCATGTTTCCGGTGGCATCGCCATGCCCGGCATGCGCATCATGGTTGCCGCCGCCGGTGTTGCGGCCATCCAGCCAAGCGATGGCCAATTCATGTTTCGACCACGGCCACAGCGTGGCGAAACCATGCTCGGTCGGGGTACCGTCGTCATTGACGCGGATCGGTGCCGACCACGTGTTGCCGCCATCGGATGAGCGGTACAGCACGACATCGTAGGCATAGGTGCCTTTTGCGGATTTCACCAGATTGTGGGCCCACAGCGTTCCGTCCGGCAATTGCGTCGTGCTCGGAAAATCGGCCCAGTTCACGAACCAGTTGTCGCCTTCGGCGATGGTGCGTGTTGCGGACCAGCGGGCATCGGCGTAGCGTGCGAATTTGAGCCGATGGCCGTTGCCGCTGCGTTCGATCCAGCTCAGATTCAGGGCGCCACCCGCACCGCGGCTCAGGCTGGGCTGTGCGGCAGCGCTGCCTGCCGGCAGCGGCCAGGGCTCGATCACCGCCGGTGCGGCGGACACGGCAAGGGGCAACAGCAGTGCGGCAAGATATCGGATCATGCCGCCATTCTAGCAGTGCCGGCGGGCCTTCAGAAATCGAGGTGTGCGCTCAGTTTCACTTCCCGCGGCGATCCGAAACTGATGTTGTTGTCGTTGTGCGCCGAGGCGTAATAGCGTCTGTCGGCCAGATTTTCGATGTTGGCCTGGAGTTTCAGGTGTTCGCTGGCCTTGTAATACACGGCGGCATCGATGCGGCTGTAACCCGGCAACCTTACCTTGTTGCTGGTTGTGGTGAACACCTTGTCCCTGCCGTTGATGCCGAACCCGAGGCCCCAGCGCGCGTTGATATCCCAGCGGCCCCAGACATAGCCTGAGTGTTCGGGGACGAGCGGCAGCACGGTGCCGGCAGGCACCGAAGCCGACAGTGCGCGGGTCAGTTCCGCATCCTGGTAGGCATAGCCGGCCACAATCTGCAGGTTGCGGGTGATATTGCCGCCGATTTCCCACTCCAGACCACGGCTGCGTTGCGCATCGATCAGCAGTGTCTGTGTGGGATCCGCCGGGTCGGTCACCGCGACGTTGTTGCGATCGAGTTGGTAGACGGCCACGCTGGTGAACAGACCTTTGCTGAGCTGCCACTTCATCCCGATTTCCGAATTGGCAAAGGCTTCAGGCGCCAGGTTGGCGGTACTGGGCGTCAAGGAGGCCAGCTGTTCGCCGGCACGCGGCACGAAACTTTCGGCATAGCTCGCGTAGAACGAAAGCGCTTCCGAAGGACGGTAAATCACGCCGACGCGCGGCGAAAAGAGGGTGTCCACGGTCTCGATGCGTGTTCCGTTGCGCTTGTTGTGGAAGTCCATGGTGAACCGGTCGAAACGAAGGCCGGCGATGATCTGCCATCGCTCGCCGATATGGAGCTGGTCCTGGACATAGACGGCCGCGGTTTCGGCCGTGCCCTGGTTGTCGGCATCGCTGGCGCTTTGGCGGAAATTGACCGGCAACGTCGGTACCGGGTTGCCGACCGGCACCAACTCGCTGGTCTGCATGCTGCCGATGGCGCCGAAGTAACCGGTTTCACGGAAATTGGCAGTGTTCTGCCGCCCCAGTTCCGCGCCGGCCACGATGCGATGGGTGACGTCGCCGCGGATGACATCAAGCACATAATCGGTCTGGTTGAAGAGGTTGGTGCGGTCGGTCCGGTTGTTGTAGGCCGAAATCGCCACGGCGGTACCGCCGGCATTGACCGCGCCCGGATACACGTTCTGATAGAACTTCCCGTAATCGGCGATACGGGTCCGGTTGCGCAGCATGGCGCCGTCCATGTCATGTTCGATCAGGGCATCGAAGGATGCAGCATCGGTATCGGCGGTGCTGTCTTCAACGCGCCCGAAAAAAAGACTGCGCGCTGTTTCCAGAGGTTTTCCGAGATAGGACGGAATGCCGCGGTCGACCGTGCGGGAATCCGTGAACAGTTCGGCGCTGAGCACGACGCGGGTATCGCCATCGATGCCGAAAGCCATGCCCGGAGCGAACCCGCGCAAGCTACTGCTGACGCCATTGCGGAAGCTGCCGGCATTTTCAAGCAGGGCATTGAACCGGTAGGCGACGGTATCGCTCAGCGCTTCACCGACATCGGCTTCGGCGCGGAGGAAATCGGTGCTGCCGGCCTGGAAGGAAAAGGCCTGATGGCGGCCGCCATCGGCCTGCTTGCTGACGCGATTGATGACGCCGCCTGAACCGCCGCGTCCGAAAATCATCGCATTGGGTCCTTTCAGCACCTCCACCTGGCTGACATTGTAGAGATCCCGGAAGTACTGCACGTCATCACGGATGCCATCGGTGAAGAAATCGCCGGTGCTGGCATTGCCGCGCATCACCGGGGCGTCCCGGTGTCCTTCGCCTTGTGCCATGCCGACGCCCGGTACATAGCGCAGGATGTCCGCCATGCCATGCAAGGCCTGGTCGTCGATCTGCTGTTCGGTTACGACGGTGACCGCCTGCGGTGTGTCCTTCAGCGCCGTTTCGGTTTTCATGGCGCTGCTCGGGTCGCTGGCCTGGTAGCGGAAGGGAAAGCCTTTGACCTCGATCTTATCCAGGACCGCCGGATCCTCCGGGCTGGCCTGCGCATGGCTAGTGAGGGCAAGGCTGAGGCTGAGGGCAAGCAAAGTACGACAGGGCATGACGGGAAAAGCCAATAATCTAAATGAGAATCAATCTTATTAACATTTGACCTAATTGGCAAGCGTTTGCCGTATCAATCCTCTAAGCGCTTGATTTATGGCATGCAACTGGACGATGATGGACAAAGACGTACCCCACAATCACTTCAAATGCGAGAAAAACATGGCATCAGGTCAAGGCAGTACCGGTAATGTCATTGCGGCACTTTGCAGCCTTTTCATTCCCGGTTTGGGTCAGTTGATCCAAGGCCGCCTGCTGTCCGCGATCTTCTGGTTCGTCACGGCATGCATCGCGTTCGCGGTGACCTGGCTGATCACCCTGAGTCTGCTGCCCTTCGGCTGGTTTCTGGTCAGCATCTTCTCCTGCATCAGTGCCGCACGGTTTCGGGGCTGATGCCGGGTTTGTGAAGGGCTTCTCAACACGGCCGGCACGTCCCGCTAAAATGAAACATCACTGTCCAATCGGGTTCCGTCATGTCCAAGTATCATCTGCTTCTCATCTCCAGCGCCCTATTGCTGCTGAGCGCGTGTGGCGGCGGAGGAGGATCCACCAAGCCTGATCCGCAACCCAGCACCACCTGTTCGCAGCGGCTCGGTACCGGAAATTTCGTCACCACCACGGTCAACAATCCATCCGTCACCGATTCCACCTGTCCGGCCGGCTCGACGCTGACCACCTCTGGC
>JBMSNF010000007.1:0-26580 GCA_049421545.1 Arenimonas sp.
GCTGGAAAAGTTCACCCACACCTGCTTCATGGTGGCCCCTTCCGAGCCCTATATCGAAATGTGCGAGAAGCTGAATGAGCTTGCACCCATTTCCGGGGAAAAGAAGTCCGTGCTCGTCACCACCGGTGCCGAAGCGGTCGAAAATGCGGTCAAGATCGCCCGTGCTTATACCAAACGTCCGGGGGTGATCGCTTTCGGTGGCGGCTACCATGGCCGCACCCTGCTCACGCTCGGCCTGACCGGCAAAGTCGCGCCATACAAAATCGGATTCGGCCCATTCCCGGCTGATATTTTCCACGCCCGTTTCCCGCATCCTTATCACGGCGTGACTGTGGCCGATACCCTGCAGGACATCGCCAATCTGTTCAAGTACGACATCGAAGCCTCGCGTGTGGCCGCGATCATCATCGAGCCGGTCATCGGCGAGGGCGGCTTCGTGCCGGCGCCGCCGGAGTTGATGCGCGCCCTGCGCGCCATCTGCGACGAGCATGGCATTCTCCTGATTGCCGATGAGGTACAGAGTGGGTTCGCCCGCACCGGCAAGTTGTTTGCCATGGAGCATTTCGACGTCAAAGCCGATCTGATCACTACCGCTAAATCCTTGGCTGGCGGCATGCCGCTGTCGGGTGTGGTCGGCCGTGCCGAAGTCATCGATGCGCCGGCAGCCGGCGGTCTGGGCGGTACCTACGGCGGCAACCCGGTGGCCTGCGCCGCGGCGCTGGGCGTGCTCGAGGTCATCGACTCCGAAAACATCCTGGCGCGCTCAACACAGCTCGGAGAGAAACTGGCGGCCTACGTCGGCAATCTGGCCAAGGAACCGGCTCTGGGCGTCGGCGAAGTCCGTCACTTGGGTGCCATGTTCGCCTTCGAGCTGATCAAACCCGGCAGCCAGAACACGCCGGATCCGGATGCCGCCAAAGCGCTGACGGTGAAATCGGCGGAGTTGGGCTTGATTCTGCTGAGCTGCGGCGTGTACGCCAACAGCATCCGCGTACTGGTGCCGATCACGGTTGAAGATGCGGTGCTGGCCGAGGCGCTGGCGATACTGGAAAAGGCCCTGCGCGCGATACGCGCCTGACATTTTCCGTTCGGCTTCACCAGCAGCGCAGGTCAGTCTCCAGCGGTAGTAACCGAACCCGGCAGATAATGCAGGGGCGCCTGCGGTCCCAAATCGAGACCGGTGAAATACCACGCCACCAGCAGACCCGTCCAGATGATGCCGAGCACGATCGAGTAGGGAATCATCAGGGCGATCAGGCTGCCCAGACCGACGCCTTTCCGGTATTTCTGGAACACCGCCAGAATGATCAGCAGATAGGAATTCAGGGGTGTGACGATGTTCACCACCGAATCACCGATCCGGTAGGCGGCGGTGGTGAGTTCGGGACTCATGCCCACCATCATGAACATCGGGATGAATATCGGTGCCAGTACCCCGAACTTGCTGAGCATGCCGCTCATCGCGAAGTCGCCGAAGATGACCACGATCACGAACAGGCAGATCAACAGGGGAATCGGCAGGTTGGCGTCGAACAGCAGACTTCCGCCCGCATAGGCCAGCATCCTGTCGAGATGTGAATAGGCGAAATAATTCACGAACTGGGCGAGGAAGAACAGGATCACCAGCACCGGAACGATGCTGCGGATACCGTGGTACATGGCATCGACGGCATCGCTCTGCGATTTCAACTGCTGCGTCATGTAACCGTACACCAAGCCCGGCACCAGGAACACGATCAGGATGAAGGGGACGATGACCTGCGACCAGCGCGTTCCCGGGGTTTCCACCAGGCGACCCGGGGTTTCCTTTTCCGTGATCAGCATCGGGTCGGTGGCGAGCACATCGTGCGCGGCAACGGCGACCTCGGTGCTTTTCGGCTGGATATCCACGGCCTGCTGGACCAGAACCCGGCCGTTTGCCAGGGTCTGTTTGCCGTCACCGTGCAGAGGCATGCCCTTCGGTAGGATCAGGGCCGCGAAGATGCCAAGCACGATCACCATGACGCCGAGTGCCGAAACCAAGGCTTTGCGTTCATTGCTCTTCAAGGCCATTTCGGACATCGCTGCCGTTTCATTGCTTTGCAGCTCATCGCCATGCAGGCGCAACAGGCGCGGCTCCACGATGCGGTCGGTGACGTACCAGGCCCCGAGCGTCACGGCAATGGCGGACACGATTTTGAAGTAGTAGTTGTGCAGGATGGTGACCGTATAATTGGGGTCGATGACCCGTGCCGCGTCCTGGGCGAATCCGGTCAGCACGCCATCGCCGCCGGTCGGAAACAGTCCGGCACCGAAGCCGCCGGCAACGCCGGCGAAGGCGGCGGCCAAGCCGGCGACCGGGTGTCGGCCGACCGCCAGAAACAGGGCTGCGGCCAGTGGCGGAAGAATGATATAGCCGGCATCCGAGGCGACCGACGAGTTCGCGCCTAGAAACACCACGGCCGGCGTCATCAGTTTCCGGGGCGTCATGAAGGCGCGCCAACGCATCAGTGCGCTGAAAAAACCGAATTTCTCCGCCAGTCCGATGCCCAGCATGGCCACGAAAATGAGCGGCAGGGCCGGCATTTGGGCGAAATTCCGCAGCATCGAGGAAAACATCCAGTAAATGCCATCCGCGGTCAGCAGGCTTTTGACTTCAAGCGGTGCGCCGCTTTCCACCAGTTCGATCTGGATGTTGCCGGCGGCGTCTTTCTTCGGGGCTTGCAGGACGGTGCCGGTGGCATCGGTGAGGGCATTGCCTTGGGCGTCCCGCTGGGTTTCCATGACCACCTGCGGCTTGACCGGCTGTACGCTCCAGTCGGCTGCGCTGCCCACGGCCGAAAGCAGGACGACCGTCAGGGCCAAGAGCATGAACAGGATGGAGGGGTCGGGTAATTTGTTGCCCGCCCATTCAATCCAGTCGAGGACACCGCGGCTGCGGGCTGTTTTCGGTTGTTCCGTGTTGTGGATATGTGAAGACATAGTGGTAATTTTGCCAAAACTAGGGACATAATGCCTAATGGGGATGTGAATTAGGGGAGCTTTTCCGAAAAATTTGATAACCAGGACCGAACCATGCAGCTGTCTGGCAATCTCATCCTCATCGCCGTCACCTGCCTGATCTCCTGGATTGGTATCCAGAATCGCGCTTTCCAGTACCGCTGGTCGCTGAATCCCTATCAGGCCCGCCGCAAGGGCAGGTTAGCCCCCTATCTCAGCTACGGTTTCGTACACGCCGATTTCCCGCATCTCCTGTTCAACATGATCACCCTGTTCTTTTTCGGGCGGGTCATGGAAACCGTGTTCAATGCGCACTTCGGCGGCTTCGGGTATTACCTGTTCTACCTCGGCGGCATCGTGTTCTCGATCCTGCCCTGGGCGCTGCCGCGCCGCAACAACCCCCGCTATTCGACGCTGGGCGCCTCGGGAGCGGTATCCGCGGTCCTGTTCGCTTACATCCTGTTGCAGCCGTGGTCGATGCTGTACATCTACTTCATTCCGGTGCCTGCCATTCTCTATGCCGTGCTTTACGTGGCTTACTCGATGTATCTCGACAAGAAGGGCGGCGATAACGTCAACCACAGTGCGCATCTGTGGGGCGCGGCTTACGGTGTCGCGTTCACCGCGATGGTCGAGCCGGGGGCCTTGTCCTCTTTCCTCGGGAAGCTGCTGAATCCCTGAATGAAAAAACCGCCCGAAGGCGGTTTTTTTATTTCTTGGTGCGCACCGGCACCGGGATATTGCACAAATCGATGAAGCCGGCCTTGTTGAGATACCAGTTATCCTTGCGGTTGCGCCGCGATTCCACCAGTTCATCGAAGGTCGCGGTATCGGTCCGGAATACTTCCAGCTGCGGGCGCTGGTTCTCGGGGAGCGTCGATGCCAGCGCGATGCGGGCAATCGGCGTGCGCTGTTCGGGTTTCTCGTAGAAGCCGAGCGGGCCGGTGCCGCGCGGCAGTACCGACAGATACTCCATACCCTGCAGGACGCGGCCAACCACGGTGATGTTGCGATCGAGCTGACGCGGAGATTGTCCGGTCACCACATACAGTTCGGTGCCGTTGCTGGAATCGGCCTCGTTGCCGCGGCCGGCGCCGAGTGCTCCGTAGCAGTGGGTCATCCAGGTCTGCTTGCGGTCGGTGGCGGCCGGAAAGCCGTGCATGAATCCGGCTTGTTTCGACCAGCCCTCACGGTCCTTGACCGGATGGAAAGCGCTTTTATCGAAACCGTTCAGGGCGAATTCGGCCGGCAGTTTCGCTTTAGCGGTGCCGATGGATTTGGCTTTGGCCGGATCTTCGGCCGGATCGCCCCATTGCACCACGAAGTTGTCGTGCGAGCGGTTGATGGAAAGTCCGTTCCAGTAAGCTTCGCGGGCGAGGGTTTTGATGTTGCCGACGTGCTCGGGCGCGAACTGCGGTGCCAATTCAATCAGCACGCGACCGCCGGCGATATCCATCACCAGCAGATTGTCCGGATCAGGCGTGCGCCAGTCGGCAGCGGTGCTGGCCTCCAGGATTTCCTGCATGGTCTTGCCTTTGGTCGCAGCCGATACCTGCGTAGTGGCGAGCAGAAGGGCGAGGCAGAGGGCGGTTCGGACGGGTTTTGTCATGATGGACTCACAGGCGTTCAAGGGCGGAAACCGGGCTGTCACAGGCCGGGCTGAGATAACAGTGGCTGCCCAGTGCGGTCAGGCCGACATTGTCGAATAGCTTACGGTATTGAGCGCGGGTGCGGGCGATGAAGCCCTTGAAGTCACCGGTGATGGCGTCTTCCCGGCAGAACACATCGATATAGGCCACGCCGGCACACAATTCCGGAAAACCTTCGAGGCCACGCTTGAGTTCCGCGCTTGGCACGTAGTGCAGGACATCGGCGCAGATCAGCAGGTCGGCCGGCGGGCCGGGCCGCAATTGCTGCATCTGCCCGAAACCGGCCAGCGCGATGTTTCGGCTTCGGCCGTAGCGTTGCACCACGTAGGCACTGGCATCGATGCCCTGGTAGTGCAGACCGGGCCGGAGCTTCAGCAGCGGCTGACGCCAGGGGGCTTCGCCACAGCCGATGTCCAGCACCGACCGGATCGGCCGCCCCAAATGCAGTTCGGCGATGGCCACGGCGACGACGACTTTACGGGCCAGCGCCTTGGTATCGGTGCTGTTTTTGCCCCGATACCAGCGGTCGAAATAGGCCTGGTCGTAGACTTTCGTTTTCGCCTTTGACATGCACTTTCTCCATTAAATCATTGATTAGCATACGCGAAATACCGGTTTTTGCGGATAATGACTTCTGGCCTATGGTGTATTACGAACTTAATGATAGTATTTACTTAATACTGTTACGGAGACAGTCATGTCTGAGCTCGAAAATCTGGTGAAAAAGTTTCAAAAGGAGCTGAGTGCCGGTACCGTTTCTTTTTTGCTTCTGGCGAAGTTGGCCAAAGACGAGGAGCCCCTGTACGGCTATCAGATTGCCAAGCAGTTGGAATCGGCCGGCGAGGGGGTATTGGCCGGGAAACAGAGCGCCCTTTACCCGGTGCTGCGCAATCTGGAAGGTGCGGGCTTGCTGCAGAGTGAAGTGGAACCGTCCGTGGCCGGCCCGCCGCGCCGTTATTACCGCATCACCCCGTTCGGCCAGGAAGTCTTCAGCGCCTGGCGCAGTACCTGGCAGAACACTCAAACCCTGGTCAATACCGTGCTGGAAGGAGCACCGCAATGAACGCCTATACCCCGAAATCGATCGCCCAGTATCTGGACATGCTGAAAGACGCATTGAAAGGTGCCGATGCCTCTCTGGTCCGCGATGCGCTGTATGACGCCGAAGAGTATCTGCGCGCGGAATTGGCCGCCAATCCTGAGCTCAGTGAATCCGAACTGCTGGCGCAGGTTGCCGGAAGCTATGGCGCACCGGAAGAGGTCGCCGACATTTACCGCACCACCGAGATCACCGTGCAGAAAGCACTCACGGCGCCGGTCAAGACCCAATCGGGCTCCGTCGTGAAACGGTTCTTTGCGGTCGCGGTCGATCCGCATACTTACGGTGCCATGTTCTACATGCTGTTGAGTCTAGTCACCGGTGTGTTCTATTTCGCCTGGGCCACCACCGGCCTGAGCATGAGCGCCGGCTTGATGCTGCTGATCATCGGCATTCCGTTCTTCATTCTGTTCATGGCCTCGGTGTACGCCATTTCCCTGGTGGAGGGCCGCTTGGTGGAAAGCCTACTGGGCGTTCGCATGCCGCGCCGTCCGGTCTATCAAACCAGCGGCCGCAGCTGGATGGAACGCATCAAATCGCTGTTCACCGATTCACGGACCTGGCTGAGCCTGATGTACATGGTACTGATGCTGCCGCTCGGTCTCATCTACTTTTCGATCGCGGTGACTTTGCTGGCGATGACATTCGGATTCGTGGTCGGGCCGGTACTGTGGTGGTTGGATGCGGCGGGCTGGATTTCATTTGCCGGTCACGTCCACTTCGGCAACGGCAGCCTCGATCCGGTAGTCGCCGCACCGTTCATGTTCGTTGCCGGCATAGCGCTGTTTTTCATCAGTCTGCATGTCATCCGTTTCATCGGCCAATGCCATGGCCGTTTCGCCAAACATGTGCTGGTGGAGTCGGGCGCGGACTAAGGCATAGGCCAGGTACGAAAAAAGGGCGGAGAATTCTCCGCCCTTTCTTTTATCCGGATGGATGCAATCAATGCATGTGCTGATAAACGCCGATGGCGCTGAGCACGAACAGGCCGATGAAGGCCAGGAAGCTGAGCAGGAAGCCACCGCTGCGCGCCGAAGCGGCTTTGTTGTATCCAAGCACATACCAGATACGGCCGACCACCCAGGCGGCACCGAGCCAGTGGGCCCAGAGCATGAAGCCGGTCAGCGAGGCGATCCAGAGTACGGGAAGGAACATCACGGTCTGTTCGACGGTGTTCATGTGCGCGCGGTAAGCGCATTCGAACTGTTCGTGGCCGCTGCAGGCCGGAGCCTTGATGCCGTATTTGCCGCGGGCACGGCCGACCAGGCCCATGGCGATGAACAGCACGAGGACATTGAGCAGGGTGATGAAGGCGGCGCTGAGAATGGCGGGTTCCATGGGGTGTTCCTGAAGGGGGATGTCCCGCGATGATAGACGCAATCCGACCGGATGCCAAATTACAGGTCACTTCCGGCCGCATGCCCCGAAGCCCAGGCCCATTGGAAGTTGTAGCCGCCGAGATGGCCGGTCACGTCCAGAACCTCGCCGATGAAATACAGACCGGGCTGATGCTTCGACTCGAAACTGCTTGAGGACACGCCATCGGTATCCACGCCGCCGAGGGTGACTTCCGCGGTACGGTAGCCTTCGGTGCCGCTGGGAGTGATGCGCCAATGCTGCAAGGCATAGGCGATTTCCCGGAGTTCGGCGTGTTTGTACTGATTGACCGGTTTGTTGGTGAAAAAAGACGTGCACAGCAATTGCGCCAGCCGCTTCGGAAGCCAATCACCCAAAACGGTTTTCAGCTCAGCCTTATGGCCCTGCTGCTGAAGTGCCAGCAGTTCCGCGCCGGCATCGCGCCCGGGCAGCAAATCGATGTCGATCGCTTCGCCGAGATTCCAATAGGAGGAGATCTGCAGAATGGCCGGGCCGCTCAGGCCGCGGTGGGTGAACAGCAGGGCGTTGCGGAACTCGGCATTGCCTGCCCTGACCGCCACGGGCAGGGCCAGACCGGCCAGCTCGGCATAGTGTTCGAGGGGCTTGCCGCTGAGCGTGAACGGTACCAGGCCGGCCCGGGTTTCAACAATGGCATGGCCGAACTGCCGCGCGATGGTGTAGCCCAGTCCGCTGGCACCCATGCTCGGAATCGAAAGTCCGCCGGTTGCGATGACCAGTTTTTCGGCCCGGTAGATTCCCTGTGCAGTGTCGACTTCGAATCGCTCGCCATTGTGTCGCACCGAGGTGATGGAAACGCCGGTTGCGATTCGCACTCCGGCCCAGTCGCATTCATCCAACAGCAGTTTCACGATCTGTTTCGAGGAGTCGTCGCAGAACAGCTGGCCGAGTTCCTTCTCGTGATACGCAATGCCGTGACGTTCCACCAGTGCGATGAAATCGACAGGACGGTAGCGGGCCAAAGCCGATTTGCAGAAATGCGGATTGCGCGACAGGAAGTGATCCGGGCCGGTACCGGTATTGGTGAAGTTGCAGCGGCCTCCGCCGGACATCAGGATCTTCTTGCCGCAGCGGTTGCTGCCTTCCAGAACCGTCACCGTCTTGCCGCGGTAGGCGGCGGTCGCCGCGCACATCAGGCCGGCGGCTCCGCCGCCGATGACCAGCACCTGCGAATCACGGGCGCCGGTGCTCATGGATCAATCCTTGAATTTGTTTTTCTTTTTGCCCTGACGGAACTCGAAGAACGATTCGTTCTTGCGTTTGACCTTGCCGACGGTGTCCGGTTTTTCACGGGTGTCCGGGCGGCGCGGCGGGCGCGGTTTCTTCGGTGCGGTATCCGGGGCGGTACCGTCCTTGGTGATGCGGAGCTGTTGGCCGGCGCACCAAACGGTTTTCAGATGCTTGAGGATTTCTTTCGGCATGCCTTCCGGCAGGTCGACGATGCTGTAGTCATCGAAAATCTCGATGCGGCCCATGTGCTTGGCATCCAGTCCGGCTTCATTGGCGATGGCGCCGACGATATTGCCCGGCTTGACGCCATGCTCGTAGCCGACTTCGATCCGGTAGGATTCCATGCCCGGTTCGGCATCGCGCGGTGCACGCTCTTTCTTTTCACGGAACGGGCGTTCCGGACGCTCGCCGCGGGTGTCGCGCTCGAAGCGCGGTTCGCGGGCGGGACGCTTGTCGCGGCCCTCGCGCACTTCGAATTCCTTGGCTTTGCGTTCTTCGCGCTTGGGTGGTTCCAGCAGCAAGGGCACATCGCCGCGCGCCATTTTGGCCAAGGCTGCCGCGATTTCGATGGCCGGAACGTTCAGGGCCTGCTCGTAATCCTCGACCAGCTTCCGGAACAGGGTCAGATCCGAGGCTTCCAGAGTCTCGGTGATCTGCTGCTTGAACTTGTCCATGCGGACTTCATTGATGGTCGCCACGCTCGGCAATTCCATCGGTTCGATCGGCTGGTTGGTGGCGCGTTCGATGGCGCGCAGCATGCCGCGCTCGCGCGGCGCGATGAACAGAATGGCTTCACCGCTGCGTCCGGCACGGCCGGTACGCCCGATGCGGTGCACGTAGGATTCGGTGTCGTAAGGCACGTCGTAGTTGACCACATGGCTGATGCGGTCGACGTCGAGACCGCGTGCGGCCACGTCGGTGGCGACCAGGATGTCGATGCTGCCATCTTTCAGCTGGCCGATGGTGCGTTCGCGCTGGGCTTGGTTGATGTCGCCGTTGATGGCGGCGGCCGAGAAGCCACGCGCCTGCAGTTTCTGCGCCAGTTCATCGGTGGCGAGCTTGGTGCGCGCGAAGATGATCATGCCGTCGAAGGGTTCGACTTCCAGAATACGGGTCAGGGCATCGAGCTTGTGCAGACCGGAGACCTGCCAGCATCGCTGGCGGATGTTGTCGGCGGTGCGGGTTTTGGCCTCGATCTGGATTTCGATCGGCGACTTCAGGTACTTCTGGGCGATGCGCTTGATGGCCGTCGGCATGGTCGCCGAGAACAGCGCGACCTGGCGGGTTTCCGGCGATTTGCGGATGATGGTTTCGACGTCGTCGATGAACCCCATACGCAGCATTTCGTCGGCTTCGTCCAGTACCAGCGTTTTCAGCTCCGACAGATCCAGCGAATTCTTTTCGAGATGGTCGATGACCCGGCCCGGGGTGCCGACCACGACATGCACGCCGCGGCGCAAGGCCGACAGCTGCGGGCCGTAGCTCTGACCGCCGTAAATCGGCAGCACATGGAAGTGCGGCAGGTTTTCGGCATATTTCTGGAAGGCCTCGGCGACCTGGATTGCCAATTCGCGGGTTGGCGCCAGCACTAACACTTGCGGTTTCCCGGCTTTCAGGTCGAGGCCGCTCAGCAGCGGCAGCGCGAAGGCGGCGGTTTTGCCGGTGCCGGTCTGGGCCTGGCCGAGCACGTCACGGCCGTTCATGATGTGGGGAATCATCGCAGCCTGGATCGGCGAGGGGGTTTCATAGCCCAGCTCGGTCAGGGTTTTCAGCATGGTTTCAGGCAAGCCCAAGTCACGGAACGTGGTGGCGGCGCTGTCGGCGGGTTTCGAAGTCATAGGAGGGTATCGGCTCTGGGCGCAGGCGCGAAGCCTGGAAAGGTTGTATAGTTTACTCCGATACGCAAATCCTTGCTTGAACAAGCATTTATCTTCAACCGGAGCCTCACCGTCATGCTTTATGCGCTCTTGAAATCGGCCCATCTGCTGTTCGTGATGGCCTGGGTCGCCGCCGTGTTCTATCTGCCGCGTTTATTGATCAATTTCGCCGAATCGCCCGGACAGCCGGACGTGCAGGCGCGCCTGTTGGTGATGGCGCGCCGTCTGTACCTGTTCGGTCATGTCATGTTCGGTCTGGCGGTGCTGTTCGGCATCGGTCTGCTCCACTTCGCCGGTCTCGGTGGTTGGCTGCATGCCAAGCTGCTGTTGGTCGCCATCCTGTTCGTCTATTTCATTCTCAGTTACAAACGCCTTCAGGCGACGCAAAGCGGGAAAGCCCTGCCTTCCCCGCGCACCCTGCGCATCCTGAATGAAGTGCCGGTGTTTCTGCTGTTCGCGGTGATCTTTCTGGTGATCGCCAAACCGTTCTAAGGAATCAGCACCAGCTTGCCGACGGTCCGGCCGGACTCGATGTCGGCCTGGGCCTTGGCGGCATCGGCCAGCGGGTATTCCGTGACCGGTGGCGCGACCAATGCGCCGCTTTCGAACAGGCCGATCAGCTCGAGCATGCCGGTTCGCAACAGGCCAGCGTGTTCCGACAGAAAACTCAGATTGGCGGCCAACACGCTTTTGTTGCTCTGGGTCATGTCGAGCGGGTTGAAGCGTGGCGTGCGCAGCCAGTCCCAGGCCATTTTTACCCAATTGAGCCGGCCATCGTGCGGCAGCATGCTGGCGAACCCATAGATGCACAGTTTGCCCATCGGCGCCAGATGCGCATAGCTTTGGCCCAGCGTGGAGACGCCATTGGCGTCGAACACGGCCTGGAATCCTTTCGGGGCCAAGCGCCCGGCTTCCGCCCAGAGATCCTGCGAGGATTTATCAATGGCCTCGGTCGCGCCCATGGCCAGAGCCGCACTGCGCTTGTGCGCGGACCCGACCACACCGACCACGCGGCAGCCCTGCAAACGGCCGAGCTGGCACAGGGCCGAGCCGACGCCGCCGGCGGCGGAATGCACCAACCAGACATCGCCGGGCTTGGGCAACACTTGCTCGCGCACCATGAACCAGGCGGTCAGGAACACCGTCGGCAGCGCCGCGGCTTGAGCGTGACTGAGCGCGGCAGGTTTGCGGAACACCCGGTCGGATTTCAGCACGATGTGCGAGCAATAACCGCCGAACAGGGTCAGCGCCACGACCTCATCACCGACGGCATGTTCGGTGACCTGGCTGCCGACTGCAGTGACCACGCCGGACAGCTCGAAGCCGGGCGTGATCGGATAGCCGTGAAGTTCCTTGGCGGAGGCGTACAGGCCCATGCGGATGATGCCGTCGGCGTAATTCACACCGCAGGCCTTTACGGCAATCAGCACCTCATCTGCGCCGACGGCGGGCAGGGCGGCTTCAACCAGTTTGAGGGCATCATAGCCGCCGGGGCGATCGATCTGGATTTTACGGACCACGGAAGGCTCAACGGGCATGCGATTTCTCGAGAAAGGTTCGGAACTGTTCCGCAGTCAGCGGTTTTGAATAGTACCAGCCCTGTCCGGCATCAACGCCGTGCTCGCGGAGGAAATCCGCCTGCACTTCGGTTTCGATGCCTTCGGCGACGGTCTTCAGTCCCAACTGCTTGGCCATGGCGATGATATGGACGATGACCGAGCTGGTGGCCGATTCGGTATTGATGGCATCCACGAAGGCCTTGTCGATTTTGATCACGTCGATCGCGAGCTTCTGCAGATACGACAGGCTGGAATAACCGGTGCCGAAATCGTCGATCAATATGGCATGGCCCGCATCGCGCATTTCGGAAATGACCGCGTTCGCGCGCTCCGCATCGACGAAGCCGCGCTCGGTCGCTTCGATGGCGAAGGACTGCGGGGCCAGACCGGCGCGGGTCAGGCTTTCGTGCAGGAGGGGATAGAACCGGCGTTTGGCCATATCGCCGGCGGCGAGATTGATGGACAGATAGAACGCGCCTGAACGCAGTGCATCGCCGAGCTCATCGATGGCCTTTTCGAGCACGATGTCGGTCATCGCTTCGATCAGTCCGCTTTCTTCGGCGATGGGGACGAAATGATCGGTACGGACCGCTTTGCCTGCTTCGTCCTTCCAACGGATCAGGCATTCCGCGCCCAGGCAGCGGCCGTCGGCGATGTTGACGATCGGTTGATAGTTGACCTCGAAGCGCTTGCTGCGGACGGCGCGCTTCAGCTGCTGGGCCGGCAGCCGGTGAAAACCGAGCTGTCGGTAGCAGAGCGCTCCCGCAAGCCAGGCACAGGCGAGGGCGATGACGGCCCAGGGCCAGATATTCTCGATGAGTAGCGTCTGCCAGGATGCGGTGGTGCGGGTCGCCAACAGGCTGACCTTGACCCGCTGGTCCTGCCGGATGACGACAGCGGTATCCGGCTGCGCTTTCAGGGTTTCGGCCTGTTCCGGGCCGAGATTGTCGTTGGCAGGATGCCGGGCCAGAATGTCGCCGCTTGCCGGATCGTACAGCACCATGCGGGTTTTGCCGTCGGTCACGATATTGAGCAGATGTTCATGCAAGGTGCTCAGCAGAACGCCGTCCTTGCTGTAGAACAGGGTGTTGTTTTTCGCGCTGTACAGATTGTTGGCATACAGCCAGATTTCGGCGCCGTCGGCGGTGCGGAAATGCGGTTGCTGCAATTCGCGTTTGATGATGCCCGCATCCGAACAGTACCGGTTGCCGCCGAGATGGAGATTGGCGGTTTTGAGGTACAGGCTGTTGCGCACCAGTTTGCTGAGCTGCATCTGTGTCGCTGGACTGCATTCCTGGTCAGTGATGGTCTGCAGCTGGGCGACGCCGCCTTGCATTTCCGCCATGACCGCGAGTATCCGATCGAAACCGCGTTGCGACATGTCGTTCAGGGCATCGGCGGTGACGCGCTGCTGCCGGTAGTGGCCGAATGCGGTCAACAGGGCCAGTACGGCCAGTCCGCAGAACAGGCCTGCCAAAAGCGATATTCCGAAATCCTTCCCGATGGTTTTCATGGCCTCTCCCCAGAGCTGCATCTATTCTAGGACAGAATCCGATGCCATGAAAAAAGCCGCCTTGCGGCGGCTTTTTCACGATAGCGTTTGGTATCAGCGTTGCGGCGAACGCTGGCGGCCGCGCGGATTGCCGCCCGGGCTGCTGCTTTTCGGTTTCTGCGAAGCCATGCCGTGGCTTTTCAGATGGCCCGGTTGCGCCGGTTTGCGGCGCGGCGCCTGATGGCCGGACGGCTTGCCGCGCGGCGGGGTCAGGTCCATGCGCATGGTCGTGGTCGGCTCGAAGCCGGGTTTCGGTTCCAGCGAGATGTCCTGTTTCAGCAAGCGGTTGACAGCGCGCAGCAGGCCGCCTTCATCGGTGGCGACCAGCGAGACGGCATCGCCGTTGGCGCCGGCGCGGCCGGTACGACCGATGCGGTGCACGTAGTCTTCGGCCACCATCGGCATGTCGAAATTGATGACCAGCGGCAGCAGCGGAATGTCTAGGCCGCGGGCGGCCACATCGGTGGCGCACAGTACGCGCACGTTGCCGGCTTTGAAATCCGACAGGGCTTTCAGACGCTGACCCTGGCTCTTGTTGCCGTGGATGGCGAGCGCGGGGATGCCGTCCTTGGTGATCTGTTCGGCGATGCGGTTGCACAGGTGTTTGGTTTTCACGAACACCAGGATCTGTTCCTGATAGCGTTCGCTCAGGATGTGCATCAGCAGTTCGCGCTTCTTGCCCGGGTCGACCGGATGCGCGATGTGGTTGACGGTATGCGCCACGGTATTCTGTGAGGAAACCTGCACTTCCACCGGGTTGCGCATGAACTGCAGTGCCAGCTGCTTGATGGGTGCATCGAAGGTGGCCGAGAACAGCAGGGTCTGACGCTGCTTCGGAACCTGGTTGAGGATTTTCTTGATGGCCGGCAGAAAGCCCATGTCGAGCATGCGGTCGGCTTCGTCCAGAATCAGGGTTTCCACCCGGTGCAGCTGGGCGGTTCCGCGTTCCAGATGGTCGATCAGACGGCCGGGCGTGGCCACCAGAATATCGAGGCCTTTGCCGAGCGCCATCATCTGCGGGTTCATGCTGGCGCCGCCGTACATGACGGCGGTACGCAGACGGATGTGCTTGCCGTATTCGCGGATGCTGGTGTGCACCTGCACGGCCAGCTCACGCGTCGGTACCAGAATCAGCACACGCGGTCCTTTGGCTTTCGGGTTCGGATGTTCGGCCAAACGCTGCAGGATCGGCAATGTGAAGGCAGCGGTTTTACCGGTACCGGTTTGGGCGCCGCCAAGGACGTCCTCGCCATTGAGAATGGCGGGAATGGCTTGGGTTTGAATGGCGGTGGGTTCCGTGTAGCCCTTATCGGACAGCGCACGGACGAGCTCGGGCATCAGCCCAAGGGATTGAAAAGGCATGTTGTAACTCCTGCGGGGGCAATGTCCCTAACACCACATTGCTTTCATTGCGCCCTGAGGCGCCTGAGAATGGGTTCGTGCGGAGTAAGTGCGTAATGCACAGAGATTAGGAAACGAACCGTTTCTTTGTGCCGCTATTGTAGGCGGTTATGCCAGATAAAGCGAATCGGGGCTGAATCGACCGTTCAGGCGGGCTCAATCGCCCAGCAGTACACGCTTGGCGTCCACATAATGCTTCTGCCAATACGGTGTATCGATGTTGTCCATGCGTACGGTGCCGCCCGAGCTTGGGGCATGTACGAAACGGCGTTCACCGACATAGATGCCGATGTGGCTAACCCGGCCGCCGAGGGTGTTGAAGTACACCAGATCGCCCGGATAGAGGCGGTCCTTGTCCACCTGCGGGGCATCGATGTCGATCAGTTCAGCGGTCGTGCGGGGCAGTTTCAGGCCGGCGCTATGCAGAAAAACGTAATTGATCAGCCCCGAACAGTCGAAGCCCGATTCCGGCGAATTGCCGCCATAGCGGTAGGGTGTGCCGACCAGACCGATGGCCTGGAACAGGACATCGTTGGCGGTGGCCTTGAGGGTGCTGGGCAGGACAGTCTCGTCCTCACCCAGGCCGGTGACGACCGGAGGGCTTCGCTCCGGGGCACTGGCGCATGCCCCCAACAGGGCGGCCAGAAGCAGAACAAAGGCGGTTTTCGTGGATTTTACTGGCATTCCGGTGCATTCAATCGGATAATAGTCCGCTTGATTGTGCCCGATACGGGCATTTCCGTCACCCCTCCCGATCTGGATGCGTTATGTCGATTGAAAAGAACTCCGTGGTTACCTTCCACTACACCGTTGCCGAAACCGGCAAAGAACCGCTGGAAAGCTCGAAAGACGGTAACGCCCTCACTGTCCTGGTCGGCCATGGTGCCATCATTCCAGGTCTGGAAGAAGCCCTGATCGGCAAGCAAGCCGGTGACAACGTCGCCGTCACCGTCAGCCCGGACCAGGCCTACGGCGAGCGCCGTGACGGCATGACCCAGCGCATTCCGAAGAAGCTGTTCAAGAACGCCAAACTGGTCAACGGCCAGCAAGTGGTGCTGCCGACTGAAATGGGACCGCGCGCCATGACCATCCTGAAAGTCGGAATGACCACCGTCGATGTCGATCTCAATCACCCGATGGCCGGCAAATCGCTCGACTTCACCGTCGAGATCCTCGATGTCCGCGCCGCCAGCGAAGAAGAAATCGCGCACGGGCACGTGCACGGCGAAGGCGGCGTGCAGCACTGAACCGATACTTCCCGCCTATGGTCGGATCAAGGTTCTGCGGTTAACCTTGGAATAAAGGGAAACCGCAATGACCGGCACTGAACAGGAGTTCCACCCCGTACGAACCTCGGAGCGCATCGATATGCTTGATGCCATCCGGGGTTTTGCTTTGTTCGGCATCCTGCTGATGAATCTGGAGGCCTTCAACGGTCCGATCATGCAGGCCATGAGCGGTATCGATCCCACGCTGCACGGGCTTGACCGAATCGCCGATGCATTCATCTACATCTTCGTGCAAGGCAAATTCTGGACCTTGTTCTCGCTGCTTTTCGGCATCGGCTTTGCCATCATGTATGACAGCGCCGCCCGCAGCGGTGGCGATTTCCGGCGCATTTACAAGCGCCGTCTGTGGGTCCTGCTCGCCATCGGTGCCGCACACGGCATTCTGGTTTGGGAAGGCGATATCCTGTTCACCTATGCACTGGCTGGGTTCGTACTGCTTTGGCGGATGAAAAGCGACACCCCTCCGCGCCTGGTCCGGATCCTCATGGTGTATTGCGCGCCCTTGGCGATGTTGGCGTTCGCCGGCGCGATGGCCGGGAGCCACGATGACGGTGCCGACATCGCCAAAATGATGGCCGAAGAATCCCGCTTTCAGGGCCATAGTCCCTATCTGGCGACTCTGCAATGGCGCGCCGGCTATTTCCTGCAGAGTCTCGGAAATCTGTTCATCCTGCTGCCCATGGCGACGGCCGTGTTCGCACTCGGCGTCAGACTGCATCGACTGGGCTGGTCGTGTCCGGCAAGCTCAGCCGATGACGGCGGCGGGTGGGCGGCGATTTACTGTTATCTGGCCGGTCTTGCCCTGATGCTGGCGAGTATCGTCATCTCACCCGATTTTTCGCCGGTCCGGATCGATGCGGTTTTCGCGACCGTCAACATCCTCAACATGCTGGCGGGACTGCTGATGTGTCTCGGCATGTATTTCGGTTTGCGCTGGTTGTGGCCGCGAGCCTGGTTCCAGACGCGTCTGGCCCTGCTGGCGCCGCTGGGGCGCATGGCCTTGAGCAATTATCTCGGCCAGTCCCTGATCTGTACCCTGATTTTCAGCGGTTATGGACTCGGTTATTTCCAACAGCTGCCGCGTGCATGGCACATTCCCTTCGCCATGGCCGTGATTGCCGCCCAGGCGGCATTCAGCGCCTGGTGGCTCAGTCGTTTCAGCATGGGGCCGGCCGAATTCCTCTGGCGCTGGCTCACTTACGGGAAGCGGCCGAACTTTGTATCATAGGGCGAGTCCTTCGCGTACCCGCTCATGAGCCTAAATAACGATGATGTGCTGATTCTCGGTGGCGGTGTCATCGGTCTGAGCTGTGCGCTGTTCCTGCTCGAGCAGGGCCGTTCCGTGCGGATTCTGGAAAAAGACACCGTCGGCGGCGCCACTTCGCTCGGCAACTGCGGCACCATCACCCCGAGTCACGCGCCGCCCTTGGCGGCTCCCGGCATGATCGGCAAAGCCCTGAAATACATGACGCAGGCCGATGCGCCGTTTTACATCAAGCCCTCGACCGATCTGTCCCTGCTGGACTGGCTGCTGCGTTTCTCGCTCCGCTGCAACGGCCGCGACCACCGCCAATCCGCCTTGACCAGAGCCGAATTACTGAACAGCTCGCGGACCTTGCTGGAAGACATCATCACCCGGCATGGCTTCGATTGCGGTTTCGATGCTAATGGCGAAATGTATGTCTGTCGCACCCACGAGGGTCTGGATGCCCTGGCGGCGGAACTGCCCTTGCTCGCCGAGTGCGGCATCGTTGCGGAACAGCTGGATGCGCAGGCGCTGGCGGCCCGTGAGCCGGCGCTGCTGCCCGGGATGGCCGGGGGAATCTTTTTTCCGAATGACGCCCACTTCCAGCCGGATGCCTATTGCGCGGCCCTGGCTGCGAAGGTCAGGGCTCTTGGCGGTGTCATCGAAGAGCACTGCGAGGTGTTGAGCGTTGCCGCCGAGGGCGATTGCATCACGCATGTGGAAACCGCCTGTGGTCGCCGTCAGGGCGCGCAGGTGCTGGTCGCTTTGGCGGCCTGGTCGCCGGCCATGGTGCGCAGTCTGGATTTGGCCCTGCCGATACAGCCCGGCAAGGGCTATTCCATTTCCTACAGTCTGCCGCCAGTCGTGCCGAAAACGCCTCTGGTGCTGACCGAGCGCAGCGTCTGTGTGACCTCCTGGGCCGGCGGTTACCGGTTGGGCAGCACCATGGAATTCGCCGGCTTCGATGACAGCCTGAATGCCAAAAGGCTGGATGCCCTCGAGCGCGGCGCCCGGGAATACCTGCACGCTCCGGTCGGCGCCGAAATCCAATCGCGCTGGTTCGGTTGGCGTCCGATGACCTATGACGATCTGCCGATTCTCGGCGTGTCGCCGAAGCATCGCAATCTGTTCCTCGCGACCGGACACGGCATGCTGGGCATGAGCATGAGTGCCATCACCGGGCAGCTGCTGGCCGCCCAGATGACCGGAAACGATCCCATGATCGATCTGAGGCCGTTTTCGGCGGCACGATTCTGATGCATACCTTCGAGTTGCATCGCGGCACGTTGCCTCTGCTGGTCAGTCTTCCGCACAACGGCACCGACATCCCGGACGATATCCGCGCGGCACTGGTGGAGGAAGCGCAGTCGGCGCCGGATACCGACTGGCACGTCGACCGCTTGTATGATTTCGCTCTGGCGCTCGGCGCTTCCGTATTGAAGCCGCGCTATTCGCGTTACGTGATCGATCTGAACCGCCCGCCCGATGATGCGTCCCTGTATCCCGGCCAGAACGTGACCGGCTTGTGCCCGACCGTGGCGTTTTCCGGACGCCCGATTTACCGGGACGGGCAATCACCCGATGCCGAAGCCATCGTGCAGCGCCGTGCCCAGTATTGGCAGCCGTATCACACGGCGCTGCAGGCGGAACTGCACCGCCTCAAACAGCAGCATGGCCGGGTACTGCTTTGGGAAGGGCATTCGATCCGTCCGGAGCTGCCGTATCTGTTCGAAGGCCGGCTGCCGGATTTCAATCTCGGCACTGCCGAAGGGCGCAGCTTTCCCGATGCCCGGCTGCGTGAGGTTGAAGCCGTTCTGGCCGCCCAAAGCGAATACAGCTGGGTCAGCAACGGGCGCTTCAAAGGCGGTTACATCACCCGACATTACGCGGCTCCTGAGGCCGGCATCCATGCCTTCCAGCTGGAATTGGCGCAAAGTACCTATCTCGATGGGACCATGACGGCGTTCGACGCACCGAGGGCCGCGCCGGTTCAGGCGCTGATCGCACGCATGATGGCGGCGGCACTGCACTTGCCGGAGTGAGCGATTCGCGCTAGGGTGGGCCTAGAACAAGCTCAGGGGAATGTGCGATGAAGAACTCCGATCCGAATCCGCGCAACATCCATTTCGCCAGCATCGGCCAACGTCTGGCGTCAGTGGCGACGCTGGCGATTTTTCTGTATTTGGTTTATCTGGCCGTGAACGGCCGCTTCGACGCGGAAATCACCCGGTTCGCGGCCTGGCTCGAACACCTGTTCAGCTGATTCAGAGTTCGAGCGAGGCCAGATCGCCCTTGGTTTCCAGCCAGTGTTTGCGGTCGGGGGCACGCTTCTTGGCCAGCAGCATGTCCATCAGTGCATCGGTTTCCGAAATGTCGTCGATGGTGAGCTGCACCAAGCGGCGGGTGTCTGGATGCACGGTCGATTCGCGCAGTTGTGCCGGATTCATTTCACCAAGACCCTTGAAGCGGGTCACGCTAACCTGGCCTTTGATTTTTTCCTTCTCGATGCGGTCGAGCAGAATCCGCTTTTCCTCCTCATCGAGCGCGTAGAACACCTGCTTGCCGACATCGATGCGGAACAGCGGCGGCATGGCGACGAAGATGTGGCCGGCATTGACCAATGCCGGAAAATGCTTGAGGAACAGCGCCGACAGCAGGGTGGCGATGTGCAGGCCGTCGGAGTCGGCATCGGCCAAAATGATGACCTTGCCGTAGCGCAGGCCTTCGATGTTCTGCACCCCCGGATCGCAGCCGATGGCTACCGCCAGATCGTGCACTTCATTGGAAGCCAGCACACCCGAGCTGGCCACTTCCCAAGTGTTCAGGATTTTGCCGCGCAGCGGCATGATGGCCTGGAACTCCTTGTTGCGGGCCTGTTTGGCGGAGCCGCCGGCGGAGTCACCTTCGACCAGGAACAGCTCCGTACGTGACAGATCCTGGGAGATGCAGTCGGCCAGTTTGCCGGGCAGGGCGGGACCCTGGGTGATTTTCTTGCGGACCACCTGCTTCTCGGTTTTCAGACGCGCCGCCGCGCGCTCGATGGCGAGCATGGCGATGGCGGTGCCGGCTTCGACGTGCTGGTTGAGCCAAAGCGAAAAGGCGTCATGCACGGCCGACTCGATGAAGGCGGCGGCCTGCCGCGAACTCAGCCGTTCTTTGGTCTGTCCACTGAACTGCGGATCGGTCAGTTTCAGGCTCAACACGTAGCTGACCCGATCCCAGACGTCTTCCGGCGCCAGTTTGACGCCGCGTGGCAGCAGATTGCGGAAATCGCAGAACTCGCGCAGGGCATCGGTGAGGCCGGAGCGCAGCCCGTTCACATGGGTGCCGCCCTGGGCGGTCGGGATCAGGTTGACGTAGCTTTCCTGCACCAGCTCGCCGTCCGGCAGCCAGGCCAGCGCCCAATCGACCACTTCGCTTTCCTTGCTGAGATGGCCGCCGAACAGTTCCGCCGGCAACAGCTCCTTGCCGGCCAGTTCGCCGAGCAGGTAATCGCTCAATCCGTTTTCGTAGAACCATTGGCTACGCTCGCCACTGGCTTCGTCGAACAGCGATACATTGAGACCGGGGCACAGCACGGCCTTGGCCCGAAGCAGGTGGCGCAGGGCCTTGACCGCGAATTTGTTGGTGTCGAAATATTTGCCGTCCGGCCAGAAGCGCACGCGCGTGCCGGAGTTGCGTTTGCCGACGGTGCCGATGGTTTCCAGCGGCGAGGAGCGGAAGCCGTCCTGGAACTGCATGCGGTATTCATTGCCGTCACGCTTGATGCCGACTTCCACTTTCTTCGAGAGGGCATTGACCACGGACACGCCGACGCCGTGCAGACCGCCGGAGAAGGTGTAATTCTTGCCGCTGAATTTACCGCCGGCGTGAAGGCGGGTCAGGATCAGTTCCACGCCCGGAATGCCCTCGTCCGGATGGATGTCCACCGGCATGCCGCGGCCGTCGTCGATGACCTCGCAGCTGCCGTCGGCGAACAGGGTGACTTCGATGGATTTGGCATGCCCGGCCAGAGCCTCATCGATGGCGTTATCGATGACTTCCTGTGCCAGGTGGTTCGGCCGGGTGGTGTCGGTATACATGCCCGGGCGGCGTTTGACCGGATCCAGGCCGGAAAGGACTTCAATGTCGGCGGCGTTATAACGGGTATTCATGGCTCTTCTGGGGGCAAGCGGGTGCATTCAGGATGCTATCTGCGCCGTTTGCGGTCAAGCGGAATTAAAAAGGTGCGTTTTTGCCCGCAAGTCGGTAAAATGGTGCTTTCCAACGCCCTCTTTTCCCATGACGCGTTTAATCTTCGTTACCGGCGGTGTGGTCTCTTCCCTGGGCAAAGGCATCGCTGCCGCGTCCCTGGCCGCCATCCTCGAGGCCCGCGGCCTCAACATCACCATGATGAAGCTCGATCCCTACCTCAATGTGGATCCGGGCACCATGTCGCCATTCCAGCACGGCGAGGTGTACGTCACCGATGACGGTGCCGAAACCGATCTAGATCTCGGCCACTACGAGCGCTTCGTGCGCACGCATCTGACGCGCAAGAACTCGATCACCACCGGCCGCATCTACGACAACGTCATCCGCAAGGAACGCCGCGGCGATTACCTCGGCGGCACCGTGCAGGTCATTCCGCATGTCACCGACGAAATCAAGCAGGCCATCTATGCCGCCACCGAAGGCTTCGATGTCGGTCTGGTCGAAATCGGCGGCACCGTCGGCGACATCGAATCGCTGCCGTTCCTGGAGGCCATCCGCCAGATCCGCAGCGAGCGCGGTCCGGATAAAGCCATCTTCCTGCATCTGACCCTGGTGCCCTACATCGCCGCCGCCGGCGAGTTGAAAACCAAGCCGACCCAGCACTCGGTCAAGGAGCTGCGCTCGATCGGCATCCAGCCCGACATCCTGCTCTGCCGCAGCGAGCAGCCCCTGCCGGAAAGCGACCGCCGCAAGATCGCGCTGTTCACCAACGTTCCGGAAGAAGCGGTCATCAGCTGTCTGGACGTCGATACCATCTACAAGCTCCCGCTCTGGCTGCACGAGCAGGGTCTGGACACCATCGCCATCCGCCGCCTGCGTCTGGAAGACATGGTCGGCCCGGCCGATCTCAGCGAATGGCGCGATGTGGTCGATGCGGTCGAACACCCGGTCGATGAAGTCACCATCGCCGTGGTCGGCAAATACGTCGACCACCAGGACGCCTACAAATCCATCGGCGAGGCCCTGCGTCACGGCGGCCTGCGCCAGCGCACGCGTGTACGCCTGAAGTGGCTGGAATCCGAGCAGGTTGAAACCGACGGTACCGGCGTACTGGCCGATGTCGACGGCATTCTGGTGCCGGGCGGTTTCGGCGACCGCGGCTTCGAAGGCAAGGTCGCCACCTCGAAATACGCGCGTGATCACAAGATCCCGTACTTCGGCATCTGTTACGGCATGCAGGCCGCGGTGGTCGACATCCTGCGTGACAAAGGCGGCCTGCCCGGCGCCAATACCACCGAAATCGACCGTCAGTGCGCGGATCCGGCGATCGCCTTGATCACCGAATGGCGCACCGCCAGCGGCGAAATCGAACGCCGCAGCGCCGATTCCGATATGGGCGGCACCATGCGTCTGGGGCTGCAGGAATGCCGCTTGAAGCCGGGCACGCTGGCACACAGCCTGTATGGCAAAGATGTGGTTTCCGAACGCCATCGTCACCGCTATGAATTCAACAACGCCTACCGCGAAGCGGTCGAAAAGGCCGGCATGACCATCTCGGCGCAGTCGATGGATGGGTTGCTGGTGGAAATGGTCGAAATCCCCGACCATCCCTGGTTCCTGGCCTGCCAGGCGCATCCGGAGTTCCTGTCCACCCCGCGTTACGGCCACCCCCTGTTCAGCGGTTTCATCAAAGCCGCACGCCAGAAGAAATCCGGCGCCACCGTTTAAGGATATCGCTCATGAAACTCTGCGGCTTCGATGTCGGTTTGGATCAACGCTTCTTCCTGATTGCCGGTCCGTGCGTGATCGAGTCCATGCAGCTGCAGCTCGATGTTGCCGGGCAATTGAAGGAGATCACCGATTCGCTCGGTATTCCGTTCATTTTCAAGTCGAGCTTCGACAAAGCCAACCGCACTTCCGGCACCAGTTTCCGCGGCCCGGGCCTGGACGAAGGCCTGAAAGTGCTGGCCGAAGTGAAACGCCAGATCGGTGTACCGGTGCTGACCGATGTGCATGAATACACGCCGATGGACGAAGTCGCCGCGGTGGTGGATGTGCTGCAGACGCCGGCCTTCCTGTGCCGGCAGACCGATTTCATCCAGAAGGTGGCTTCGGCCGGCCGTCCGGTCAATATCAAGAAAGGCCAGTTCCTGTCGCCCTGGGAAATGAAACATGTGGCCGCCAAGGCCAAAGCCACCGGCAACGAGCAGATCATGGTCTGCGAGCGCGGCGCGAGCTTCGGTTACAACAATCTGGTGTCCGACATGCGTTCCCTGAGCGTGATGCGCGATACCGGCTGTCCGGTGGTGTTCGATGCCACCCACTCGGTGCAACTGCCCGGTGGCATGGATGGCAAGTCCGGCGGTCAGCGCCAGTTCGTGCCGGTGTTGTCGCGTGCGGCGATGGCGGTCGGCATTGCCGGCATCTTCATGGAAACCCACCCGAACCCGGATGTGGCGCTCTCCGATGGTCCGAACGCCTGGCCCTTGCCGAAAATGAAAGCGCTGCTGGAAAACCTGATTGCGTTCGACGAAGCCGCAAAGCGCGGCGGCTTCATCGAAGACCAAATTTAATTTTCGAAATCCATTTACAGAAGATCCGTCATGAGCCAGATCAGCAAAATCATCGCCCGCGAAATCCTCGACAGCCGCGGCAACCCGACCCTTGAAGCGGAAGTGACGCTGAGCAGCGGGCAGGTCGGCCGTGCCGCCGTGCCTTCGGGGGCATCCACCGGTTCGAAGGAAGCCATCGAGCTGCGCGACGGTGACAAGACCCGTTACCAGGGCAAGGGCGTGAAAAAAGCCGTGGAGCATGTCAACGGCGAAATCGCCAAGGCCCTGAACGGTTTCGACGTGTTCGACCAAACCGGTCTGGACCAGCGCCTGATCAATCTCGACGGTACCGAGAACAAAGCACGGCTTGGCGCCAATGCGCTACTCGGGGTTTCCTTGGCTGCCGCCCATGCCGCCGCCGCCGCCAAAGGCCAGGCGCTCTGGCAGTATCTGGCCAATGGCCGCGACGTGGCGTTGCCGGTTCCGATGATGAACATCATCAACGGCGGCGCCCATGCCGACAACAACGTCGACATGCAGGAGTTCATGGTGCTGCCGGTCGGTTTCGATTCCTTCAGCGAGGCATTGCGTGCCGGTACCGAAATTTTCCACAGTCTGAAGTCGGTTCTGAAAGGCCGCGGCCTGAGCACCTCGGTTGGCGACGAAGGCGGTTTCGCCCCGGATCTGCGCTCGAACGAAGAAGCGCTGGAAACCATTCTGGAAGCCATCGCCAAAGCCGGTTATCACGCCGGTGACGATGTCCTGCTGGGTCTGGATGTGGCCAGCACCGAGTTCTTCGAGAACGGCAAATACAATCTGATGGGCGAGGGCAAGCGCCTGAGTTCCGAACAGTTCTGCGATTTCCTCGCCGACTGGTCCCGCAAGTATCCGATCATCACCATCGAAGACGGCATGGCTGAAAACGACTGGGCCGGCTGGAAGCTGCTGACCGATGCCATCGGCAAGGATGTGCAGCTGGTCGGTGACGATCTGTTCGTGACCAATCCGGGCATCTTCCAGGACGGCATCAATCAGAAGGTCGCCAACGCCATTCTGATCAAAGTGAATCAGATCGGCACGCTTACCGAAACCCTGCAGGCCATCGCCATGGCCGATGCCAACCGTTACGCCGCCATCGTGTCGCATCGCTCGGGGGAGACCGAAGACACCACCATCGCCGACATCGCCGTGGCCACCACCGCGACCCAGATCAAGACCGGTTCCCTGTGCCGTTCCGACCGCGTCGCCAAATACAACCAGCTGCTGCGCATCGAGCAGGCCTTGGGCGCCAAGGCCCGTTATGCCGGCCGTGGTGCGTTCGTGAGCCTCAAACGCTGACGTGGACGGACTGACCCGAAACATCTGGACTTACATCGTGCTGGCGCTGGCGCTGGCGCTGTTGCAGTACAAGTTCTGGTTCGGGCAGGGCAATTGGCGCCAAGTGGAACAGCTGCGTGCCCAGGTCCAGGCCCAGCAGGCGGAGAACCGTGAGTTGCTGCGCCGCAACAAAGCGCTGGCTGCCGAGGTGAAAGATCTCAAGTCGGGTGTGGACGCGGTTGAAGAGCGGGCCCGCAACGAGATGGGCATGATCAAATCCGGTGAAACCTTTTACCGGGTGGTCGATCCCGAGAAGAAGCTGGATGCCCCGCCGCCGCCGGATGCGCCGCGGCCATGATCTGGGCCATCATCCCGGCTGCCGGGTCCGGCTCGCGCTCGGGTTCCGACATTCCCAAACAATACCGGCCCCTGCTCGGCAAACCGATGATCGAGCATGTGCTGGATGTGCTGGCGCAGCATCCGGATATCGAGGGCATTCTGCTCGCGCTGGCTCCCAGCGACGATCGCTGGAGCAAGGTGAGCATGTGGCGCAACAAGCCCTTGCGCACCTGCATCGGCGGTATGCGCCGGAGCGACAGCGTGTTGGCCGGCATTACGGCTCTGGCAGATGTCCTGAAACCGGATGCCTGGGCACTGGTGCACGATGCCGCGCGGCCTTGTCTGCGATTTGACGATCTGAACCGGCTCATCGAATTGGCTTGCGTACATCCGGTGGGCGGCCTGCTGGCCGGACGTATGGCGGATACGGTCAAGCGCGGCGATGCCGATAACCAGGTGGAAGGTACGCTCGACCGCAGCGCGCTCTGGCGTGCCTACACGCCGCAGCTGTTTCCGGCACGCAGTCTGCAGCGCGCGTTGCAGCATGCCCACCAGGAAAATGCCGAGATCACCGATGAAAGCAGCGCCATGGAACGTCTGGGCCTGTCGCCCTTGCTGGTGCAGGGTGCCGATGACAACATCAAGGTGACCGGTCCGGAAGATTTCGCGCTCGCGGAAGCCATACTGACAACGAGGAATGCGCCATGATGCGGATCGGTTCGGGCTTTGATGTCCATGCCTTCGGTGCCGGCGATCACGTGGTACTCGGCGGCATCCGTATCGCCCACAGCCAGGGCCTGCTGGCGCACTCCGACGGCGATGTGCTGATCCATGCCATCTGCGATGCCCTGCTCGGCGCGTTGGCGCTGGTGGCCGCGGACTTCGAGACGATCGTCTACGCC
>JBMSNF010000008.1:0-26016 GCA_049421545.1 Arenimonas sp.
GGCCAATCCGGATTCCGTGCGTGCCGCGCTCGAGCACGGCATTGCCGCCGCCACCATCCTGCCGGCGGTTGCCGCCGTACAAGTGCACCCGGAACTGCGCATCGCATTCGACGGCGATGCCGTGATTTTCGGCGATGAATCCGAGCGGGTCTCGCAGCAGGACGGCCTGGCCGCCTTCCACGCCCATGAAGCGGCCAGAGCGCACGTGCCGCTTTCCGGCGGCCCCTTCAAGGGCTTCCTTTCCGCCTTGCATGACCTGCAGGAATGTTTCCCGGCGGATGCCAGCCCGATCCGCACGGCGCTGGTCACGGCCCGTTCCGCACCGGCGCATAAACGCGTGATTCTGACCCTGCGCGAGTGGGGTGTTCGTTTGGATGAATCCCTCTTTCTCGGAGGGCGGGACAAAGGTCCGTTTCTGGAGGCATTCGGTGCGGATCTGTTTTTCGATGATTCCAGCCATAACATCGCCAGCGCCCGGCAACATGTCGCTGCAGGCCACGTCCCCCATGGCGTGTCCAATAATTAATTGACCGACAAAACAGCGTCTTAGGCCCTGATTGCAGGGTCGTAAAATATTCTACTACATTTACCAAAAAGCGGTTAATATTATTGACACGCACCTTGCGGTGCCGTGCCGGCTCACGCCATTCCGTTAATAATTCAAAAGAGAGGGAAGCATGCGCAACAATCTGAAACCCGCCGTATTGGTCATCGGCATCGCCGTCGCCTTGACGGCCTGCAAGAAAGAACAGGCCGCTCCTGAAACGCAGGCCGCGGCTCCCGAAGCCTCGACCGCACTTGAGGGCGTATTGTCGATCGTTGCCTGGCCGGGCTACATCGAACGCGGTGAAACCGATAAAAGCTATGACTGGGTCACCGGCTTCGAAGCCGAAACCGGCTGCAAGGTCAGTGTCAAAACAGCCGGCAATTCCGATGAAATGGTGGCCTTGATGAATCAGGGCGGCTACGACCTGGTCACCGCCTCCGGTGACGCCTCCCTGCGACTGGTGGCCGGCGGAAAAGTACAGGCCATCGATATCGGCCGCGTCAAATCCTATTCCAGCATCGATGCCCGCCTGCAACAGGCCGCGTGGCATACCGTCGATGGCAAGCATTACGGCGTTCCCTACCAGTGGGGTCCGAATGTGCTGATGTACAACACGAAAACCTTCAAGACGGCACCCGCAAGCTGGGGCGTGGTTTTCGAGGAGCAGGTGCTCGCTGACGGCAAGTCCAACAAGGGCCGCATCCAGGCGTTCGATGGTCCGATTTACATCGCCGATGCCGCGCTTTACCTCAAGGCCAAGCAGCCCGAGCTCGGCATCACCGATCCGTATGCACTCAACGAAAAACAGTATGCCGCCGCGATCGATCTGTTGAAGAAACAGAAAGCCCTTGTGCACCGGTACTGGCATGACGCCACCGTGCAAATGAGCGATTTCAAGAATGAAGGCGTGGTGGCTTCCGGGTCCTGGCCTTATCAGGTCAATGCCCTGCAGCTTGAGAAACAGCCGATCGCATCTGTGATTCCGGCCGAAGGTGCGACCGGCTGGGCCGATACCACCATGCTGCATGCCGACGCCAAACATCCGAATTGCGCCTACGCCTGGATGGAGTGGTCGATCAGTCCGAAAGTGCAGGGCGATGTCGCCGCATGGTTCGGTTCGCTGCCTGCGGTTCCCGCGGCATGCGAAAACAACGCCTTGCTTGGCGCCGAGGGCTGCAAGACCAACGGCATCGAGAATTTCGACAAGATCCATTTCTGGCGTACGCCGGAGGCCAAGTGCACGGACGCCGCCGGCTGCGTGCCTTACAGCCGATGGACCCAGGACTACATCGCCATCATGGGCGGTTGATTGGTGAAGCACGGCGAGGGGAAGCATCCCCTCGCCATTCGGAATGGAAACAGGCATGTCGCTTGCAGTTGAATTCGAGGATGTATCCCGCCACTACGGGGCGGTCAGGGCGGTGGATTCGGTCAGTCTGGCCATACCGGACGGTGAGTTCTTTTCCCTGCTTGGCCCCAGCGGCTCGGGGAAAACCACCTGCCTGCGGCTGATCGCGGGTTTCGAACAGCCGGACTCCGGTGTGATCCGGATCCATGGCAACCAGGCATCAGGATTGCCGCCGTACCGGCGTGACGTCAATACCGTGTTCCAGGATTACGCCCTGTTCCCGCACATGGATGTCATCGGCAACATCGAATACGGCCTGATGGTCAAGGGTGTCGGTCGTGCCGAACGGCAGCAACGCGCCCGTGAGGCGCTGACCATGGTCGCCTTGGGCGACATGGCGGCGCGCCGGCCCTCCCAGCTTTCCGGTGGACAACGTCAACGCGTGGCTCTTGCCAGAGCGCTGGTCAACCGGCCGAAAGTACTCCTGCTCGATGAGCCGCTCGGAGCCCTGGACCTCAAGCTGCGCGAGCAGATGCAGGATGAACTCAAATCGCTGCAGAAAAAACTCGGAATCACCTTCATTTACGTCACCCATGATCAGGGCGAGGCCCTGTCGATGTCCGATCGCGTGGCTGTGTTCAACAACGGGCGCATTGAACAGGTCGACAGTCCAGAGGGATTGTACCGGCGTCCGGCCACCCTGTTCGTCGCCAATTTCGTAGGCACCTCGAATATTTTCGATGCCGATGCCGCACAACGGTTGTTCGGGCGGCATGGTGCCTTTTCCGTGCGTCCGGAGAACATCCGCGTCAACCAACCGGTCACCGATGGCATCGCGGTAACCGGCCTCGTCCGGAACGTGCAATTCCACGGCTCCACCAGTCGCGTCGAAATCCGTACCGAAGCCGGGATCGAGCTGGCGGCGGTACTATCGAACAGCCTTTTCGCTGACGCCGAATTGCCGGCTCCGGGCGCGCAGGTGACGCTGGCCTGGCCCGCCGAGGCCATGGTGCCGCTGGCGTCATGAGAAAATGATTTCGGCCACGCAACAACCCGGGTCAGCGATGCGGAGCATGTCCGACGCGTTGTACCGGAATCCGCGCCTGCTCCTGATGCTGCTGCTCGGGCCGCCACTGCTCTGGTTTGCGGTGATCTACATGGGCTCGTTGCTGGCTCTGCTCTGGCAGGGTTTCTACAGTTTCGATGATTTCACCATGTCGGTGAAGCCGGTACTGACCTTCGACAATTACGCACGCATCTTCGCCGAAGCCAACCGCGACATCATTGTGCGGACGCTGGCCATGGCGCTTGCCGTCACACTGGCCTCCGCCGTCATCGCTTTTCCCGTGGCCTATTACATGGCCGTGCACGCCGGAAAGCGGATGAAGGCCTTTTTCTATATCGGCGTGATGCTGCCGATGTGGGCCAGTTACATCGTCAAGGCCTACAGCTGGACGGTCATTCTCGCTAAAGGCGGCATCGTCTATTGGGTGGTCTCGAAGGCAGGTCTGCTGCCTTTGCTGGAAGCTTTCCTGCAAACCCCTTATGTCGGCGGGTCGACGCTGTCGACCTCCCATTTCGGGCGGTTTCTGGTGTTCACCTACCTCTGGCTGCCGTTCATGATCCTGCCGATCCAGGCGGCGATCGAACGCATTCCGCACAACCTGACGCAGGCCTCGCAGGACCTCGGGGCCGATATGGCCACCACCTTCCGGCATGTCATTCTCCCGCTAGCGTTTCCGGGCATCGTCGCCGGATCGATCTTCACGTTTTCGCTGACGCTCGGCGATTACATCATTCCGACGCTGTTCGGACCCTCGGGCCTGTTCATCGGCAACTTCGTCTATGTGCAGCAGGGCGCGGCCGGCAACATCCCCCTTGCAGCCGCATTCACGGTGGTCCCGATCGTGCTGATTGCGGTTTATCTCGCCTTTGCCAAGCGTCTGGGAGCCTTCGATGCACTCTGAGAGCCGCTCACCGTGGTGGCTGCAGACCGCCGCATTGCTGGGTCTGGTGTTCATGCATTTTCCGATCGCGGTCATCGCCATCTACGCTTTCAACACCGAAACCAGCTCCTTCAGCTTTCCCCTGCAGGGTTTCACCCTGGAGTGGTTCGCGAAGGCATGGGCGCGCCAGGACGTCCGGGAAGCGGTCTGGCTGTCGTTGAAGATCGCGACGCAGGCCACCTTGCTGGCGATGCTTCTGGGCACGATGGCTTCCGCGGCGCTTTACAAGGCCCGTTTTTTCGGCCGGGAAACCATCACCCTGCTTTTCATCCTGCCGATTGCGCTGCCGGGCATCGTCACCGGTATCGCGCTGCTGTCGGCTTACCGCCTGGCGGGCATCGAATCCGGGATGCTCACCATCGTCACCGGCCATGCGACCTTCTGCATCGTGGTCGTTTACAACAATGTGATCGCGCGTTTCCGGCGGACCTCGCCGTCGATGATCGAGGCCTCCATGGATCTCGGCGCCGATCTTTTCCAGACGTTCCGCCATGTCGTCCTGCCGAACATCGCGACGGCCCTCCTAGCGGGTGGCATGCTGGCCTTCGCGCTGAGCTTCGATGAAATCATCGTCACCACCTTCACCGCAGGCAGCGAGCGGACATTGCCGATCTGGCTGATGAACCAGCTGTCCAAGCCGCGTGACACCCCGATCACCAATGTCGTCGCACTGATGGTGATGCTGATTACGGCGTTGCCCATTCTGGGCGCATATTATCTAACCAGAGACACCGATTCCGTGGCGGGATCGGGAAAATGAAAAGGAGACAGCCATGCAGACCAAAATGTTGATCGGCGGAAGCCTGCAGCAGGGGCAGGGGGAATCGTTCACGGTATACGATCCGGCCACCGGCACCGAAATCGCCCGGATTCCGGAGGCCAGCCCCGGACAGGTCGCTGCGGCAGTCGCCGCCGCCGATGCCGCATTTCCGGCCTGGGCGCGTTCCGCCCCCAAAGACCGGGCTACGGTGCTTCTGCAGATTGCCGACCGGGTGGATGCCCATGCCGAAGAGCTGGCCCGCCTGGAATCCCGCAATTGCGGCAAACCCTATCTCGCGGCGCTGAATGACGAAATGCCGGCCATCGCCGATGTGTTCCGTTTCTTCGCCGGTGCCGCGCGTTGTCTGAACGGCTCGGCCACCGCCGAATACCTACCGGGCCATACCTCGATGATCCGGCGCGACCCCGTCGGCGTCGTCGCCTCGATCGCTCCGTGGAACTACCCCCTGATGATGGCTGCCTGGAAAATGGCGCCGGCGCTCGCGGCAGGCAACTGTCTGGTCCTGAAGCCCTCGGAAATCACGCCGCTGACCGCATTGCGTTTCTTCGAGATCATCGCCGATCTCCTTCCGGCCGGTGTCATCAATATCGTGTTCGGACGCGGTGCGACCGTCGGCGATCCGCTGGTGAACGCTCCCCAAGTCCGCATGATTTCCCTGACCGGATCGATCGCCACCGGCCAGAAAATGCTCGAAGTGGCATCGCGTACGCTGAAACGGACGCATCTCGAGCTTGGCGGCAAGGCGCCGGTCGTCATCTTCGACGATGCCGACATCCAGGCGGCGGTCGAGGGCATCCGCACCTTCGGTTTCTACAATGCCGGCCAGGACTGCACCGCGGCGTGCCGCATCTACGTGCAGGACAAAGCCTATGAGAATTTCGTCGCCGATTTGACTTCGGCGGTGTCCACGATCAAATCCGGCAGCCAGGACGAAGACGGCGTCGAGATGGGCCCGCTGGTCAGCCAGGCCCATCAGCAGCGCGTCGCGGCATTCGTCGAGCGCTGCCGTGCCGAAAAGCATCTTGAAATCACCACCGGCGGCCATGCCGGTGATGCCGGTTATTTCTTCCAGCCGACGGTCGTGGCCAATGCCGGCCAGAACGATGAAATCGTGCGTCGTGAAGTATTCGGGCCGGTGGTCTCGGTCAGCCGTTTCTCCGATACCGATCAGGCCATCGCGTTCGCCAACGACAGCGACTACGGCCTGGCGTCCTCGGTCTGGACCGCCGACATCGGGCGTGCCATGCGCGTCAGCGCCGAACTGCAGTACGGCTGCACCTGGGTCAATACGCATTTCATGCTGTGCAGCGAGATGCCGCACGGAGGCATGAAGCAGTCCGGTTACGGCAAGGACATGTCGATGTACGGCTTGGAAGACTACACTTCCATCCGCCACATCATGATCAAGCACTAAGCTGGAAGCGAGCGCCCGCAGCGGCGGATCAAGCCGTTGCCAGGTCGATTTTTACGGCCCAGTCGATCAGCGCCTGCATAACTCCGGCTTTGTCGGTGTGGGCTTCGGCCAGATCACGGCATTGCTGCTTGTACTCGGCCAAGACCTCCGGTGTCAGCCGGCTCAAGCGGTGTTCCCGCCACAGCCGTGCCTCTCCCGCATTCATCGTATCCGGCCAGTTGCGGGCTTTGTAGCGGAAATACAATTCGCTCAGGCGCGGGTCGTTGAAAACCAAGGGATCTCGGCCTTTGCTGGAGCGCGCTTTTCCGAACTTCAATTTGTCGCCGCGCTCGATGAAACCGTCGTACAACGCGCCGTCCGGATCGGTGGATTCGGGATTCCGTGGGCGGCTGAACACCTTCGCCAGTTTATCCACGATGGTCTCGGCGTTGGTCAGGAGTTCGCGGCGCACGGCGTCGGCGGCCGTGACATCGATCCGCAGACGTGCTGAATCAATGCCCCAGCGTGCCAGCTCGGACTCATCAATGGCCTGCAAGGCCACCACGGCCGGACAGTGGTTGTGCTGGATTTCCTTGATGCCGATGCGGATTTCGCCTTCGGGCAGCAGATTGCGCTTGGTGAAGATGTTGCCGGCGATCTGGTCGGGCGTGTAATCCAGAAGTTTCAGGGCTTCGGGTGCCAATTCGACGGCGATGACCCGGTTTTTGATGAGCGGGTGCGGCATCAGCGGCAGCATCAACGCGCTGCAGGCACGTTCGGCCGGGAATTGCCCCGACACGTGCAACACCGTCTGTTGTTTGTGCGGAGCGATGACGCCGGCTACAAATTCCTTGTCGCGCAATTTCAACGCGTAATCCCAGAGGCGGGGCTGCGCAGCCTTTGCCTTGCGGGCCAGATTGATCAGGCTGCGTACGTCGGACAAGGCCTCATGGGCTTCGCCCTCGAAACAATCATTGGCTTTGGCGAGATCTTCCAGTTTGAAGCTCGGCAGGCCGTCGTCGCGGCTCGGCCATTGCAGTCCATCGGGACGCAGGGCATGGAACATGCGCATGACATCCAGCAGATCCCAGCGGCTATTTCCGCCGGCATATTCGCGTTCGTAGGCATCGAAGAAATTCCGGTACAGTCCGAAGCGGATGAACTCGTCATCGAAGCGGATGGAATTGTAGCCCAGCGTGCAGGTGCCGGGCTGGCTGAACTGTTCATGCAGGACGGCCATGAATTCGGCTTCGCAGAGACCCGCTTGTAAGGCATGCTGCGGCGTGATGCCGGTGATGAGGGCCGCTTCCGGTTCGGGCAGGAAATCGTCGGCCGGACGGCAGAACAGGGAAACCGGTTCACCGACCGGATTCAAGTCGGCATCGGTACGGATGGCGGCGAACTGGGAAATCCGGCTGCTGCGCGGGCTGCGGCCGAAGGTTTCAAGATCGTACCAGAGGAAGGTTTCAGGCATGCAAGGGCTCGAGTTCGCCGTGGATCAACTCCGAGGCTAGCGCGAAATCGACCTGGGCGATATCGGAAATTCCCTCGCACAGACGCTGTAAAATTCCGCGCTGGATGTTGCCACGCCGGAACGCGACCGCATACGGTACGCGCCGGAAGCTGACCATGCTGTAGCGCGGAATGAAACGCTCCGGATGCCGGGCGGCCAGTTCCCGTTCAAGCGCCCGCTCCAGCAGGAAACGCCGGTCATCGACCTTGTCGCGCATCTCCACGTAGTTTTCCAGTGCCATGGACTGGATGGCGGCGGCGTTCTCGCGGCGTGCCGCTTCATAAGTGCTGATGGCGGCGGTCCAGTCATCCTCGGATTCGATGGCATCGACCAGTGCCAGACAATCTTCGAAGGCACAGTTCATGCCCTGGCCGTGGAAGGGCACCATCGCATGCGCGGCGTCGCCGATCAGGACGATGCGGTCGCCGTGGTGCCAGGTATCGAGGGTCAGCGTGGCCAGCGCGCTTTCCGGATTGTGCTGCCAGTCATAGTCGAAGTCGGCGATCTTGTCGAGCGCATCCGGAAAGACTTCGGCAAAGAAGGCGCGGGCCCGTGCCGGATCGCGGATGGTGTCGAAGCCCGGATCGCCGGTGGCCGGAAGGAACAGGGTGACAGTGAAGGTCTTCTCCGTATTGGGCAGGGCGATGCACATGTAGCCGCCGCGCGGCCAGATATGCAGACTGTTGCCATCCAGCTTGAAACCGCCGTGCGAATCCGGAGCGATTTCGAGTTCGCGGTAATTATGGCCCAGGGATTCCAGTCGCTCGCTGATCAAGCCTTTTCCGGCAAGCACGTGCCGCACCGCCGATCCGGCGCCGTCGGCACCGATCAGGTGCTCGAACGGTTCGGTTTCGCTATGGTCCAGATAGTCGATGCGCAGCGTATTGTTTTCCAGATCGATATCACCGATGCGGGCGTTGAAGTGGACCGAAACGCCCTGTTTTTCAGCGGCTTCGATCAGTGCCAGATTGAGCCGGCCGCGATGCACCGACCAGATCACTTCCGAGTCGTCCTTGCCGTAACGCAGGAATGAGGTGTTGCCTTCAAGATCGTGGACCATGCGCCCGCGCATCATCACCACCTGTGGCATCACTTCATCATCAAGTCCGGCCTGCTGCAGTGCATACAGGCCGCGGTAAGCCAACGCCAGATTGATCGAGCGACCGCCCTCGATGCCGGCCTTTCGCGGATCTGGCCGTTTCTCGTAGATACGCACCCTATGGCCTTTCTGGACCAGCAGGATGGCGAGCAGGGCACCTGCAAGGCCGGCACCGGCGATGTGGATGGTCTGTCCTTTCATGCCGATTCCACCCATTGTTTGATGCAGCGCACCGCGCCGAGGCAGTCACTGAAACGGTTATAAAGCGGCGTCGGGGACAGCCGGATGACGTCCGGTTCACGCCAGTCACCGACGACGCCATGTTGCATGAGATGGCCGAAAAGGCTGCGCCCGGCATCGCGTCCGGCACGGACCTGCAGGCTCAGCTGGCAGCCACGTTGAGCCGGGACGTGCGGAGTGACGCTACGCAAGACATCGTCCAGCTCCTGACGGATCAGGGCTTCAAGATAGCCGGTAAGTGCGATTGATTTGTTCCGCAATGCCGGCAAACCCGCTTCGTGGAAGATTTCCAGGGAGGCACGCAAGGGTGCCATGGCGAAAATCGGCGGATTGCTCAGTTGCCAGCCCTCCGCGCCGGGCGTACCTTTGAATTCCGGACCCATCTGGAAGCGGGTATCCTGCCGATGCCCCCACCAGCCGTTGAAGCGCGGCAGCACCGCATGCGCATGACGTTCATGGACGAATGCGCCGGCGATGGCGCCCGGACCGGAATTCAGATACTTGTAACTGCACCAGGTGGCGAAATCGGCACCGGAAGCATGCAACTGCAAGGGGAGATTGCCTGCGGCGTGCGCCAGGTCGAAACCGACACGGCACCCGTAGAAACGGCCAAGTTCGGCGATGGCTTCGAGATTGAAGGCCTGGCCTGTCCGGTATTGAACGCCGGGCCAGAGAATCAAGGCCACACGATGACCATGCTCACGCAGGCAGTCCGCCAATGCGTCCTCTGCAATCAGCCCGGTTTCGGGGTCGGCGGCGATTTCAATGAGGCATGTGTCCGGATCCAGGCCATGGAAACGGATCTGCGATTCGACCGCGTAACGGTCCGAAGGAAAGGCGCCCTGTTCGATGATGATGGCCTGGCGTTCGCTGTCCGGCCGGTAGAAACTGACCATCAGCAGATGCAGATTGACGGTCAACGAGTTCATCGCGACCACTTCGACCGGCTCGGCACCGACGTTTTCGGCGAGCAGGTCGCGGAGCTCGCTGTGGTAGGGCATCCAGGGATGCCGCGCATGGAAATGGCCTTCTACACCATATTTTGCCCAGTCATCGAGTTCCTGCTGCAAGGCGGCCTGCACGCTTTTGGGTTGAAGTCCAAGCGAGTTGCCACAGAGATAGATTTGATCGCCGCCATCGTGTTTCGGGATATGGAATCGGCTGCGAAAGGAGGCGAGCGGATCGGAATGATCCATTTGCTCGGCATGCGCATCGGTGAAAATCATGATTTCAGCTCGAACTGGCGTTGGTCGCGGCCAAGCCAGGAGAGGGCGGTACGGTGGAACAGCTGCTCCTGCTCACCGGCATCCAGACCAAGGCCGAGGATGCCCGAGCCAGGCTCCTGTTCGCCGAGCGGGAACGGGTAGTCGGTACCGAGCATGACCCGATCGACACCGACGGTGTCCAGCAGGTAGCGCAATGCGCGGTCGTCATGCACGCAGGAGTCGAAGTAGAGCTGCTTGAAATACTCGCGCGGGTTGTGGGGATTGTCGGTGGCGACCAGATCCGGGCGCATGTTGAACCCGTGTTCAATACGCCCGATGGTATAGGGGAAACTGCCGCCGCCGTGCGCCAGCATGACTTTCAGGCGCGGAAACTGCTGCAGCACCCCGCCGAAAATGAGGGCACAGGCGGCACGCGACTGTTCGGCCGGCATGCCGACCAGCCAGGGCATCCAGTACTTCGGCATGCTGTCGGTACCCATCATGTCCCAGGGGTGCACCAGAATCGCGGCATCGAGATCCTGGGCGGCTTCGAAGAAAGGCCGCAGTTCGGGATCGTCCAGATTCCAGTCATTGATGTGCGAGCCGATCTGGACACCGCACAGACCGAGCTGGTCGATGCAGCGTTCCATTTCCTGGATGGCAAGCCGTGCCGACTGCATCGGGACAGTGCCGATGCCGGCATAGTGCTTTGGATGCATCCGGCAGGTTTCCGCCATGTGGTCGTTCAGGCTTTGGTGAAGTTCCAGAGCCTGATGCGCGGGAGCCCAATAACTGAACATGACCGGCACGGTCGAAATGACCTGGACCTGGATGCCGAAACGCGCATAATCGTCGATGCGTTCCTGGGGATCCCAGGTTTTCGGCCAGATTTCCCGGAAGAATTTACCGTCTTTGTAGATACGGTGGCGGCCGTCATCACCGTGATGGATGACCGGGAATCGGTTGTCTCCGAATTTGGCGGCGAGGTCGGGCCAGTCACGGGGCAGGTAATGGGCGTGGGTATCGATACGGAGCATGCGGAGATCTACGCAGAGAGCCAGTGTGCCATTGCCGCATAGAGCGGAATGCCGATGGCCAGATTGAAGGGGAAAGTAAACCCGAGGGCTGCCGTGATGCAGCGTCCGACATTGGCTTCGGGCAGAGACGCGCGTATCGACGCGGGCGCCGCGATATAAGAGGCGCTGGCGGCCATCGTGCCGAACACCGCCGCCGTGGCGGCATTCATGCCGACGGCATGCCCGAGAGCGACACCGGCTGCACCGTGCAGAAGGGGCAGGGCGGTCGCATAGATTCCGAGACGGAATGCTTCGCGCCCGACGCTGCGCAACTGGCCGGCGGCGGTCATGCCCATGTCCAGCATGAACAACATCAACGTGCCCTGGAAAAGCTGGAAGTACATGGCATCGACTTTCGCGATGCCGTCGTTTCCGGATAGATAGCCGATGGCCATGCCGCCAATCAGCAACAAAGCGGTTTTACCGGTCAGCACTTCCCGCACCTGATGCCAGCGGATGCCGTCGCCGCCTTTTGCCAATGCCAGACCGATCAAAATGGCGGGGATTTCCAGCGCGACCACCAGCGCCACCAACACGGCATCGGCCGGCTGTCCGCTGCGCTCGGTGAATTGCTGCGCTGCGATGAAGGTGACTGCCGACACCGAACCGAAGTGTGCGGCCATGGCGGCGGCGTCCAGCCGGGTATCACGCAGCCACAGTTTGGCGATGAAATAGGCGCTTACCGCGGTGGCCACACCGAGTGCAAGTGTGGCGACCACATAGATCGGCAGGTTTTCGGGGGCATTGTTGCCGAGTGCGACGCCGCCCTTCAATCCGATGGCCAGCAACAGGAAAATCGACAGGTAGCTCTGGATGGCGGCGGGAATTTCAAGATCGCTGCGCAGCATGCGCGCCACCATGCCCAGTGCGAAGGCCAGTACCACGGGGGAGAGCAGATTGGCGGCAAGCAGGTCGGTTGAAAACATGCATTACTCCGGAAGGGTATTCAGATAGCGTGCGGGGGCCGGGTGCAGATGGCCGCAGGCGCTGCAGGTACGACGTTCGTGTGACCTGTAAAAACGTTCGAACACCGCGTGGAACTGGTTTTCGATATCGGTCAGATGGAAATACTCTTCGTAGACCTTGGCGTTGCAACGCTCGCAGAACCACATCAGGGCATCCTGTTCATGGGCAAGGCGTTTTCTTTCGATTACCAGGCCGACGGAATCCGGCATGCGCTGCGGCGAGTGTGGAACATGCGGCGGCAGGTAGAACATTTCACCGGCTTTGATCGGGATGTCGCGTGGACTGCCGTCTTCCTGGATGCGCAGGATCATTTCACCTTCGATCTGGTAGAAGAACTCCGGGCCGTCTTCGAAGTGGTAATCGGTGCGCTCATTCGGGCCGCCGACGATCATCACGATGTAATCGGCGTCGACGATGCATTTGTTGCCGACCGGCGGCTTCAGCAGATGCCGGTGCTCCTCGATCCATTCCTGAAGATTGAAGGCGGGTGTCAGCATGTCAGGTCCTTGCGATGGCGATGCATTTGAGTTCGATGGCGATCGGAGTCGGCAACGCCGTGATGCCCAACGTGGTCCGGCAGGGGGCCTGTGCGGGATCGGGAAAATACTCGGCCCAGATACGGTTGTAGACCGGAAAGTCGTTGGCCATATCGGTCAGATAGACGGTCACATCGAGCAGATCGTCCATTCCGGCGCCGCTGGCCTCCAGCACACTGCGGACATTGGCGAAAACGGCATGGCATTGTGCCGCGATATCGTAGGCGAGGAGTACACCATCGGCGTCATGCACGTTGCCCGGTATGCTGTTGTCATGCGCCGAGCGCGGTCCGATTCCCGACAGGAACAGCAGGTCTCCGGCGCGACGCGCATGTGGATAGGATCCGACCGCTTGCGGGGCGTTTCCGGCATGGATGGCGTCAGACATCGGCGTTTCCCCAGCATGCGGCCACGGCTTGTCGGTAGCCGCTGGTCACCGTGTCAGGCCCTTCAATGCCTTGGTTGAGTGCCCGGATACGTCCGTCGTGCAAGGAGTAGATCCAGGCATGCACTTGTACAGTCTGGCCACGGCTCCAGGCATCCTGCAACACGGTGCTCTGGCAGACGTTGAGTACCTGTTCGATCACATTCAATTCGCAGAGGGTCTTGAGGCGCTCGGTGGAATCGAGTTTTTCCAGGCGTTCATGGTGTTTATCATGGACATCGTTGACATGACGGAGCCAGTTGTCGACCAGTCCGATGCGCTGGCCGTCGAGCGTGGCCTGGATCCCGCCGCATCCATAGTGCCCGCAGACGATGATGTGCTCGACTTTCAGCATGTCGACGGCGTACTGGATGGTACTGAGGCAGTTCAGGTCGGTATGCACCACCACGTTGGCGACATTCCGGTGCACGAACACTTCCCCCGGTTCCATGCCGGTTATCTGGTTTGCCGGGACGCGCGAGTCGGAACAGCCGATCCACAGGTAACGCGGATTCTGGATCTGGGCGAGACGTGAAAAGAATCCGGGATCTTCGGCCAGAATGCGTTCAGCCCAGGACCGATTCTGTTCCAGCAGGGTTGTCAGCTCAGCCATTGGGCAAGGTTCCTATGCAGACCGTTTTGGGTTCAGTGAAGAATTTCAGGGCCTCCATGCCGCCTTCGCGCCCGAATCCGGAATCCTTCATGCCGCCGAACGGGGTTCGCAGGTCGCGTTGCATCCAGGTATTGATCCAGACGATGCCGCATTCGATTTCAGCGGCCATCCGATGGGCGCGGGCGAGGTCGTTGGTCCAGACGCTTGCGGCAAGGCCATAACGCGATGCATTCGCCAGTGCCAGCGCCTGATCGTCATCGTCGAATGCGTGCAAGCTGACCACCGGCCCGAAAATTTCGTCCTGGCAGAAACGGGAATCCATCGGGAGGTTTTCGATGACCGTCGGTGCGATGAACCAACCCTCGTAACCGGATGGGCTTACCGCGTCACCGCCGCAAAGGATGCTGCCGCCTTCCTCCCTGGCCATCGCGATGTACGACAGGACTTTGCGGAAATGCGGTTCCGACATGACCGGACCGAGTTGCGTCCCGGGATCGGAGGGCGCGCCGATTTTCAGGTTGGAAGCTGCGGTAACAAAAGCCTTTTTGAAATCCGCATAGATATCGCGGTGGATCAGAATGCGCGAGCCGCACAGGCAGATCTGCCCGCTGTTCTGGAATGCGGCGCGGACCAGAGTTTGCAGCGTGTGTGCAGGGGCGTCCTGGAAGACAAGTGCGGGGTTCTTGCCGCCCATCTCGAGCGTGACCTTTTTGAACTGATCCGCACAGACGGCGGCGATCCGGTGCCCGACCGTGGTCGAGCCGGTAAAGCTGATGGCTTTGACATCCAGATGCGAGACCAAGGCGGCACCGACGGTTTCCCCCGAGCCCTGGACGATATTCAGCACGCCTGCGGGAAAACCGATTTCCTGAGCTGTGCGTGCCAGCAGATCGGCGGACATCGGCGTGATTTCGCTGGGCTTGGCGATGACGCAGTTGCCGGCAGCCAATGCCGGCGCCAGTTTCCAAGTCAAAAGATACAGCGGCAGGTTCCAGGGGCTGATGACGCCGACCACGCCCAGCGGCTGGTGCAGCGTGTAGTTGAGGCCGGCTTCCTGATGGAAGGCCTGGTCAAGGGATTGCGTGCAGGCAGCTGCAAAAAAACGGAAATTGGCGATGGCGCGCGGAATTTCGACATCCCGGACCAGCGCAAGCGGTTTTCCGGTATCGCGGCTTTCGCATTGGCTGAAGGCTTCGCTGCGCACTTCAATTGCATCGGCCAAACGGTTAAGCCACTGTGCGCGTTGACTGCCGGACATCCGCGACCAGGCCGGATATGCCGCCCGGGCCGCAGCCACGGCGGCATCGACATCGTCACTGGAGCCCCGCGGGCAGTACGCGTATGGTTTGCCATGAACCGGGTCATGCACCGGCAAAAAAGCGGCATCGGATGATGCCTGCGGTCTTCCGGCGATCCATTGGGCAATCTGTTCCATCGACACTCCCTTAAGCCGTCATAGGATAACGCATCCCGTGGCCCAACCGGAACTTAAAGGGACTTGGTTCGCCCCCCGTCAACCGGCAGATTGATGCCGGTGATGTAGCCCGATTGCGGTTGGCAAAGGAAAGCAACCGCATGCGCCACTTCCGCGGCATCGGCGAAACGGGCTGCGGGTACCGTGGCCAGCATGGCGGCAGCGATGGTTTCCTCGGATTTCCCGGTCGACGCCGCGCGCTCTTTCAGGATCTGGTCGAGACGTTGCGTCCGTGTATAACCCGGAAGCACATTGTTGACGGTGATGCCGTCGGCGGCGAGTTCGCCGGCCAGCGTTTTCGCCCAGCTGGCAACGGCGCCACGGATGGTATTGGAGACCCCCAGCATGGCGATGGGTTCCTTGACCGAGGTGGAGATGATGTTGACGATACGGCCCCATTTCCGGGCCTGCATGCCGGGAGCGATGGTGCGGACCAATTGTTGGTTGCCGAGCACGTGCTGGCTGAAAACGTCGAGGAGCTGGGCGTCGCTGGCACCCAGAAGCGCGCCACCGGCGGGTCCTGCACTGTTGTTGATCAGAATATCGAAACCGCTTGCGGAGATGGCAGGAAGCACTTCGCCGAGCGCCAGCACATCCGCAACCATGATCCGGTGATGTTGACCGCTTTCGGCGGGAAGTGAGGCGAGCGCTGCCTGCAACGGCGCCTCGCGCCGGGCAAGCAGGGTGATTTCCGCACCGAGCGCGGCCAAGGCCTGTGCCGAGGCCAGTCCGATGCCTTCGGAACCACCGCACACCAGGGCTTTTCTGCCATGCAGGACTTCCATGGTCAGTGCCTCGGTCCGATGGTGCGGACCATCTGCGGAAGCAGCTCTTCTTCGGAATCGCCACGCGGTGGCTCGAGTTCTTCCAGCCATAAGCCGACTTCATCGGCATCCGCCTCGTCCATGCCATCGAAGGCGCGGAAATCGGCATCCATCAGCGCTGCCCGTGCGATGTCCTCGTTTTCATAGGTCAGGGTGTCCCCGGCGCTGTCGAAAACCATGGCGATGCCGCTTTCGGTAACCTGCAATCGGGCCCAGACCAACAGGTGTTCGGGCCTTGCCAGCCACCATTGTTCGGAAACCACGACATAACCCGGATCATCGATTTCGTCGTTATCGCTCATTGTCAGGCCTTGCTCATGATGAAACAGAATGTTGCCGCAATCAGCGCCACGAGGGTGATCCAGCCGAAAATCGCGGAAAGATTGCCGAATTGGTTGAGCACACGGGCTTGCGGAAACTGCTTTTGCCCGTAACACATCAACCACCAGCCGTAGGGCATGCCGCCATTCTCGGTTCCGGGGTCGAAAGGCAGTTTGCGGTCAAGGTGTTCGCGATAAGCGAGAATGCGCATGCCGAAATGCCCGGGCAGGGCGGATCCGAACACGCCGAGAAATGCGAAAAGCAGACCGATCCACATCAGAAGGTCGCCAGGCCGGGTGCGCGCGGGTAGGGAATGGCATCGCGGATGTTCTGCAGTCCGCAGACATAGACCACCAAACGCTCGAAGCCGAGACCGAAACCGGCATGCGGTACGCTGCCGTACCGCCGGAAATCGCGGTACCACTCGTAATGGGCCGGATCAAGTCCGAACTGGCGCATCCGGGTATCCAATACATCCAGGCGCTCTTCACGCTGGCTGCCGCCGATGATTTCACCGATGCCCGGTGCCAGCACATCCATCGCGGCCACGGTCCGGCCATCGTCATTCAGGCGCATGTAAAAGGCCTTGATGTGTTCCGGATAGTTGGCGACCACCACCGGCCGGCCGACATGGACCTCGGTGAGCCAGCGTTCATGCTCGGTCTGCAGATCGAGACCCCATTCGACCGGATAATCGAATTTCTGGCCGGATTTCTGGAGCAGGGTGATGGCGTCGCCGTATTCGATCCGCTCGAAAGGTGCATTGATGAAGGCTTCGAGTTTGCTGATGGCGGTTTTCTCGACGCGTTCGGCGAGGAAGGCCAGATCGTCCATGCGCTCGTCGAGCACGGCTTTGAAAATGTACTTCAGGAATTTTTCGGCCAAAGCCGCGTCGTCGTTAAGGTCGGCGAAGGCGATTTCCGGCTCGATCATCCAGAATTCGGCCAGGTGGCGGGTGGTATGGGAGTTTTCGGCGCGGAAGGTCGGCCCGAAGGTATAGACCTTCGACAGCGCCAGACAGTAAGCTTCCACGTTCAGCTGGCCGGAAACGGTCAGGAAGGCCTCTTTGCCGAAGAAGTCCTTGCTGAAATCGACCTCGCCCTTGGCGGTGCGCGGCAGGTTCATCATGTCGAGCGTGGAAATCCGGAACATCTGACCGGCGCCTTCGGCATCCGAAGTCGAGATGATGGGCGTATTGATCCAGTAGAAGCCCTGTTCATGGAAGAAGCGGTGGATGGCCTGGGCCATGCAATGGCGGATGCGGGTGACCGCGCCGAACAGGTTGGTGCGCGGACGCAGGTGGGCGACCTCGCGCAGAAACTCCAGACTGTGCGCTTTGGGCTGGATCGGATAGGTTTCGGGATCTTCCACCCAGCCGACCACCTCGATGGCGGATGCCTGCAGTTCAAAGCTCTGGCCCTGGCCTTCGGAGGCGGCGACGATGCCGGTCGCGCGTACCGAGCAACCGGCACTCAGGCGCTTGATTTCGCTTTCGTAATTGCCCAGGACGGCCGGAGCGACCACCTGGACCGGGGCAAAGCAGGAGCCGTCACTGACGTTGATGAAGGACAGCCCCGCCTTCGAATCGCGGCGGGTCCGCACCCAGCCTTGCACGGTCACGGTCTGGCCCACGGCGATTTTGCCTTCGAGCACCTGCTGGATACTTGCCACTGCCATACTTGAAATCTCCGTCAAACAACGCCATCTATTGCTATAGAATAACCGTTCGCACGCCATTCCCCAACTTTCTTCGTGATTCAAAGGCCTTACGCATGTCAGTCAGTCTCACCCCCGGTGCCGCGGAACGCGTCAAGCAATATCTCGAACAGACCCCGGGCGGCATCGGTCTGTCGGTTTCCGTACGCAAAAGCGGCTGCTCCGGCTGGACTTACGCCCTGGATATCGCCAAGGAAGCCCGTCCCGACGAACAGGTCTTTCATAGCCATGGCGTCGATGTCCGGGTGCCCGAGGCCGCGTTGGAGCAGCTGGAAGGGACGGAAATCGACTTCGTCAGCCAGGGACTGAACCAGCAGTTCCAGTTCAAGAACCCCCGGGTTACCGGCCAGTGCGGCTGCGGGGAAAGCTTTACCACGGCTGAAGCCCCGCCCTGAGCACCATTAAGCTCTTGTCTTCTCGGTAAAAACCGACGATAATATCGGGCTCCCGTGCAATCGGGAGTTCTTGCTCCACCGCACCCGCGGGGGGCTGTTTGGCCGGAAACGGCCATCATCCACAAGGAAACATCACAATGCGTCATTATGAAGTCGTGTTCATGGTCCATCCGGACCAATCCGAACAAGTGCCGGCCATGGTCGAGCGCTACAAAACCCTGATCGAAGGTTCCAACGGCAAAATCCACCGTCTCGAAGACTGGGGCCGTCGCCAGCTGGCCTATCCGATCGAAAACCTGGTCAAGGCCCATTACGTGCTCATGAACATCGAGTGCGACCAGGCCGTGCTCACCGAGTTGACCGACAGCTTCCGTTTCAACGACGCCGTCCTGCGCAACCTGGTCGTGTCCATGGACGAAGCCGTCACCGAACAGTCCCTGATCATGAAGCACAAGGACGACAAGGGTGACCGCCGCCGCCGTGACGAAGACAGCTCCGAAGCCGTCGAAGCCGACGGTGACGATGCCGAAACCAACGAAGCCGTTGCCTGAGACCCGAGGAAGCCACCATGTCTAAATTTTTCCGCCGCCGCAAATTCTGCAAATTCTCCGCCGAAGGCGCCACCAGCATCGATTACAAAGATCTGAACACCCTTCGCCAGTATGTGACCGAAAACGGCAAAATCGTTCCGAGCCGCATCACCGGCACCAAAGCCAAGTACCAGCGCATGCTGCAGGCCGCCATCAAGCGTGCCCGTTTCCTGGCCTTGATCCCGTATACCGATAACCACGACGTTTGATCCGGACGTTGTACGGACAGCACCCGCTGCGGGCGGCAACGCCCGCTAACGTATAATTTGGAGTAACCCCATGAAAGTCATCCTGCTGCAGAAAGTCGCCAATCTCGGCGCATTGGGCGATCAAGTCTCGGTCAAGCCGGGCTTTGGCCGCAATTTCCTCATCCCTTACGGCAAAGCCGTTCCGGCCACCGCCGACAACGTCGCCGCCTTCGAAGCCAAGCGCGCCGAGTATGAAGCCAAAGCCGCTGCCGTCCTGGCTGCCGCCACCGAGCGCAAACAGTCCCTGGAAGGCGCTTCGGTGACCATCAGCGCCAACGCTTCGGCCGAAGGCAAGCTGTTCGGTTCCGTCGGTGCCCGTGACATCGCCGAGGCCTTCACCGCCGCCGGCCACAAGCTGGAAAAATCGGAAGTGATCATGGGCGAAGGCCCGATTCGCCGTACCGGCGAATTCGAAGTCACCGTGCATCTGCATGCCGACGTCGAAACCAAAGTCGGCGTCAATGTGGTTCCCGAAGCCGCTTGATTGCGTCATCGTTTTGAAAAAAAGCCGCCTTCGGGCGGTTTTTTTTCGGCCATGAAATTCCACCGTTTATCCACAGACTTATGCGCAACGCTTCGCCCGTGAACGCGGTACGATAGATGCCAGTAACTCCGGAAATCCGCCAACATGTCAGCACGTCCAGAATCCCAGCCCAACAACCGGAAAATCGATGAATTGAAGGTGCCGCCCCAGTCCATCGAGGCCGAGCAGGCGGTTCTCGGCGGGCTGATGCTGTCGCCCGATTCGATCAACCATCTCGGTGATCTGCTGTCCGACGGCGATTTCTATCTGCAGGCGCACCGGGTCATCTACAAGGCCATTCTCGAGCTTTCCGAAAAAAACCAGCCATTCGATGCCATCACCATCGGGGAATGGTTGAATGCCAACAACCAGGCCAATCAGGTCGGCGGCACCGAATACCTCGTTGATCTGGTCAGCCAGACGCCCTCGGCCGCCAACATCCGCGCCTGGGCGGAAATCGTCCGTGAGAAATCGGTGTTGCGGCAGATGATCGAGGCCGGCACCGGCATCGTCAACAACGGCTTCACTCCTGACGGCCGCGATATCAAAGAGCTTCTGGCCAGTGCCGAGCAGGCGGTTTTCAAAATCGCGGAGCAGGGTGCGCGCGCCAAGAAAACCTTCGTAGCCGTCAAAGACGCCGCCAAAGAAGCGTTCGAGCAGATTGTCAAGCGCTACGACAACAAAGGCGAGCTGTCCGGCCTGCCTTCCGGTTTCAGTGCGTTCGACGAGATGACCTCCGGTTTGCAGAAGCAGGATCTGATCATCCTTGCGGCACGGCCGGCCATGGGCAAGACCACGCTCGCGCTCAACATCGCCGAATACGCCGCTTTAAAGACCAAAAAAGCCGTCGCCGTCTACTCCATGGAAATGTCCTCGGGCCAGCTGGCGCAACGCCTGCTGTCCTCGATCGGCCGCATCAATGCCAACAATCTGCGCGCCGGAACCCTGGAAGACGAAGACTGGTCGCGTTTGACCATGGCCATTGGCATGCTGACCAAATCCAAAATCTTCATCGATGACACCCCCGCGCTGTCGCCGCAGGAATTGGCGTTCCGTGCCCGTCGCCTGAAGCGCGAACATGATCTCGGTCTGATCGTGGTGGATTACCTGCAGCTCATGCAGGTTCCCGGCAGCAAGGAAAACCGTGCCAATGAAATTTCCGAAATCTCGCGATCCCTCAAGGCTCTGGCCAAGGAGCTCGATATTCCGGTCATCGCGCTGTCGCAGCTGAACCGTGGCCTGGAAAGCCGGACCGACAAACGGCCGGTGATGTCGGACCTGCGTGAATCCGGCGGTATCGAACAGGACGCGGACATCATCCTGTTCATCTACCGTGACGAGTACTACAACAAGGATTCGAACGAAAAAGGCCTGGCCGAGGTCATCATCAGCAAACACCGTAACGGCTCGACCGGATCCTTCAAGCTGAAGTTCTTCGGGGAGTACACCCGTTTCGACAATCTCGCGCCGGACCATCTTGGAAGTTTCGAATAAGCCATGGCCCGAGCGACCACAGCCCGCATCCACATGGATGCCCTGCGCCACAATCTGGCGCGAATCCGTTCCGCAGCACCCGGCGCGAAGGTCATGGCCGTGGTCAAGGCCGACGGCTACGGCCACGGTCTGGAACGGGTGGCCCAGGCTCTGGCCGGAGCCGATGCCTTCGGTGTCGCCGCACTGTCCGATGCCCAAAGGCTGCGGGTGGCCGGATTTTCACAAAGCATCGTGCTGCTTTCCGGATTCGACGAAGCCGAAGATCTGGCGCAGCTACGGCAGCTTTCGGTCGCAACCGTCGTCCACCACCCCTTCCAGCTGGAGCTTCTGGCGGCGGATACGGGAAGCCCGGTGTCGGTCTGGCTGAAGATGGATTCCGGCATGCATCGGCTTGGGTTCCCGCCGGAGGGTTTTGCCGATGTCTACCAACGTTTGCAGGCAATGCCGAACGTGGCCGCGGACATCGTTTGCATGAGTCACTTCGCCAGTTCCGATGAGCCCGACAATCCGCAGACTGCGCGCCAGCTGGCCTGTTTCGATGGCGCATTGCCGCCGGGGGCGTCGGTGTGTTCGTTGGCGAATTCCGCCGCAGTGCTGGCTTGGCCGGCATCCCATCGGCAATGGCTGCGCGCCGGCGGTGCGCTGTATGGCCTGAGTGTAGCCTCCGGCCGCACCGGTGCCGATTTCGGACTGAAACCGGCCATGACGCTCAGTACCCGCCTCATTTCAACGCAGCGTGTGGCTGCCGGTGAACGTGTCGGTTATGCCGGAACCTATGTCTGTCCGGAAGACATGTGCATCGGTGTCGCCGCCATCGGCTATGGTGACGGTTACCCGCGGAACATCCGCCCGGGCACACCGGCCTTGCTGAATGGACAGCGCGTCCCGATCATCGGCCGTGTGTCCATGGATCTGATGACCGTCGATCTACGCAGCCAACCGCATGCTGCGGTGGGCGATGAGCTCACGTTGTGGGGTGAGGGGCTGCCGGTTGAAGAAATCGCCGAAGCCGCCGGCACCATCAGTTACGAGCTGACCTGTTCGATTACCCGTCGCGTGCGCTTTCGGGAAGATTGAGCATTCACGCCGGTATGACGGCATGTCGGCTTTACTGATGGTTTGAAGCACGAGGAGAACGGCCGTGGCCAATGCTTTGGTCTGGTTACGCCGCGATTTGCGGCTGCAGGACAATCCCGCATTGGCACAGGCCATGGCCGATGGTTACGCGCCGGTGCTGGTTTACGTGCATGCCCCCCAGGAACAGGACGATTGGTCTCCGGGCGCGGCCAGCAGGACATGGCTGCATCACTCCCTTTCGTCGCTGAAGAACGACATTGAACGGCTTGGCGGGCGACTGCTCATCACGCAGGGTCAGAGCCTTTCCGAGCTCGAGCGACTCCAGGCCGAATCACAGGCCGAAGCCCTGTATTTCAGCAATGTGTATGAACCGATGTTGCAGGCGCGGGATGCCGGTGTGCAGACGGCTTTCGAGAAGCGCGGCATCCCGGTCAAACGCTTCAATGCCAATCTGCTGTTCGAGCCCTGGCAGATCCAGACCGGCGGCGGGACCCCCTACAAGGTTTTCACGCCGTTCTGGCGCAATGCTTCCGCACAGCTCAGGGTCTTGCCGGCCTGCGCAGCACCTGATCGCCTGCCGGATTGCGGGCTGAACGGCCTTTCCGTGGATGCGCTCGGCCTCTTGCCGGCCGAAGACTGGCATTGCGTTTTCTGGCAATACTGGCAGCCGGGCGAAGCGGGTGCCCATGAGATGCTGGATATTTTCTGCGACGGTGCCATTGACGGCTACAAGGAGCAACGTAACCTGCCGGACCGCACGGGCACCTCCAAGCTTTCACCGCACCTGCATTTCGGAGAAATATCTCCCCAGCAGATCTGGCGGCGCATCGAACGCGTCAAATTACCGGAATCCGGCCAAGCCGATATCGGACACTTCAAATCGGAGCTGGGCTGGCGGGAGTTTTCCTATCATCTGCTGCATCATTTCCCGAAATCAAGCGATGACAATCTGAATCCGCAATTCGAACATTTTGCCTGGGCCGATCCGGATCCGGAGATGCTGGAGCGATGGCAGCGGGGGCGGACCGGCATTCCGATCGTCGATGCCGGCATGCGCGAGCTCTGGCACACCGGATGGATGCACAATCGCGTGCGCATGATCGTGGCCAGTTTCCTCTGCAAGAACCTGCGCATGCATTGGCTGCATGGCGCCCGATGGTTCTGGGACACCTTGCTGGATGCGGATCTGGCCAATAACAGCCAGGGCTGGCAATGGACGGCCGGAACCGGGTGTGACGCCGCGCCGTACTTCCGGATCTTCAATCCGGTCACCCAGGCCGAGCGTTTCGATCCGCAGGCACGATACATCAAGCGATGGGTGCCGGAGCTGTCGGCTTTGTCCGCGCCGGTGGTTTTCGCGCCATGGACCAAGCCGGCGGTCGCCGCTGCAATGGCTCCGGATTATCCGTCAACGCCCATCGCCGATCTGGCCGAATCCCGCGCCAGCGCCCTCGCGGCATACAGCCGGCGTTAGTGCCCAGTCGGCCCGAATTGCGGTAAAGTGAAGGCAATTCACAGGCGAGTCCCGTATGAGCGCTGTCCGCGGAAGCACCCGAAAAACACCGATGAGCCGCGTCGACCACGCCTGGTTGCGGATGGAACGGCCGACCAACCTGATGATGATTACCGGCGTGATGATGTTCGAGACTCCGGTCAACATCGTCAAGCTCAAGAAAGTTCTGAATGAGCGTTTTCTCGCCTATCCGCGTTTCCGGCAGAAGGTGGTGGAAACGTCGACAGGTACTTTCTGGCAGAACGATGCCGATTTCGATCTTGATTACCACGTACGCCTTTCTGCTTTGCCCGGCAAGGCCGATAAAGCCGCTCTGGAACGCTTCGTCAGCCAGATGGCCTCGACCCCGCTGGACAAAAGCAAGCCGCTCTGGCAGTTCCATCTGGTCGAAAAATACGACGGCGGCTCCGCGCTGATCACCCGCATCCACCACTGCTACGCCGATGGCATCGCCCTTGTCCAGGTCATGCTGTCGATGACCGACAGCGAAGCGCGTCCGTCGAAGCGCGAACCTTTGTCGAAGACCTGGCTGAAAGAGGACGGCAAAGCGGTCAAAGCCCGCATGGGCATGATCGACCGCTACATGAAACTCGGTGAAAGTCTGCTCGGCAAGGGCATCGATTTCTACCGCGATCCGACCCTGGCCAATGTGGTCGCGAAAGAGGGCGGCGAGATCGCCCGGGAGCTCGCGGTCGCGCTTTCGCTCAGCGACGATCCCGATACCGTGCTACGCGGAAAACTCGGCGTCAGCAAACGCGTGGCATGGGCGCCGCCCTTGCCGCTGGAAGACGTCAAAGCCATCTCCCGCGTGTTCGACGCGACCGTCAACGATGTGCTGATGGCTTCCATGGCGGGGGCGTTGCGCAGCTACATGGTCGAACGCGGCGAGCGCATCGACGGGGTCACCATCCGCGCGACGGTTCCCGTTAATTTAAGACCGCTCGAACATGCCAAGAAGCTCGGCAATCATTTCGGACTGGTGTTTCTGGACCTGCCGATTGGTGAAATCCATCCGGTACTTCGTCTGGTCAAGGTCGTCGAAAGCATGAAGCAGCTGAAACAATCACGGCAGGCCGTGGTGGTTTATGGCCTGCTGGCCGCTCTGGGCATGGCGCCGCCCGTGCTTCAGAACCTGGCCTTCGAAATATTCAGCCGGAAGGCGACGACGGTCGCGACCAATGTTCCCGGACCGCAGATGCCGCTTTATCTGGCCGGCGAGAAGATCAAGGAACAGATGTTCTGGGTTCCGCAGACCGGCTCCATCGGCATGGGCGTCAGCATCCTGAGCTACAACGGCAATGTCCACTTCGGATTGATCGCCGACGCGAAGCTCATCCCCGATCCGGATGCGGTCATCCAGCGTTTCATCCCGGAATTCGAAAAACTGCTCTACATCGCCCTCATGGGCGATTGGGGAGATGCGTCCGGCGCCTGAATTCGGTTCAGTGCTTGAAGGGCTTCAAATCGCCGGGATTACGGAGCATCTTATTGACTTCGTCCAGATGCAGTTCTTCCTGGTAAATCATTTCGCGGGCGTATTCCTCGAGAACGACGGACTTGCCTTCCACCAGCTTGAGTAATTTGTAATAGCACTGGCCTGCTTTTTTCTCGTGATCCAGGCTTTCCCGGAGAATATCGCCGATGTTGTGCTGCTCGGTTTCCAGCAGCGGGCCGATTTTCAGCGACGGGTGGCCACCGAGCATGGTGACCAGTTCGCCCGCTTTGTGGGCGTGTGCGAGACTCTCATCGGCGTTTCCCTTCAGCCAGCTGACGATCGGAATGCGGTTATAACCGAACACCATCAGGGAGTAGTGGGTATAGCGTACGACACCGGACAGTTCGAATTCCATGATTTCGTTGAGCAGTTTGATGGCCTTTTTGGTGTCAGTGTCTTTCATATCCGGGTTCTCGAAGTAGGGTAATGATGGAATCGTACCAAATCCGCGTGTAGTGCGCGTGATGACGCCATTCCGTAATCAAAGGTCATCCAATCATGAAGATGGATCGCTATTGGGGATTGCCATCTGCCTTGATTATTCGGTGTCGAGCAGGAAACCGCCGCTTTGATGCGACCACAGTCTGGCGTACAGGCCG
>JBMSNF010000009.1:0-25890 GCA_049421545.1 Arenimonas sp.
CCGAGCAGGGCCATCGCCGCCAGGTAGCCGCTGGCGCCGGCATGACCCACCGAGGAGTAGAGTGCGGCGACCAGAAAAAACAGGCCGGCGAGGGCGAGGATGTCTAAATCCATGATGTACCGAAGCGGATGCAGTCGATTTCCATGATACGGCATCCCCCGGTTACCCAGCCCAGTGCGCCTGCAAACTTTGCTAAAATAGCGCTTTCACCGACCATCGGGAGTCTGTAATGACCATCAAAGTTGCCATCAACGGCTATGGCCGCATCGGCCGCAATGTAATGCGCGCCCTCTATGAATCCGGCCGTACGAATGAAATCCAGGTGGTCGCCATCAACGATCTGGGTGATGCCGAAACCAATGCCCATCTGACGCAGTACGACACCGCGCATGGCAAGTTCCCGGGAACGGTCACCGCCGAAGGCGGCGATCTGATCGTCAACGGCGACCGCATCAAGGTCTATGCCGTGCGCAATCCGGCCGAAATTCCGTGGGGCGCACACGATGTCGACGTGGTGCTGGAATGTACCGGTCTGTTCACGTCCAAGGCCAAGGCCTCGGCGCATCTGGCCGGCGGCGCCAAGAAGGTCATCATTTCCGCACCGGGCGACAAGGACGTGGACGGCACTTTCGTGTACGGCGTCAACCATCACCTGTTGAAAGCCGAGCACACCGTCATTTCCAACGCCTCCTGCACCACCAACTGTCTGGCGCCACTGGCGATGGCGCTGCATGAAAAAATCGGCATCGTGCACGGCCTGATGACCACCATCCACGCCTACACCAATGACCAGGTGTTGACCGACGTGTTCCACAGCGACCTGCGCCGCGCCCGCAGCGCCACCATGAGCCAGATCCCGACCAAGACCGGCGCCGCCGCCGCGGTCGGTCTGGTGCTGCCGGAACTCAACGGCAAGCTGACCGGATTCTCGATGCGCGTCCCGACCATCAACGTGTCGGTGGTCGATCTGTCCTTCGTCGCCGCCCGCGAAACCACCAAGGAAGAGATCGATACGGTGCTGAAGGCCGCTTCCGAAGGTCCGCTCAAGAACATCCTCGGTTACAACAGCAAGCCGCTGGTGTCGATCGACTTCAACCACAATCCGAACAGCTCGGTCTATGACAGCACCCTGACCCAGGTCATGGGCGGTACGCTGGTCAAGGTCTGCTCCTGGTACGACAACGAGTGGGGTTTCTCCAACCGCATGCTCGACATGACCGTCGCCCTGATGAACGCCAAGTAAGAGCGATTGGCACATACATGAAAAAGCCCGCGATTGCGGGCTTTTTTTTCAGGGGTCGAAGCGGTATCCGAAAGCGTCGATTTCGCGCGCCCAGGTTTTCTCTACCGCCCGGGCCAAGGCCTCGTCGTAAAACGTCCGGTAATCCTTGCTGGCCATTTTGTTGCGGTGCGGCAGGGTTTGCGGTGAGATTCCGATGCGGCTGCAGATCTGTGCGATATCTTCATTGAGATTCTCGAAGCGACCGACGAAATCCAGTCCCATGCCGCCGCTGCGGTCCTCGATCATCCACCATTGCGCGCGCCGTGGCTTGTCCAGAAAGCGCCGGGCGAAATCGGCAAACCCCTCCCCGGGTCTGCAATCCTCATGCGCGGGTGTTTTCTGCACGTATTGATACCAGGACACCAGGCGTTCCCACGGGTTGCGCACGAAGGCGAATTTGAACATGCCGTCATACACCGATGCCGGAAGCACGGATTGCGCCTTGCGCAGATTGGCATGCTTGCGGAAGTGGAACTTCCGCCAATCGCGCACCAAGCCCAGATCCGAAGCCAGTTTATTCAGTCGCCCGTCTGCCGGATGCAGGGCATAGGGTTTCAGGATATCAGCCAGGCTGGTGCCAGCGGTTTTCTGCACATGCACGAACAGGAAAGATTTGCTTTCGGAAATCAGCATCGCAGGGTCATCCGCCGGCGCCGGCCAGGGCGCGTTTGATGCGGTCATTCACCGCCAGCCAGTCCGCGCCGGATGGTGGTTGTTCGATCAGGATACATGCGGCGTTTTGCGCATCGAGATGGCGCAGGGCGGCATACAGGCCCCGGGCATAATTTTCGGCATCCGCCGGCAGACTGAGTCCTTGCGCGTCCGCCGGCAGCGAATCCAACGCCAGAAAAACACAATGGGGTTCGGTCGCGGCGGTCCGTTCCAAGGCCTGGCGTGCCAGCATGCGCATCGGCGTACGCGGCGCATAGTGGGCGTCCAGACTGCCCGATACGCGCGGACTCGCATTGCTGATGCCGTTTTGGAGGTCGGGCAGAAAAGGCAGCAACTGTGCGTGCCGGATGTGTCCCTCGCGCAGAATGCGCGGCGGATTCTGGCTGAGATCGACGATGGTGCTTTCGATGCCGACCTGGCAGGCACCGCCATCGAGTATGGGCGGAGCATCCGCGCCGAACTCGGCCCGGACATGCGCGGCCGTGGTCGGGGAGATGCGCCCGAAGCGGTTGGCCGAGGGCGCGGCCAGACCGCCGCCGAAAGCCTGCAGCAAGGCAAGCGTCAGCGGATGGTCCGGACAGCGCAGGCCGACCGTATCCTGGCCGCCGGTCACCGCATCCGGCACGTCCGGGCGCTTTTTCAGGATCAAGGTCAGCGGGCCGGGCCAGAACCGCGCCGCCAACTGTGTTGCCGATTCCGGAACCGGATTCGCCCAGTCCTCGAGGGCATCGGCACCGGCCACGTGCACGATCAAGGGATGGTCGGCCGGACGGCCTTTCAGGGCGAATATCCGCGCCACTGCATCGGCATTGCGCGCATCGGCCGCCAAGCCGTAAACGGTTTCGGTCGGAATCGCCAGCAGACCCCCGCCCTTGAGGAGGGCGACGGCATCGGCAATCGATGGCGGCGGCGGATTGTCTGGCATGCGGCGGGACCCGGAGTTCGGGCTATTTTCGCATAGGGAATCGGCTTTAGGGGTTCAGCGTGCCTGTTGCAGCAGTTCGCTGGGGATCGTCTTCTTCGGCAGGTAGGCATCGAATCGCGAGGCGATGACCCTCAGCAGCAGGCGTCCCCGCGGAAGCACGGTCAGGCTTTCGGCATCCAGGGCGATCAGGCCGTCTTCGACCAGTGCCGGAAGCTGTTCCAGTTCCCCGTGGAAATACTCCGCGAAGACGATGCCGAAGCGCCGGGCAATGTCCTCGAAACGAAGATGGCCCTGACACATGATGGCTTGGATGACGTCGGCACGGATGCGGTCGTCATTGTGCGTGCGCAGGCCGCGCACCGTCGCCAGTTTTCCGGATTGCACGCGCGCCGTCCACGCCGGAAGATCTTTGGCATTCTGTGCGTAGCAGTCGCCGATCTGGCTGATGGCGCTGACCCCGAAACCGACCAGATCGGTCTGCTTGCGCGTGGTGTAGCCCATGAAATTCCGGTGCAGATCGCCACTGGCCTGGGCTAGGGTGAGCTCATCGCCGGGTAGGGCGAAATGGTCCATGCCGATATAGACATAACCCTCGGCCATCAGGGTTTCCACCGCCAGTTGGAACAGGGCGAGTTTACGCTCCGGGTCGGGCAGGCTCAGCACATTGATCTTGTTCTGCGCTTTGAACAGTTCCGGCATGTGCGCGTAACTGTAGAGCGCGATGCGATCCGGTCGGATGCGGGCGACCGTGGCGAGGGTTGCCGCGAAGGTTTCCGTGTTCTGCATCGGCAGCCCGTAAATCAGATCGAAATTGACCGAGACGAAACCATTGGCCTTGCAGGCATTGAAAATGTCACGGATGCGGTCGGTATCCTGCAGGCGGTTGATGGCCTGCTGCACCTGCGGATCGAAATCCTGGATACCCAGGCTGACGCGGTTGAAGCCGATTTCGCGCAGGGCGCCGATGTCGCCGACATCGACCGTACGCGGATCGATTTCAATCGAGAAATCGCGTTCGCGCTCGGGGGCGAAATGGAAGTTGCGGGCGAACTCCTGCATCAGCTCGGCGAGCTGGCCGATGTTGAGCGCGTTCGGGGTGCCGCCGCCCAGATGCAGTTGCACCACCTCGCGGTCGCGGTCGAACAGGGGTGCCAGCATCCGGATTTCCTTCAGCAGGTTTTCCAGGTAGTCCTGTTTCTTGTCGGCATCGCGGGTGATGATCCGGTTGCAGCCGCAATAGAAACAGGGGCTGAAACAGAACGGGATGTGGGCATACAGGGACAGCGCACGCGGTATGGGATCCTCGTTGCTCTCGGCGATGGCCTTCAGCAGGTCCTGGTCCTGGAATTTCGGACTGAACTGCGGTGCGGTCGGGTACGAGGTATAACGCGGCCCGACGCCGTCATAGCGGCGGATCAGATCCAGATCGAAAAGGGTGGCTTGGCTCATGACGGAAATGCTAAACGGCGGCCGCTTGTTCGGCCTTGATTCAAGTCAAACGATTGGGAAATCCCCCCGAAAAATGCGACAATAACCTTTATTTTCAACAGGAAACTCCCATGACCATCACCCGCATGACCGACCTCGATCTGCGTGGCAAACGCGTGCTGATCCGCGAAGACCTGAACGTGCCGGTCAAGGACGGCAAGATCACTTCCGAACAGCGCATCAAGGCGGCATTGCCGACGCTGCGGCTGGCCTTGGAGAAGGGCGCGGCGGTGATGGTCACCTCGCATCTGGGCCGCCCGAAGGAGGGCGTCTGGTCGGAAGCCGACTCCCTCGCGCCGGTTGCCGCGCGTCTGTCCGAATTGCTCGGCATGCCGGTACCGCTGCAGCGCGACTGGTTGGATGGCGTGACTGTACAGCCGGGAGAACTGGTTCTTCTGGAAAACTGCCGGATGAACATCGGCGAGGGCGTCGATGATCCGCTGTTGTCGCGGAAAATGGCCGATCTATGCGATGTGTATGTCATGGATGCCTTCGGCACCGCGCACCGCGCACAGGCCAGCACGCATGGCGCCATCCGTGCCGCCAAAACCGCCTGCGGCGGCCCCTTGTTGATGGCGGAACTGGATGCATTGGCCAAGGCCCTGGAAGCGCCGCAGCGGCCTTTACTGGCCATCGTCGCCGGATCCAAGGTTTCCACCAAGCTGGAACTTCTGGCCAACCTGGTCGGCAAGGTCGATCAGCTCATCGTCGGCGGCGGCATCGCCAATACCTTCATGGCAGCGGTCGGATTGCCGGTCGGCAAATCCCTGTACGAGCCGGATCTGCTGGACACGGCCAAAGCCATTCTCGCCGATGCCAAAGCGCGAGGCGCCGATATCCCGATACCGTCCGATGTGGTCGTGGCCAAAGCGTTCGCGGCCGATGCCGAGGCCACGGTGAAAGCGGTTGCCGATGTGGCGGCGGACGACCTGATTCTGGACATCGGACCGGACACGGCGGCACGCTATGCATCCCTCATCGAGCAGGCAGGTACCGTCATCTGGAACGGGCCGGTCGGTGTATTCGAGTTCGACGCCTTTGCCAAAGGCACGGAGGTGTTGGCGCAGGCCATTGCCCGTTCCGCGGCTTTTTCCATCGCTGGCGGCGGCGATACGCTGGCGGCCGTGGACAAATTCGGCATCGAGGCCGATGTCGGATACATTTCCACCGGTGGCGGAGCATTCCTGGAATTCTGCGAAGGCAAGGAATTGCCCGCGGTCACTGCATTGTCCGAGCGCGGCGCTTAATCCGCATCGAACCGGTAGCCCTGCCTTTGCAGGTAAGCGATCCATTCCGACCGCAACAGGCCGAAAATCAGCGAGTCCTGGATGCCATCCGGATGGAAGAAGCGTTCGCGCAACAGGCCTTCGCGCTGGAAGCCCAGCCGCTCCAGAACCCTGTTTGAGCGCAGATTGTTGGGTTCGGTGTCGGCCTCGATGCGGTGCAGCCCGAGTGCCAGAAATCCGTAACTGATGGCCAGTGTCGCGGCTTCCTTCGCCAGTCCTTTGCCCCAGTGCTCCGGCATCAAGGCATAACCCAGTCCTGCGCGCGCATGCTGCGCATTGATTTCGTAAAGGGTGGCGGTGCCGATCATGCGGTCGTTGCCGGTGTCGGCCACGATCCAGTTCAGCAGGTCGCGTCTGGCGAAGCCGTCAAGGATGCCCGTCGCATAGTCGACGGCCTCCTGCCGGTCCGTCATCGGTCCGCGGCTCCAGTAGCGCATCACCTGCGGGTCGGAGAACAGCGCGAACAGGCCGTCGTGGTCCGATTCCCGGATGCCGCGCAATCGTATGCAGTCGCTTTCAAGTACCGGAAAGTCCGATAGTGTGGCAAGCTTGTCTTTGATACACTGCATCGATGCGTGCATGGTCATGGCTGATCCGGCTATGGTTCAATCCTAGAGTATAAATTCATTATATGAGCATCAACTTCCGCCGCACCAAAATACTGGCCACGCTGGGTCCTGCGACCGATCAGCCCGGCGTGCTGGCGCAGATCATCGAAGCCGGCGTCAATGTGGTGCGCATGAATTTCTCGCACGGCACCGCCGAACAGCACGCCGAGCGGGTGACCCGCGTGCGCGAAATCGCCGCCAGTCTCGGGCGGGAGGTCGGCATTCTGGCCGATCTGCAGGGCCCCAAAATCCGCATCGAGAAATTCGCCAAGGACAAGGTCCATCTGGTCAACGGCAGCGAATTCCGTCTGGTCTGCCGCGCCGATGCGCCGCCGGGTGACGAAACGCAGGTCGGTGTCAGCTATCTCGGTCTGGTCAAGGATGTTGCTCCGGGCGACACCCTGTTGCTGGATGACGGCTTGATCGCGCTGATGGTGAAGGCGCTCGATGGTGACACCATCGTCACCGAAGTGCTGGCCGGCGGCGCGTTGTCCAACCGGAAAGGCCTGAACCGCCTCGGCGGCGGTCTTTCGCTGGATGCGCTGTCCGAGCAGGACAAAGAACACATCGCCATCGCCGCCAAACTCGATGTCGATTTCCTCGCGGTTTCGTTCTGCCGCAGTGCGGCCGACATCGAACTGGCCCGTTCCATCGCGCTCAGCCATGGCTCCTACGCCCACATCGTGGCCAAAATCGAACGGGCCGAAGCCATCGAACGTCTGGTCGAAATCACCCAGGCCAGCGATGTGGTGATGGTCGCCCGCGGCGATCTGGGCGTTGAGATCGGCGATGCCGAGCTGCCCGGCCTGCAGAAACTGATCATCAAGACCGCGCTGGAATGCAACAAGGTGGTGATTACCGCGACCCAGATGCTGCAGTCGATGGTCGATAATCCGATTCCGACCCGCGCCGAAGTGCTGGATGTGGCCAACTCGGTCATCGACGGTACCGATGCCGTCATGCTGTCCGCGGAAACCGCCTCCGGCGCCTATCCGGTCAAGGCCGTGGAGGCAATGAACCGCATCTGCCTCGGTGCCGAGCGTCAGTTCAAGCATGACACCGACTTCGAAGCGGCGCCGCGCGACCTCGAGCGCGTCGACCAGGCCATCGCCATGTCGGCGATGTTCATCGCGGAGCACATCCAGCTGCGCGGCATCATCGCCCTGACCGAATCCGGCGGTACCGCACGTTATCTCTCGCGTTTCCGCGCCAATGTGCCGCTGTTCGGGCTGTCGCGTTTCGGCTACGCCCGCCGGCGCATGGCGCTGATGCGTGATGTCTCGCCGATCAACTTCGACTCCGAAGGCCAGTCCATGCGCGTGGCCGCCCGCAAGGCCATCAAACAGCTGTTCGACCAGGGCTATCTGGCGGTGGGCGACCGCGTCCTGATCACCAGCGGCGACCACATGGAGCAGCACGGCGCCACCAATACCCTGCGCCTTCTGGCCGTGGGCGAGGGCGGCAGGACCGAGGGGCTGGGCGACCTGTAGCGCCGGCGGCCCGCGGCCATGGGGTATAATACCGCCACCCCAACCAGCCCGGATTGCCCTCATGAGCATCGACCAACTCCCCGAAATCGCCAAAGCCATGGTTGCCCAAGGCAAAGGCATCATCGCCATTGACGAGTCCAACGCCACCATCAAGAAGCGCTTTGATACCGTGGGTGTGGAAAATACCGAAGAAAACCGCCGCGCCTACCGCGAAATGCTGCTGACCACGCCGGGTCTGGGCGAGCATATTTCCGGCGCCATTCTGTACGATGAAACCCTGCGCCAGAAGACCAAAGCCGGCGTCCCGTTCACCAAAATCATGATGGATAACGGCATCCTTCCGGGTATCAAGGTCGACAAGGGCACCGTGGCTCTGGCCGGCTTCCCGGGCGAAGTGGTCACTGACGGCCTCGATGGTCTGCGCGAACGCCTGAACGAATATGCCGGTCTTGGCGCCAAGTTCGCCAAATGGCGCGCGGTCATCAACATCAACATCGAAGACGGCATGCCCTCCGATACCTGCATCGAGGCCAATGCCCATGCGCTGGCCCGCTATGCCGCCCTCTGCCAGGAAGCCGGCATCGTGCCGATGGTCGAGCCGGAAGTGATCATGGAAGGCGAGCACGACATCGACGACTGCTTCGTGGTCACCGAGAAAGTCCTGCGCGCCCTGTTCAACGCCCTTTACCAGCACAACGTGATGCTGGAAGGCACCATCCTGAAAGCGAGCATGGTCATCCCGGGTAAGGATTGTCCGGACCAGGCCTCGGTCGAGGATGTCGCCGATTACACCGTGCAATGCCTGAAATCCGCGGTTCCTGCGGCTTTGCCGGGAATCGTGTTCCTTTCCGGCGGTCAATCCGATGACGATGCCACCGCGCATCTGAACGAAATGAACAAGCTGGAGAACCTGCCGTGGCCGCTGAGCTTCAGCTACGGCCGCGCCATGCAATCGGCCGCCCTGAAGATTTGGGGCCAGGACATCGTCAACAATGTCGCCAAGGCCCAGGAAACCGTCTACGCCCGTGCCCGCGACAACGGCCTTGCCGCCATGGGTGAGTGGAAATAAGACACCGCGCACGAATCCTTTGAAAAACGCCGGCTTGCCGGCGTTTTTCTTTACGCGCCATTAACGGTGCCGGCGGCCAACCCGTTTATAATCACAGGCATGATCTCGAAGGAATTCCCCATGCGCGTTTCACTGATGGCGTTGGTTCTGCTGGCGACGGCCTGCAGCAGTGATGAAAAAGGCCCCGGCAGAGATTCCGGCCCGCCGGCGACGGTGACCGTAGTCACAGTCGCTCCGGAATCCTGGAGTGACCGTATCCAGGCCATCGGCACGGCCAAGGCCCGTGAATCCGTGGTCATCGCCGCCAAGCAATCCGAGCGCATCGCGGCCGTGCGTTTCGAAAGCGGCCAGCGGGTATCCAAAGGACAGATTCTGGTCGAGCTGGATGCCGGTACGGTCAAAGCCGAGCTGGCCGAGGCCCAGGCCAATTTGAATGATCTGAACGCGCAAGTCGCGCGCCTGCAGAACCTGCAGAGCCGGCAATTGGTCGCCAAAGGCCAGCTCGATACCGTGATTGCTTCGCGCAACGCGGCCCGTGCGCGCGTTCAGGCCGCGCAGGAACGCCTCAACGACCGCATCATCCGTGCGCCGTTTGCCGGCGTTCTCGGCCTGCGTCAGGTCAGTCAAGGTCAATATGTATCGGCCGGTGCCATCATGGTCAATCTGGATGACCTCGATCATCTGTGGGTTGATTTTCCGGTTCCGGAGGCTTACCTGTCGCAGCTGAAAACAGGCATGGCCCTGGAGTTGCAGGCCGATGCCACGCCGGGCCAAACGCTTACAGCCCGTGTCGTCGGCATCGATTCCCGTGTGGATATCGCCACGCGTGCCATCATGGTGCGGGCAGCCATCGAAAATGCCGGCGGACAGGTCCGTCCCGGCATGCTCATGCGGGTTTCCCTGCAGCAGGATGCCGTGCAGGCATTGGTGATTCCCGAACTCGCCGTGCAGCAGGTCGGCAACCGCACCTTCGTTTTCGTAGCCGGTGCCGATGGCGCTGCCGCCAGCCGTGATGTCCGTATCGGCAGCCGTCATGACGGCAAGGCCGTAGTACTTGAAGGCCTGAAATCCGGTGAAAAAGTGGTGCTTGACGGCACATCGAAAGTACGCGATGGCCAGAAGCTGAAAGTGGTTCCGGCCGCACCATGATCCTTTCCGACATATCGATCAAGCGTCCGGTATTCGCCGCTGTCATCAGCCTGATGCTGGTGACCGTCGGACTCATCGCATTCACCCGTCTGCCCCTGCGCGAGCTGCCGAATATCGATCCGCCGGTGGTTTCCATCGACGTCGCTTATCCCGGAGCTGCCGCCGGCGTGGTCGAGACGCGGGTCACCCAGGTGCTCGAAGATGCCGTGGCCGGCATCGAAGGCGTCGATCTGGTCACCAGCTCGTCCCGCAACGGCCGTGCCTCGGTCAATCTCGAATTCACCCTCGAGCGTGATATCGAATCCGCCGCCAATGATGTGCGCGATGCCGTGAGCCGCGTCGCAGACCGTCTTCCCGAGGAAGCGAACGCTCCTGAAATCGCCAAAGTGGAAGCCGATGCCGATGTCATCATCTGGATCCGTGTGGTACAGAAGGGCGCGGACGCTTTGGCATTGACGGACTACGCCGACCGCTATCTGGCGGACCGCTTTTCCAGCATTCCCGGCGTCGCCCAGGTACGCCTTTCCGGCGGTCAGCGTTATGCAATGCGGATCTGGCTGAACGATGACGCTTTGGCGGCCCGCGGCCTTACCGTGGCCGATGTCGAAAGCGCATTGCGCCGTGAAAATCTCGAATTGCCGGCCGGCCGTCTGGAGTCGCAGGACCGTGATTTCCTGCTTCGGGTCAACCGCAGTTTCGATTCGCCGGCGGCTTTCGAAAAACTGGTACTGAAGACCATGCCCGACGGGCAGAGCATCGTTCTGTCCGATGTCGCGCGGATTGCCCGCGAGTCCGCCGACCGCCGCGCCTGGTTCCGCGGCAATGCCGAGCCGCAATTGGCGCTCGGCATCATCAAAACCTCCACGGCCAACGCCCTGCAGGTTTCACGGGATGTCCGTGCCGAAATCGACCGGATCAATCCGGGGCTTCCGCCGGGCATGACCATGGGCATCAATTTCGATACCACGGTGTTCATCGACGCCGCGGTCAAAAAAGTCTACAGCACCCTGTTCGAAGCCATCGCATTGGTGCTGTTGGTGATCTGGCTGTTCCTTGGAAGCGTGCGTGCCTCGCTGATTCCGGCGGTGACGGTGCCCGTGTGCCTGATGGCGGCCTTCATCGCCCTGTGGCTGTTCGGTTATTCCATCAACCTGCTGACCTTGCTGGCCTTGGTGCTGTGTATCGGACTGGTGGTCGATGACGCCATTGTGGTGCTTGAAAACGCCCAGCGCCGCATCGATGCCGGTGAACCGCCGATGCTGGGGGCGTTCCGGGGAACCCGCCAGGTCGCGTTCGCCGTGATCGCCACGACGGCCGTGCTGGTGGCGGTATTCCTGCCGATGGCCTTCATCGAAGGAAACAACGGCCGTTTGTTCCGCGAACTGGCGGTTACCATGGCCAGTGCCATCGCCATTTCTGCCGTGGTCGCGTTGACCCTGACGCCGATGATGTGTTCATTGATTCTGAAGCCTCACAAAGCCGGCGCGACCGGCTTCGAGGCGCGTATCAACGGATTTCTCGAGCGCGTCAGTCGGGCATATTCGCAAATGCTGCAATCGCTTTTGGCAAAACGCAACGCCATCGGTCTCGCCATGCTCGCCATTCTCGGCGCCAGTGCGGTGCTTTACCTGCTGGTACCCAAGGAACTGGCTCCCGCTGAAGACCGCGGCGTATTCTTCGTTGCCGTCAACGGCCCCGAAGGTGCGGGCTTCGATTACACGGTGAAGCAGATGGAACAGGTGCAGGCCGAACTGATGGCTTTGCGGGCGAAATCCGAAGCCATCGACCGGATCAATGCGGTCGTTCCCGGCGGGTTCGGCGCCAGCGAGGAAATGCACACCGGCCGTGCCACGGTTTTGCTGAAGCCCTGGAAGGACCGGGATGTGGACACCTCGGCCATTGTCGAAGAATCACGCAAGCTGCTCTCGAAAATTCCGGGCGTCCAGGCGCGGCCGCAGCAGCCGACCGGATTGGTCCGCGGCGGCGGACAGCCGGTCCAGCTGGTTCTGCAGGGTTCGGACTACAACGAGTTGGTGCAATGGCGTGACCGTCTGCTCAAGCGCATGGAAGAAAATCCGGATCTGACTGGGCCGGACTCGGATTACAAGGAAACGCGCCCCCAGCTGCGGCTGGACATCGATCGTGAACGGGCGGCTGCACTGGGTGTTTCCAATCAGGCCATCGGCAGCACCCTGGAAAGCATGCTCGGTTCGCGCCGCGTCGGCACCTATGTGGAAGGCGGTGAAGAATACGATGTGATCGTTCAGGCCGATGCCGAACAGCGGCGTTCGCCGTCGGATCTGCTGTCCATGCATGTACGTACCGGCAGTGGGCAGTTGGTGCCTCTGGCTTCGGTCATCGATGTGCGTGAACTTGCCGAACCCGGCAGTTTCAACCGCTTCAACCGTCTTCGCGCCATCACGGTGTCGGCAGGTCTGAAGCCGGATGCGAATCTGGGTGAAGCCCTTGATTGGCTGCAGAAAACCGCAAAAGAAGAGCTTCCGAGTACCGTCCAGATCGATTTCAAAGGACAGTCCCGTGAATATCTCAAGTCGGGTCAGGCGATACTGTTCACATTCGCGTTGGCTTTGCTCGTCGTTTATCTGGTATTGGCGGCACAGTTTGAAAGTCTGATCCATCCCTTGGTCATTCTGCTGACGGTACCGATGGCGGTGTTCGGAGCATTGCTCGGACTGTGGCTGATGGGGGGCAGTCTCAACCTGTTCAGTCAGGTCGGCATCATCATGCTCATCGGCCTTGCGGCCAAGAACGGCATCCTGATCGTCGAGTTCGCCAACCAGCGCCGTGATGCCGGCCTGGGTGTCGATGAAGCCATCATCGAGGCGGCTTCGGTGCGTCTACGCCCGATTCTGATGACCTCGATCGCCACGGCGGCGGGCGCTCTGCCCCTGATGCTCGGTAGCGGTCCGGGATCCGGATCGCGTCAGGCCATCGGCATCGTGGTGGTGTTCGGCGTGCTGTGCGCGACGGCACTGACCCTGTTCATCGTGCCGGTCATGTACCGTTGGCTTGCGCCCTACACGCAGTCACCCGAACAGCGTGCCCGTGACTTAAGCAGGCAGGAAGCCACGACGCCGGATGCGGAAGGTACGATGCATTGAGGCATCGCGATCATCAATGAATGGGGATAATACATGACGGACCCGAAAGACAGGCACCCGCTTTACCGTGGCCCTGGCCAGAGCCGTGAGGACGCGCGTGGCCCGCGTCCGCCGCGCCGCGATGACCGTCAAGGTCCGCGCCCGCCGCGTGGAGTCGAGCGCGCCGAACCGCGTCCGTCACGCGGCCATAGCGAAGGCCGGGAGGAGGAATCGCGGCCGGCCAAGCCGAAGGAGTTCCGCATCTACGGTTTGAATGCCTGTCTTGCGGCCTTCAAGAAGCGCCCGGAAGCCATCCGCAAGCTCTGGCTGCTGGAATCGCGCATTCCCAAGCTGCAGGAACTCCTGGCGTTCTGTGTCCGGAACCGCATCGGTTACAACGTGGTGGAAAACGAAGATCTCGAAAAACTCACCGCCAGCGCACACCATGAAGGAATCTGTCTGGCGATGCTGCCGCAGCCGGAGTTGAATCTTTCCGGTTGGCTGATGGGTGCGCCGGCCGGCCGTTGTCTGCTGCTTTGGCTTGACGGTGTCGGCAATCCGCATAACCTGGGCGCCATCATGCGTTCGGCCGCCCATTTCGGCGTCGCGGCCATTCTGTTGCCGAAAGACTCCAGTCTCAGTCACTCCGGCGCCGCCGCACGTGTGGCCGAGGGTGCGGCCGAGCATGTGCCTTTGGTACGCCTGGGGCGGACCGACAATGCGGTCGCGCAGCTGACGTCCGCCGGTTTCAGCCTGGTCAGCACCGTGGTCCGTGGCGGCAGCGATGTGTTCCGATCCGAGTTGCCCGAGCGCTGCGTGATGGTGATGGGCGCCGAACAGACCGGCGTGGATTCCGGTCTGCTCGCCGCAAGTGGCCTGCGCGTGGAAGTGCCGGGCACCGGCCAGGTCGAAAGCCTCAACGTTTCGGCCGCCACCGCAGTGCTGCTGGCGGAATGGCGGCGTCAGAACGGCGGTAGCTGACCTATTTTTCCGCTTTCGGCGGCTCTGGCCGGATGTCCTTGTCGGTTTCCGCGGCCAGATACGCCAGAACGGCGTATGCAGCGACCTGCTGGTCGAGATCCTTGGCATTGATCTTGTCGAGGGTATCGTTGGCGGTGTGGTGGTAGTCGAAATAGTCCGTGCCGTCCTGCTGCAGTTCCGCCCAGGGCAGTCCGTAGGGAACGCTCGGCCCCAGATCGGGCCCGGCACTGCCGCCGCTGGCCTGCAGGGCGATGCCAAGCGGTGCCAGTACCTTGCCGATCTGCTCGATGACCGGACGCGATTCGGCCGACACGCCGGCGTAAAAGGCGTAAATGCGGCCTGCACCGAAATCGCTTTCGGCGCCGAGCTGGTGTTTATCCATCTGCCCTTTCATCGCTTCGGCATATGCCTTGCCGCCGAGCAGGCCTTGCTCCTCATTGGCAAATGCGATGACGCGGATGCTGCGTTTCGGTGCCTGCTTCAGGTCGCCGATGAGGGCGCCTGCGGCCATGGTGATGGCGACGCCGGCCCCGTCGTCGATGGCGCCCGTACCCAGGTCCCAGGAGTCCAGATGGCCGCCGATGATGACCACTTCCTCGGGCTTGCTGCGCCCGGTGATTTCACCGATGACGTTGTACTCGGTTTTGCTTCCTGTGAATCCGGCCTGGATGTTCATTTCCACCGTCACCGGTTTGCCGCGGCGGAGCATGTTCGCCAGAAGATCGGCATCCGGAACCGACAGGGCCGCGGCCGGAATCTTCGCGATGTCATCCTCGTACTTCATCATGCCGGTGTGCGGCAGCCGGTCGGAATCGGTGCCGACCGAACGGATCAGCAGCGCCGAGGCGCCCTTGCGTGCCGCCTCGGAAGCACCGGTGCGTCGTACATTGCTGACCGGACCGTATCCGCTGCCGTCTTTGGCTCGCAGCATTTTGAGGTTGATGAATGCGATTTTGCCCGCCAACGAGCCATCCGGTATTGCCTTCAATGCTTCCAGGTCGGCAAACTCGACCACTTCCGCGCGCAAATCTCCCGGAGTGCTTTCGCTGCCGCCGAGCGCGGTCAAGACCAAAGGCTGTGGAAACGGGCTGATGACGCGTGCCGATTCCGAGCGACGCTGCCACACCGGAAAGGTGACCGGTTGCAGCCAGACCTTGTCGTATCCGAGGGATTTGAATTTCGCCTGTGCCCATGCGGTGGCGCGGTCGTAAGCTTCGCTGCCGCCCATGCGCGGACCGACCTCGGTGGTCAGCGACTCGACGATGGCGTATCCCTTGGACCCGCCCATGGCGGTATCCCGCAGACCTTCGGCGGTTCGGACGGCCTTGGCATCAAGTCCGGACTCATTAGCAAGAAGCGGCATACAGGCAGCGGTAAACAGTAAAAGCGTGAACTGACGTGATACTTCCATTTGAACTCCGCAGATTAATTTTTGGATAATGACATTACACTATGTTAACCGCAATTTAGCATTAAGTTCATGTGTAGGTGTGTAATCTGAGAATTCGAATATTGGCAAATGGATAGTGATGGCATTTCCCTACCAATACGGTATAGAAGAAGAGTTTTTCCTTACTGATTGCGGCAGTCGACGCATAATTAGCAAAGCGCCAGCTCAATTCTTCCGTGATTGTCGTAACGTCTTTGGCGGCGGAGTCTCGCATGAGCTCCTGCAGAGCCAAATTGAGTTGGTTTCTCCGATATTGGCTAGCCAGGCCGATGGGCGCGCTTACTTGCATCGCTCGCGGCTTGCTCTTTCTGGCCTTGCTGAAAATCATGGAATGGAGATTCTAGCTGCTGGAACGCATCCTATGGCTTCGTGGCGAAAGCAGCGTGCAACCAGAAAGCCAAGATATCAAGATTTGATGGATGATTTCCAGATAGTAGCCCAACGCAATTTATTATGTGGTCTACACGTACATGTCGGTTTGCCAAATGGCATCGACCGAATAGATGTGATGAACCGATTGATGTGCTGGCTTCCCTTACTGCTTGCCATTAGTGCATCTTCTCCATTCTGGGCGCGCCAATCATCGGGCTTAATGAGCTACCGTCAGGCAGCATACGACGAATGGCCTCGAACAGGAATTCCCGACTATTTCCCGAACGAAAGAAGTTACAAAGCATTCATCGATTTCTTTATGCAAACAGGCGCATTAAAGACCGAGAGCTCTATATGGTGGGCTATCCGTCCATCGGGTAGATATCCTACTTTGGAGCTTCGCATCGCCGATGCCTGTCCTGAAGTCGACACTGTGCTCTGTATTGCAGGGTTATTCCGTGCATTAGTCCGGCATTATGCCGAAAACGACAAAGATGGATTAAAACGTAATGAGATGACACGACTTGTCAACGAGGAGAACCGTTGGCGCGCAAAGCGCTATGGCACTAATGCGACATTTATTGACCAAGAGAGCCGAAGGGTGATGACCGTCAGCGAGTCACTTGATGCCTTGGAGCTCTTGGTGTCTACATCTGCGGACGCGTTGGATTGTCTCGCAGCATTCAAGCACGCTCGGGATATCGTGCGGGACGGAGGTTCTGCAATGCAACAGACGCGTCTATATTCAGATCGACTAGCCTCCGGCGACAGTCCGCAGGAGGCTTTGATTGCAGTAACCGATATGCTTGTGAAGCAGACCAAGCAATTGATTGCGTAACTTTTCCCAATTTTACTTATCGGACAGCAGGTTGCGAATTTCAGTCAGCAGCTTGACTTCATCGCTGGGTTCGGCCGGTGCCGGTGCTTCCGGCTGTTCCTGTCTGCGTACGCGGTTGATGGCCTTGATCGCCAGGAAGATCACCAGTGCGATGATGGTGAAGTCGACGATGGTCTGGATGAAGGCGCCGTAATTCAGCAGAACGGCCGGTATGGTTTCCATGCCATCCGCGCCGAGGGCCGCGGGCCGCAGAACGACCGAAAGGCTCTTGAAATCGGCGCTGCCGATGAGATACGAAACCGAAGGCATGATGAGGTCATTGACCATCGAAGTGACGATTTTTCCGAAAGCCCCGCCGATGACTACGCCAACGGCAAGATCGATGACATTGCCGCGCAGGGCGAATTCCTTGAATTCCGAAAGTATGCTCATGATGTGTTTCTCCAGTGGTCGTTTAGATGATAGTGCCGCGTAGTTCCGCTACGCCCTGCAATGTGGCATGGAAGCGGTCGCCCTTGTTCAATGCCGCAACACCGGACGGGGTGCCCATGAAAACAAGATCGCCGGGTTGCAGGACATACAGTTCGGACAGCGCCAGCAGGATCTCGGTGATTGAAAAGATCATGTCGCCCAGACAGGCCTGTTGCCGCTGCGAGCCGTTGACATGCAGGCTGAGCAAAGTGTCCGCGTCGATGTGCGCCTGCTGGACCGGCACGATGTCGCTGATGGGGGCCGAGGCATCGAAACCTTTGGCGGTATCCCATGGCAAGCGTTTTTCCTTGGCGGTGGCCTGCAGGTCGCGGCGGGTCAGATCCAGGCCGACCGCATAACCGAATACCGTCTGAAGGGCGTTGCCGGCGTTCCACTGCGCGGGCAGTGCGGGGCCGAGCGCCACCACCAGCTCAACTTCATGATGGAGGTCTTCAGTACAGCCGGGGTAGGGTATGGCCTCGTGCTGGATGACGGCATCGGCCGGTTTCATGAAAAACACGGGACTGCCTTTGGAAGGCTCCGCGCCCATTTCAAGCGCGTGCTCGGCGAAGTTTCTTCCCACACAATAGATGCGGTGAACCGGAAAGCGTTGCGTGCTGCCGGCGATGCCGATGCTTGCCTGATTCGGCGGCGGGAATGCGTAGTCCGTCATATGGGCTTCCGGAAAAAGTCCAGTCTAACGGTATTGGGCGGTTTTTTACAGATTAGCGGGTCAGACTGATCGGTGACTTTTCGACCACGGTGTATTCGCCATCAAGCACATCGGCAGCGGAAGGCGCGGCGGCGGTTTTCTTTCCCAGACGTTTCAACAGGAAGCTGGCGATCAGCATGAACACGCCCACGAAAATGGCGAATACGCACACACCGAACAGGAAGAACAGACCGAGCACGGAGAATACGGCCTTCAAAACCGGATTACGGGGTTTGTTGGGGCGGGCGAGCAGAATACGGTGGAAAATATTGCGCATGGATATGCTATAAAGCTCAGGGAATCGCCAGTATGCCGAGGCATGGATTGGAAAGTGTAAATTGTTCGTTAATAGCCATTCCGGTTCTGGAAAATGAGACGCCGGTCACAATTAACCCCTTGATTCACGGCCAGCCGGTGTCCTTGATCGTGATTCGCTGCGGAGGCACGGTTCAGGTTTATAACAATCGTTGCCCGCACCAGGGCCGGCGGCTGGATTACGCGCCGGACCGCTTTCTGACCAAGGATGGGACATTGGTGTGCGCCGCACACGGTGCGGTGTTCGGCATGGCCGATGGCGAGTGTCTGCAAGGGCCATGCCGCGGAGAATCGCTGACGGCGTACGGCTGCCAGTGGCAGGACGGCGTGTTGCGCATTGAATGGCCGGAACCGCTGGCTTAGAACAGCAGATTGACGCCGAGGACCGACACCGTCAGGAACAACAGGGTAAGCGGTAATCCGTTGCGCCAGAGTTCTCGCGAGGTGTAACCGGCCGGGCCGGCGATCATCGAAATCACCGGATTGGAATGGCTGATGAAGTTGTTGGAGGCGCACAGTGCTGCCAGAAAGGCATAAGCCATCGGATTGCCATCGGCGGCCAGCGCGATGTTGATGGCCATCGGCACCATGACCACGGTCGCACCGACATTGCCGATGACCAGCGCCAGACAGGTGGTGAAGACCGCCAGAGCCGTCTGGATCAGCCAATCCGGCACGCCGGCGCCCAGGCGCTCAATGGTGTGCTGGGCCAGCCAGTTGGCGGCGCCGGTGGAGTCCATGGCGATGCCCAGGGGAATCAGGCAGGCCATGGTGAATACGGTTTTCCAGCTGATCGAGGCGTAGGCTTCCTCCATGTCGAGGACGCCGGTAACGACCATCAACACGGCACCCGCCATCAGGGCGATCGGCAGCGGGACCAGGGTGCTCAAAGCCAACAGCATACTGCCGGTGAAAATGCCAAGGGCGACGCGCAGTTTGTGCGGCCGCTGTTCCTGCTTCGGGTAGTCGGTGATGACTACGAATTCCTTGTTGGCATTGGCCTGCGCCAGATCGTTCCAGTTGGAGTGGAACACCAGGATGTCGCCGGCACGGATCGGCAGATTGCGGATGTTGCGGCGCAGGACTTTTTTATCCCGGTTGATGGCCAGCAGGCTGATGCCGTAGCGTTTGCGCAGGCGCAGTTCGGCCTGCGCCTTGCCGATGAACGGCGAATTGCTGGGAATCACCGCTTCGGAAATGCCGGACTGCGACGGGTTGAACAGGTCACCCAGCACGCGCAGACGCTGTGAGAATTTCAGCTTTTTGTTGTTTGCGTAGGCACTGACCATTTCCGGCGTCCCCATCACCCCGATCACGCTGCCGACGCTGAGGCGCTCGTCGGCCGGCGGCGCCATCCGCGATTCGGTGCCGCTGTGCAGCGCAAGGTAGAGCGGCGCTCCGATTTCCGCCTCGGCATCGCCGATGCTCATGCCGACCAGAGGGCTTTCGGCAGTGAGCACCAGTTCATGCACATCGCCCTCGATGCCATAGGCCTTCGCGAAGTAATGTTCCGGCGTATTGGGATTGACGTTGCTGCCGGTTTCCGGAAGCAGGCCGAGTTGCTTGCGGAAACGGAAGTACAGCAGGCCGAGAACAAGCAGCACCAGGCCGACGGGCAGGGGCTGGAACATCGGCAGGTCTTCCAGCGTCGCAACGCCTGAGGGCAGATTCTGGTTCGCCGAGCGCAGCAGGTCATTGAGCAGCATCAGCGGCGAGTTGCCGATCATGGTCAGCTGCGCACCGAGAATGATGCAGGCGGCGATCGGCAGCAACAACTGGCCCAGGCCCAGACCGGTCCGGCTCGACAGGCGGGCGGCGACGGGCAGGAACAGCGAGGTGACTGCAGGATTCTGCATGAATCCGGACATGCCGCCGGCCGCGGCCGAGGTGATCAGGACCAAGCGCTGTTCGTTGCCATTGGATCGACGCAGCAACCAGCCGGCCAGGCGATTGAGCGCGCCGGTCCGGTCAAGCGCGGTGCTGAGAATCATCGAGGCCATGACGCTGATGACGGCGTTGCCGGCGAAACCCTTGAACAGTTCGGTTTCGGAAACGATGCCGGTGAAGCCGAGCACGACCAGCACAAGCAGGGAGACCGCATCGGCGCGGATGCGTTCGAACATCAGCATGGCGATGATGAAGCCGGTCAGACCCAGTACGATCAGCATGTCTTGTGTCAGGACCAGACCGCTATGCATGCGTGATACGACTCCTATCGACGGGTGTAAAGCAGGTCCCAGACGCCATGGCCGAGCTTCAGGCCGCGACTCTCGAAGTGCGTCTGCCGGCGCCAGGACGGACGTTCAACGGTGTGGCAGGGTCCGGCGCTTGCCAGCAACTCCGGTTCATTGTCACAGACTTCCCACATGTGCTCAACATATTCCCGCCAGTCACTGGCCAGATGCAGAACGCCGCCGGATTTGAGCTTCCGGCACAGCAAAGCCACGAACTCCGGTTGGATCAGGCGGCGTTTGTGATGGCGCTTCTTGTGCCATGGGTCCGGAAAGTAAATGCGCACTTCCGAAAGACTTGCGTCCGCGATGTCATCGCGCAGTACTTCCACGGCATCGTGACGGTAGATGCGGACGTTGTCGAGACCGGCTTCGGTCACGGCATTGAGCGCGCGCCCGACGCCGGGCGAGTGCACTTCGATGCCGATGAAGTTGCGATGCGGCTCGTTCTGGGCACCGAATACCAGCTGCTCGCCGTTGCCGAATCCGATTTCAACAACGAGCTCTGCCGGCCTCGGAAATACGGTGCTGAAATCCACCGGATGACCCGCGTAATCCAGGCCGATGGCCGGCCAATGCCGATCGAAGGCGCGTTTCTGGGATTCGGTGGCCCGGCCCTGGCGCAGCACGAAGCTGCGGATGCTGCGGACTGATTTTTGCGGAAGCTGGAGTCCGGAATCCGACATCAGAAGAACAGGCCGTCCAAAGGCGAGGAGGCGTTGGCATAGCGGCGTTTCGGCATGCGTCCGGCCAGAAAGGCTTCACGGCCGGCCTGTACGGCTTTGCGCATCGCCGAGGCCATCAGGATCGGATCTTTGGCGGCGGCGATGGCGGTGTTCATCAGTACGCCGTCGCAGCCGAGTTCCATGGCGATGGCGGCATCCGACGCGGTGCCGACACCGGCATCGACCAGCACCGGAACCTTGGCGTTTTCGATGATTTCAAGCAGGCTCCATTTGTTCTGGATGCCCAGCCCGGATCCGATCGGTGCCGCCAGCGGCATGATGGCCACGCAGCCGATCTGCTCCAGCTCTTTGGCGATGATCGGATCATCCGAGGTATACACCATGACATCGAATCCGTCGGCCACCAGGCGTTCGGCGGCGAGCAGAGTTTGGGTCACATGCGGAAACAGCGTTTTCGGGTCGCCGAGCACCTCGAGTTTCACCAGCGTGTGGCCATCGAGCAGTTCACGGGCCAGATGGCAGGTGCGCACAGCGTCTTCGGCGTTATAGCAACCTGCAGTGTTGGGCAGCAGCGTGAAACGGTCCGGCGGCAGGAAGTCCAGCAGGTTCGGCTCACCCTTGTTCTGACCCAGATTGGTCCGGCGCAGGGCGACAGTGACGATTTCCGTCCCGGCGGCATCGGTAGCGTCGCGGGTCTGTTGAAAGTCGGTGAATTTACCGGTTCCGGTCAACAGGCGGGAGCGGTAGGTTTTCCCGGCGATGATCAACGGGTCATGGATTGTCGGCGTGCTCATGCGTCTATTATCGCCTGAATCGATGCCGGCCGTCAGCCCTCAACCGCCGCCCATGGCTTGGATGATTTCGACGCGGTCGCCGTTCTGCAGGGAATGACCGGCGTGCCGGCTCTTCGGGATGATCTGACGGTTCACTTCCACGGCAAAGCGGCGGCCCGACAGCCCGAGTTGCTCGATCAGCTGCTGGATGTCGATGCCGGAGTCGAGCTGACGCAGCTCACCATTCAGATACAATTCCATGCATACAGTTTAACGCCTGACCGGACATCGGGAAACCGGCATATGAACATTGCGGTGATATCGCGGAACCCGGAACTCTATGCCAATCGCCGCCTGCATGCGGCGGCGCGGGAGCGCGGCGCCTCGGTGACAGTGATCGATCCCTTGGCCTCGCATGAAGCGGATTTCCTTGAAGCGTTCGATGCGGTTCTGCCGCGATTCGGACCCGTCTGGCAACGGCAGGGCGGACACTTGCTGGCGCGGATGCAGGCGCTTGGCGTGGTCTGCCTGAATTCGGCGGAATCGATGTCTTTGGCCCGAAACAAACCCGCCGCCATGGCAGTGTATCGGCAACGGGGCCTGCCGTTTCCGGAAAGCATTTCGCCGCAGGCGCCTTTGGACGCAAAGGCCTTGATGCGCCTGCCCTTTGGATTTCCGATGCTGATCAAGCAGGATGCCAGCGCCGGTGGCTGGGGCGTGCATCGCGTCGATGATCTGGCTTCGGCGATGGCCCTGATGACGGCACTGGAATTGCAGGGCGAGGCCTATACCTTGCAGGCTTTCATCGCCGAGGCGGCAGGTAGGGATGTGCGTGCCTTCGTTTGCAACGGTCGGGTCGTCGCAGCGATGCAACGGATTGCGCCGCCCGGTGAGTTCCGGGCGAACATGCATCTGGGTGCGCGCGCCGAAGTACTGATATTGCATGAGGATGAAACTGCGTTGGTGCTTGCTGCCACGACCTGCCTCGGGCTTGCGGTTGCGGGGGTGGACCTGCTCCGGACCGCTGCCGGCCCCCTGCTACTGGAGGTCAACGCCGCGCCCGGTTTCGAGGCCTTGGAGGCGGCTACAGGGTGCGATATTGCTGGGGAAATGCTCGATTTGCTGATTTCCCGGACGAACGGTCAAAACGTCACCGTGAATAACCAAAACATCAGGTAGAATTAACAAAAAATTAACCTAATGGGGTCTAGCCTTGTCCGACCATCTCTTCGGTTTGCGCGCCTCGTCAGCAACCAACCGGTTATGGTAATCGGAGCTTCACCGTCCTGACCCGGCAAGCGGGCAACCGCTTGCCGGGTTTTTTGATGTCGGCCCGTTAAATAATGTTATTCTCAATAGAATAAATGGCATAAATTCACTAGGGTATAAGTTTATGAAACGTCTTTTCCTTCTTTCCGCGGTTCTGGTTTCGTCGTTGGCCTATGCCAGCAAGGATCTCGATCGCGAAGCCGTCCAGGTCTCGGTAGCCGCCGGTAACATTCCGCAGCAGCGCCAGCAGGTCGAAGCCAAGCTGACTCAGGTCGAGTATGTCGAGCTGACCAAGGAGAGCCGTGCGATTCTTGATGCCCAGTTCGATCTGCTTGAAGCTTCGCCTTTGACGGCGGACCAGGGCTTGGCGGCCCAAAACCGGATTAACGGCATTCTGAAACAGGCCTTCGCCGACAGCAAGCTGGTCTGCAACTACGAGCAGACGCTCGGTTCGAACATGAAAAAAAGAACCTGCCTGACGATGGCGGCCAAGAAGCGCAACTACGACCGCACGCAGCGGAATCTGGAAATGCAAAAAACGCCCTCCAATCCCTACGGTTCACAGTGAGCCGCTGCTGATGCGCCTATTGGTCATTGAAGACAACCGCGATATCGCCGCCAATCTCGGCGATTATCTGGAAGACCGCGGTCACACGGTCGATTACGCCGCCGATGGCGTCACCGGCCTGCATCTGGCCGTTGTGAATGATTTCGACGCCATCGTGCTCGACCTCAATCTGCCGGGCATCGACGGCATCGAAGTGTGCCGCAAGCTGCGCATGGAAGGCCGCAAGCAGACGCCGGTATTGATGCTGACCGCCCGTGATTCGCTGGAAAGCAAATTGGCCGGTTTCGAGTCGGGTGCCGATGATTACCTGGTCAAGCCGTTCGCCCTGCAGGAAGTGGAGGCGCGTCTGCAGGTTCTGGCTCGCCGCACCAAGACCAACCTTTCCCGTACGCTCGCCATCGCCGATCTCGAATTCAATCTCGATACCCTCGAAGTCCGCCGCGGCGGCGAGTCGATCCAGCTCAATCCGACCGCTTTGAAGATCCTGCAGGCCTTGATGGAGGCCTCGCCCTCGGTAGTGACCCGCAATGAGTTGGAAACCCGGGTCTGGGGCGAGGAACTGCCCGATTCCGACAGCCTGCGTGTGCACATCCACGGCCTGCGCGCGGCCATCGACAAGCCGTTTCCGACGGCATTGATCCAGACGCGTCACGGCATAGGCTATCGAATCGTCGATCCCGATGCAGTACCGGCGTAGACTCCGAACCCGGATCATCTTTTCTTTTTTCCTGTTGGGCTTCGGGCTGACCGCGCTGTTCGCCCTGTCGTCCCTGTATCTTCGGGCGAAGCTGGAAGGACAGCTCATTGAAAGCACCCTGCAGCGCGAAGTCGACAACTTCGTCGCGCAGGTACGCACCAACCCGCAGGGTACCGCGACCTTTTCGATGCTTTCGGCCAAAATCTGGAGCACGCGGAATGCCTACAAAATGCCGCTGGCGCTGCAGAACCTGAAAACCGGCGTGTACGACATCGAGGAAGTCGATGGCAACGGCCAGTTGCACCGCTACAAATACGCCATCCGGCGCGACGCCGATCTGGTCAGTTATGTCCGCTATGACGTCACCAGCGCCAGTCTGAGCGAGCAGCGCCTCGTGCTTCTGGTCATCGGCGCCATTGCGGTTTTTTCGCTGCTGGCCTGGTTGATCGGAATCTGGTCGTCGTCCCGTGTGATCAGCCCGGTGTTGGAGCTGGCACGGCGGCTGCGCATGATGGTCGGCAAGGAAAGCAATCAGCAGCTCGCTCCGCTGTTTCCGGATGACGAGGTCGGACAGCTGGCTTCGGCACTGGATGATTATTCCAGCCGGATGACCCAGATCGTCCGCCGGGACCGCGAATTCAATGCCGATGTCAGTCATGAGCTGCGCACGCCGCTGGCGGTCATCCGCGGCGCCACCGAACTGCTGCTGGCCAATCCCGACATCACCGAGAAGATGCGCCAGCGCCTGCTGCGCATCGACCGCGCCGCGCTGCAGTGCACCGACCTGACCACCGCCCTGCTGATGCTGTCACGCAACGAGCGCGGCATGGGCAGCTGCGATATCGCCAAGCTGGTGCGTCAGCTGGCCGAGGCCAACCGTCCGCATCTGGCCAACAAGCCGGTCGAGATTTTCGTCGAAGGCCTTGAAGGCGTCATCATCGAAGCTCCCGAAGCGGTGCTGTCGGTCGCCATCGGCAACCTTCTGGGGAATGCCTGCAAATATACGGTCGAAGGCGAAGTGCGCTGCCGCGTCGAGGCCGACCACATCGCCATCGAGGATACCGGCCCCGGCCTGAGCACCGAGGATGCCGAACGCCTGTTCGAACGGGGTTATCGGGGTTCGAGCGTCGGCAACACCACCGGCGGCGGCATCGGCCTTTCCATCGTGCGCCGATTGTGCGAACTGTATGGATGGAAGGTCAGCATCGCTCCGCGGGAACAGGGCGGTGCCGTGGCCATACTCCGTTTCAGCTGATCAGAAGCGGATCCACCAGCACTGATAATAACGTTGCAGACGGAACACCGTGCTGACGGTTTCCGTGGCGGTGTTGCTCCGGTACTGCATGATTTTCAAGGCATAGGGCGGCTTCTGTACGGGCGCGCGCCCGGAATAAGCGCCATCATCGGCGGCGTCTTCCGGCGGCGGCTCTGAAACCGTCTCCGGTTCCGGATACAGC
>JBMSNF010000010.1:0-25585 GCA_049421545.1 Arenimonas sp.
GCCCTGCCTGAAATCCACCGCCTCGATCTTGAAACCCTGGAAAACGTGCTGTCCGCCCACGCCCTCAAACCGGTCGGGCCGCTGGCCATGCAATCGCGCGGTTTCGTGCCGCCGCTCGGCAGCGGCGCCTATGTGCAGCGCGCCGGACACAGTTTCTGGCTCAGCCTGGGCGGTGAAGACCGCATCCTGCCGGCGGCGGTGGTGCAGCGCGAGTGGCAGGCGAAAATCGCCAAGCTGGAAGAATCCAAGGGCCATCCGCTCGGCAAGCGCGCCCGCAGCCAGCTCAAGCAGGAAACGCTCGACGAGCTGATGCCGCGCGCCTTCGTCAAACCTTCGCGCACCAATGCCGTGATCGATCCGAAAGCCGGCATCATCGCCATCGATACCTCCTCCGTGAAAGCGGCCGAAGCCTTGGTCAGCAAGCTGCGCGAAGCCTTCGGCAGTTTTCCGGCACTGCCGCTGCAGACCGCGCAGTCCCCTCGCGCCATGCTGACCCGTTTCCTGCTGGGTGAAGCCCTGCCGGAAAACTGGTTTCTCGGCGAGGAATGCGAACTCACCGATCCGGCCGAAAAGGGCGCGATGGTGAAGTGCCTGCGCTCCGATCTGGCCAGCGAAGAAGTGCTGGCGCATCTGCATGCCGGCAAGCAGGTGACCCGCCTGGCGCTGTTGGCCGATGCCCAGCTGGCCTGCGTGATCGGCGACGATCTGGTGCTGCGTAAATTCAAATTGCTGGAAGGTGCGGTCGATGGCCTGGAAAACGCCAACACCGAATCGGTCGAAGACGAACTGATGGCGCGCTTCGCGTTGTTCGGCGCCGAACTCGCCCGCTTCTATGCCGTGTTCGCCAAGGCCTTCGGCGTGAGTGCCAAGGCGGCCTGATGTTCGGTCTTGGCCGGAAAGCGGCTCCCGCCCCCGACGGCCAATGGCTTGAGCGTGGCGGCGAACGCTTCTGGCTGCCCTGGAAAAAACATGCCAAAGCCCGCCGTCTGAAGTTGTTGGTCGGCAGCAACGGTCCGCGCCTGACCCTGCCGCCGCGCGTTTCGGAAAAAGCCGCGCGCGCGTTCGTGGACGAACATGCCGACTGGCTATGGACGCAGTGGGCGCGCCACGCCGGTGTGCAGCAATCGCCTCTGGCCATCGGTGAAGCCGCGGAACTGCCCTGGTTCGGACAACGGCTTCCGGTGCAATGGCACGCCGACCGCGCCCTGCACATCCTGCGTGAAGATTGGCACTGGCGCATCCACACCAGCGCCCGCAGCAGCGACCGGCAACTGCAGGCCGCCCTGCTGCAGGCCTACCGGCAGTACGGGCAGGGTTGGTTCCTGCAGCGTGCGCAAGGCTATCTGCAGGAACTTCCGAAAGCTCCCGCGGCGGTGCGGGTGAGGCCGCTGCGTTCCTTGTGGGGTTCGCTCAATGCCGCCGATGCCATCACTCTGGATGTCGCGCTGCTGTTCGCACCGGAGCCGGTCGCCGAATACGTGTTGGTGCACGAACTTTGCCATCTGCTGCAGCGCAACCATTCCCCGAAGTTCTGGCGCGAGGTGGAAAAGCGCTGTCCGGATTGGCGCGATCACCGCGAATATCTGCGTGCGCACGGACCGACCATCAAGGCCGAGGCGCGGCGTTTGTTCGGTTAGTCGCCGGTGCTTTCTTCGCAGCGTTTGCCACGTTCCAGACAGAAGGTCACTTCGATGAAGTTATCGCTGCTGCGCACCGGTTTGCCGTCCTTTACGGCCGGAAGGTATTTGCTCCGCTTCAGCGCCGACAGTACAGGGTACGACAGGTAATAGCCTTCGCGTTGGACGAAATCGAAATTTTCGGCACGTCCGGTTTCGGTGATGTCGAAGCGTACGTGGACGTTGTAGGTCCGGCCCGGATCGGCCGTGTTGATCCAACTCACCGAGGGCTCGAATACCGGATAGGTCAGGAACATCGGATCGCGGTCGATTCGGGCGAACAGTTTGTCGAGTTCCTCGCTGCGGCACAATTCGAAGGCCCCCGGTTCGGCATCCAGTGTTTTCGACAAGGACAATGTCCGGAACAAACCCATGCAGGCTTCATCCAGCCGTTTCATGTCGTTCGCATCGTGGTAGCGGCGGATCTGCGCCCGGTAGACCGAGGCGGCCTCGCGGAACCGGCGCTCGGATATCAGCAGCTCCGGATTCGCCTGCTTTTCGGTCGAAGCCGTGCGGTTCTCGATCGGCGAAGGCAGACTGGTCCGTGCACTGACCACCTCGAAACGGTCTTTCAACTGCGCCTGGGCGGAAACGCAGGCCATCGACAGCAAGAGCACGACACAAAGTTTCATCCGCATGGTGATTCCCCTCACGCATGGTATAGCCGAATTATGGCAGGTTCGCGCGGGATGTCCAGAATGCCGAAATCCAGGCCGCGACTTCGCCCGGCTTGTCCATGTGCACGTGATGCGTACCGGAAATGATGTGCATTTCGCCGTTTTTCAGGCAGGCAAAGCGGGCATTGCGGATTTCCGGCTGGAAATACACCGGTGCCGGATCGGCGGCCACCAGCAGCACCGGGCATTCGATGGCGCTCAACCAGTTGCGGACCGAGGCTTCTTCGGCCCGCATGTGCGAAGGCCACATCAGGCGCGGGTCGCTGCGCCATTGATAGCCGCCCGGCACCGCTTTGAGATTGCGTTCCACTAGCAGGCGCGCGGCCGCTTCCGATTTTTCGGTGGCCTGCAGGCGGGCGCGCACGGCGGTGTCGATGTCGGGAATCAGGCGCGGCGCGGAGGCCGGCTTGCGCCGTCCGGCAATGGCCTTGCGAAGACGTTCCGCGGCCTGTTCACCCGGCCAGGGCGGCGGCCCGAGCGCTTCGATCAGCGCCAGCGACAACACCCGTTCCGGCGCACCGGCGGCAACCACGGTGGCCAAGGCGCCGCCAAGCGAATGCCCGAGCAGATGCGCCTGCGGCCAGCCGAGCGCGTCGAGCACATCGAGGATATCGTGCAGCCAATCGACGAAGGCGTAATCGTAGCCGGCCGGAATATGCGTGCTGTTGCCGTGGCCGAACATGTCGATGGCGACCAGATCGGCGTCGGCCAGATGGGGCGCCATCGGAAGGAAACTGGCGGCGTTGTCGAGCCAGCCATGCAGTGCCAACACTTTCGGACCGTTCGGATTGCCCATGCGCAAGGCAGCGATGCGGCCGCGCGCGGTGTCCAGCGTGAATTCCTGCGGACCGTTCATCCTTGGCTTTCCAGCACCCGCGCCAGTGCCGCCACATGCCCGGGCTCGTCGTTCAGCGCACCGATATAACGCAGCTCCGCGCCGCCAGCCTGTTGGAACAGATGGGCGTTTTCCACACTGATTTCTTCCAGGGTTTCCAGACAGTCCACGGCGAATCCGGGGCAGACCAGATCGAGCGTCTTCATGCCATCGGTGGCGAGTTGCTCGAGGGTTTTATCGGTATACGGCTGCAGCCAGGGCTCGCGCCCGAAGCGGGATTGGTAAGTCATCAGCCATTGCTCCGGCGCCAGCTCCAGACGTGCGGCGATCGCTTCGGCGCTCTCCCGGCACTGTTGCGGGTAGGGATCGCCGCGATCGGCGAAACGCTTGGGAATGCCATGGAAGGAAAACAGCAGGCGTTCGCCGCGGCCGTGCAGGTCCCAATGATTGCGGACGCGTGCTTCCATGGCATCCAGCCAGGCCGGGTGACGGTGGTATTCGCGGATGAAGCGCAGGTTCGGCACACGCTCCTGTTTGAGGTAGAACTTGGCCACGGCATCGAACACCGAAGCGGTGGTGGTGGCCGAATACTGCGGATACAGGGGCAGCACGGTCAGTTCCTGCAGATCCGGGTACTCGGCCAGCACCGAGGCGATCGACGGATTGCCGTAACGCATGGCCAGCCGCACCGCGGTATTCGGCATCTGGTGCTGCAGTTTATCGGCCAGGCCTTGGGAGTACACCAGCAGCGGCGAGCCCTTCGGCAGCCAGATCTTGGCGTAATTGCCGGCGACACGGCCGGAGCGAATCGGCAGGATGATGAAATGCAGCAGGATGCACCACAGCCAACGGCTGAGATCGACCACGCGGTAGTCGTGCAGGAATTCGGCCAGATAGCGCCTTACCGCCCCGGCGGTCGGGGCATCCGGGGTGCCCAGATTGACCAGCAGGATCAGGCGTTGGCGGTTTTTCATCGACATGGTTTGAACTTCCGGCGCTAAAATGAATCCAAGGTAAACAATTGTAGGTGAACCCGGCGTCAGGGGTTATCATTATCCAATACGCTGAGGCCTGCCTCCCACTATAAAGGAACCCGCTATGCGTGCCCTCTTTACCGCCATTCTGCTGTTCGCCGCCGCCAGTGCTTCCGCCAATACCACGCCGGACGAGCGTACCCGTTCGGCCACCACCGTGCTCAAGGAAATGTCGGCGATACCGGAGAACTCGATTCCCGAGCGCCTGCTGGCCGAAGCCTATGCCATCGCCGTGGTGCCGGACCTCACCAAGGCCGCGCTGGTGTTCGGCGGCCGGGGCGGCAAGGGCGTAATCTCGGTGCGCGGCGCCGACGGCGCCTGGTCGAATCCGAATTACATCAATGTCGGCGGCGGCAGCTGGGGCTTCCAGGCCGGCGTGCAGAAATCCGACCTGATCCTGGTGTTCACCAGCAAGAACGGGGTTGATGGCATCATCAAAGGCAAATTCACCCTCGGCGCCGATGCCGCGGTCGCCGCCGGTCCGGTCGGCCGCAACGTGCAGGCCAGCACCGACGAGAACCTGAAAGCCGAAATCTACAGCTATTCGCGTTCCAAGGGACTGTTCGCCGGTGTCGCGCTCGACGGCACCGTCATCCGCATCGACCGCAAGGCCAACGAAACCGTGTACGGCGACATGGCTTCGCCGGCCTCGATTTTCGACGGCCGCACGCAGACCCAGAATCAGGCCATCATCGACTTCCGTAATCAGCTGGAAGAAGGCAGCAGCCGTCAGGCTAAAAAATAATCCGCGGTAAATTCATTTCAGGAGTAGTGTTCATGATAGGTATGCGGGAATTGATCATCATTCTGGTCATCGTGTTGCTGGTGTTCGGCACCAAGCGCCTGGCCAACATCGGCAGCGATCTGGGCGGCGCCATCAAGGGCTTCAAGAAAGGCATGAAGGACGACGATGCCAAGCCGGAAAGCCTTGACCAGAAAAAGCCCGACAACGATAACCAAGCCTAAGCATGTTCGACGTCGGTTTCAGCGAGCTGCTGATCATCGCGGTGGTCGCGCTGCTCGTGCTCGGTCCGGAGCGGTTGCCGAAAGCGGCGCGCTTCGCCGGCCTGTGGGTGCGCAAGGCACGTGCGCAGTGGTATTCGGTGAAATCGGAACTGGAGCTGGAGCTGGCCCAGGAAGAAATGAAAAAGCATCTGCAGGAGGCTGAAAACAGCATCAAGGCGCCGGTACAGGCCTTGTCCGAAAACCTGCAGCAGACCGAAACCGAAATCAACCGGGATTTCGATGAAGTGGCCGAGGCCGTGCGCGCCGGACACCGCACCGAAAGCGGGTCCGATGGCGCGGAAATGGATGCGCCGGCCGATAACGCAACTCCGGCACCGGACGGCCCGGTTGATGAGCGCCCGGTCGAAGACGGCCCGGATGACGTCAAGCCCAAACAGGGCGCGCTCTGGTGACGGCCGGCAGCGAACAATCGCTGATGTCGCATCTGCTGGAGCTGCGCCAGCGCCTGCTGCATGCGGTGGTGGCGGTGCTGGCGGTGTTCATGGTGCTGTTGCCGTTCGCCAACCCGCTGTATGCCTGGCTCGCCGTGCCGCTCAAGCAGACCTTGCCGCCGGGCAGCCAGTTGGTCGCCATCGAAGTGGCCTCCACGTTTTTCGTGCCGATGAAGCTGGCGTTTTTCGCCGCGCTGTTCATCGCCGCGCCGTACATCCTTTACCAGATCTGGGCCTTCGTGGCCCCGGCACTGTACGAGCGCGAAAAGAATCTGGCACGCCCCCTGCTGCTGACGGCGTCCCTGCTGTTCTATCTCGGCTGTGCCTTCACCTATTTCGCCCTGCTGCCGGTGATGTTCGCCTACCTGAACTCGACCGCACCCGAGGGCGTGGCGATGATGACCGACATCGGCAAATATCTTGATTTCGTGCTGGTGCTTTTGCTGGCCGGCGGGGTCAGTTTCGAAGTGCCGATTGCGGTGTTGGTCGCCGTGCTGCTGGGCTGGGTCAAGGTCGAGCAGCTGGTCGAATGGCGCGGCTATGTCATTGTCGCCATCTTCATCATCGCCGCCATCATCACCCCGCCCGACGGCCTGTCGCAGATCATGCTGGCCTTGCCGATGTGGGGGCTGTACGAAATCGGCATCGTGGCGGCACGCCTGTTGTTGAAAGCCAAGGCCCGGAACGCGCCGGCATCCCCCGCGGAATAGCCGTTACATTCGTTTGCATAGCCCCCGGATGCGGCCCAGCCGCACGGTTTTGCTATGCTAGATGCTGTATTCATCCGAACTCCGGCCCAGGCCACAATGACCGCTCCCGCATTCCTGCTTTTCGGCGCCCATGGCGATCTGGCCCTGCGCATGCTCTGGCCGTCCCTGTTCCGGCTGCATTGTGACGGCTCGCTGCCGGAAGCGATGGCCCTTTACGGTGTCAGCCGCAGCGGCAGCACCGCCGAGTTGCACGCCCATCTGCGCAAGGCGCTGGCCGAAGAGCTCAATGACGGCAACCGCCATCGGCTTGACGGCTTCCTGGCCAAGACCGAATTCGTCAATCTCGATGCAAGCCATGCCGCCGACTATGCCGGTCTGGCCGATGTCCTGCAGCGTGCCGGCCGCCACGTCGCCATCAGCTATCTGTCGATGCCACCGGATCTGTTTACGCCGATCGTGGCCAATCTGCAGGTTGCCGGTCTGATCGATCCGCGCACGCGGGTGATTCTGGAAAAGCCGATCGGCAAGGATCTGGCCAGCAGCCGCGCCATTTCCGATGGCGTCGCCGGTGCGCTTGCCGAAGAACAGACCTACCGCATCGACCATTACCTCGGCAAAGAAGCGGTACAGAATCTGCTGGCCCTGCGCCTCGGCAATGCCATCTTCGAGCCGCTGTGGAACAGCCATCACATCGAAAGCGTGCACATCAGCATCGCCGAATCACTGGGCATCGGCGGGCGCTGGGCGTATTACGACAAGAGCGGCGCCCTGCGCGACATGGTGCAGAACCACATGCTGCAGCTGATTTCGCTGATCGCCATGGAGCCGCCGGTGAACGGCAGCTCCGAGGCGATCCGCAATGAAAAAATCAAAGTGCTGCAGGCTTTGCATCCGATCACCGCGGCCAATTTCGCCGAGCGTGTGATTTTCGGCCAGTACATGGCGTCCACCGACGGCAGCCTGCCCGGATACAACGAGGAGGCCGATGCCGCCCAGGCCAGCGACACCGAAACCTTCGTGGCCATCAAGGCGCATGTCGACAACTGGCGCTGGAAGGGCGTGCCGTTCTATCTGAAAACCGGCAAGCGGTTGGCGTCCAAACACACCGAAGTGATCATCACCTTCAAGGAAGTGCCGCAGTATCTGTTCGGCCAGAAACCGGATGCCGATTTGTGCAACCGGCTGGTCATCCAGATGCAGCCGGATGAATCGATCACCCTCGAGATCTTCAACAAGACTCCCGATGTGCATGAGTTCGTGCTGAAACCGGTGGCGCTGAATCTGGAAATCAACGAGGCCGGCAACGGCAAGATCCGTCACATCGCCTACGAACGCCTCATCCGCGATGCCATCAAGGGCGACCGCACCCTGTTCGTGCGCCGTGATGAACTCGAACAGGCCTGGGCCTGGATTGACCGGATCCATGCCGCCCGCAAGGCCGCACAGGCGCCCTTGCTGCATTATCCGGCCGGGTGCCACGGACCGGATTTCGAATGATGGCCGCAGCGAGCACCCATCCGCGTCAGTGGCATGTGCAGCCGGATGCCGCGCACATGGCCGCCGCGCTGTCGCAGCGCCTTCAGCAGCTCAGCCATGCCGCCATCGCCGAGCACGGCAGCGTCCGCATCGGCCTCGCCGGCGGCAGTACGCCGATGGCCGCCTATGCCGATTTCGCCACCGCCGCCATGCCATGGCCGCAGGTGCGTTTGGCCTTGATCGATGAACGTTGCGTGCCGCTGAGCGATGCCCAGAGCAACGAACGCGCCATCGCCGCCGCCTTCGCAGGCGTGCGTGCGCAACTCGGTGCCTGGCAGGGCCTGTATTCCGAAGCCGCCGATCCGGCCACGGCAGCGGATGCCACCATCCGCGGTTTCGGATTGCCGTTCGACATCACCGTGATCGGCATGGGCGCCGATGGCCACATCGCTTCGCTGTTCGTGGAAAGCGCCGATTACGAGGCGGCCATGGATGCCGCCAGCGGACGCGCGGTATTGCCGATGCGATTCGCCGCCGGCGATGGCAAAACCGACCGCCTGAGTTTCACCCTGCCGGCTTTGCTGCAGACGCGGCGGGTGTTGTTCTGCATCAGCGGCGCCGACAAACGCGAGGTGCTGGAGCGAAGTCTGGATGGCCGCGCGCCGCATTACGCCGCCGCCCGCTTTCTGGCCGCATACGACGGTCCGGTCGACATTTTCTGGAGTCCCGCATGAGCATCCATCCGGTCATCGCGCAGGTCACCGCGCGCATCGAACAGCGCAGCCGCGATCTGCGTGCCGATTACACCGCCCGCATGCAGGCGCAGACGCGCAGCACGCCGGCGCGCGGGCGTCTGTCCTGCTCGAACCTTGCGCACGTGATGGCGGCCAGTGGCGATGACAAGCCGGCGCTCGGTTTCGGCGGCTATCCGAACATCGGCATCGTCACCGCCTACAACGACATGCTGTCGGCGCACCAGCCCTATGAAAGTTATCCCGCGAAGATCCGCGATTGGGCACGCGCCTGCAAGGCCACGGCGCAGGTCGCCGGCGGTGTGCCGGCCATGTGCGACGGCGTCACCCAGGGCCAGCCCGGCATGGAGCTGTCCCTGTTCAGCCGTGATGTGATCGCGCTGGCCACCGCCGTGGCGTTCAGCCACGATGCCTTCGATGCCGGCCTGATGCTCGGCGTCTGCGACAAAATCGTGCCGGGCCTGTTCATGGGCGCCGCCGCCTTCGGCCATTTGCCGATCGTGTTCGTACCGGCCGGACCGATGCCATCGGGTGTGGCCAACGCCGAGAAAGCGAAAGTGCGCCAACGTTATGCCGATGGCCTGGCCTCGCGCGAGGAACTGTTGGCAGTCGAAGCCGGTTCCTATCATGCGCCCGGCACCTGCACGTTCTACGGCACCGCCAATTCCAACCAGCTGCTGATGGAAATGATGGGCCTGCACATTCCCGGCAGCGCCTTCGTGCCGCCGAATACCGGCCTGCGCGAGGTGCTCACCGAATTCGCCGTGCAGACGGCCGCCGCCCACAGCGCGCTCGGTGAGGCGTATCTGCCCTTCCATGAAGTCATCGATGCCCGCTCGCTGGTCAACGGCGTGGTCGGTCTGATGGCCACCGGCGGCTCCACCAACCTGATGATCCACATCCTGGCCATGGCGCGGGCCGTCGGTTATGTGATGACGTTGGATGATCTGTCGGAAATATCCGCCGCCACGCCTTTGCTGGCACGCATCTATCCGAACGGTTCCGCCGACGTCAATCAATTCCACGCGGCCGGCGGCATGGCCTTCGTCATCCGCGAACTGCTGTCGGTAGGATTGCTGCATGCCGATGCCCGCAGTGTGATCGGCCAGCCGATCAGTGCCTACGCACAGGAGCCGGCACTGTCACACGGCCATCTGCATTGGCAGGATCCGCCCCTGCAATCGGGCGATGAAAGCATTCTGCGTCCGGCATCCAACCCGTTCTCGGCACAGGGCGGCCTGTGCAAATTGAACGGCAATCTCGGTCAGGCCGTAATCAAGATTTCCGCGCTCGATGAATCCAAGTGGACGGTGACCGCGCCGGCGCGCGTGTTCGACAGCCAAACCGCGATGGCGCGCGCCCACAAGGCCGGCGAGCTGACCGGTGATCTGGTGGCGGTGGTGCGTTATCAGGGCGCCCGCGCCAACGGCATGCCGGAACTGCACCAGCTGATGCCGCTGTTGGCGAATCTGCAGGACAAAGGCCACAAGGTCGCGCTGGTCACCGATGGCCGACTGTCCGGCGCTTCCGGCAAGGTGCCGGCCGCCATCCACCTCAGCCCCTCCGCCGATGACGGTGGCCTCATCGCGAAAGTACGCGACGGCGATCTGATCCGCATCGATGCCGTAACCGGTGAATTGCAACTGTTGATTGATGCCGATGAGCTGGCGAAGCGCCCGGCCGCCGCCTGCACCGAATCCGGTCATCAGCATGGCCTTGGCCGTGAATACTTCCAGCTGTTCCGCGATCATGTTTCAAGCACCGAGACCGGTGCCAGCATTCTGTTCGGAGAAAAACCATGAGTGAAGCCGTCCGGCGTTTCTTCGGCAATCCGGTGATTCCGGTGGTGGTCATCGATGATGCCACGCAGGCCGTGCCCTTGGCCGAAACCCTGCTTGAAGCCGGCATCAGTGCCATCGAAATCACCCTGCGTACGCCGCAGGCGCTGGCGGCGATGGAAGCCATCGCCAGGGATGTTCCGGCCATGCAGCTGACCGCCGGCACCGCCGTGAACCGCCATCACCTGCAACAGGTCAAGGATGCCGGTGCGGAGCTGGTGGTGTCGCCGGGCATCAGCACGGAATTGCTCGAGGGTGCACGAGAGCTGGGCTTGGCCCTGTTGCCGGGCATCGCCACCGCTTCCGAACTCATGCTCGGCCTGAATGCCGGCTTGACCCATTTCAAATTGTTTCCGGCCAGTGCCATCAACGGCATCGCCTTGGCCAAGGCCTTCGCCGGCCCGTTTCCGGAAGCCCGTTTCTGCTGCACCGGCGGCATCACCGAAGCCGAGTTTCCGGTGTATCTGGCCGAAGCCAACATCCCGAGCGTGGGTGTGTCCTGGCTGGCCGCGCGCCCGGCCATTGCGGCCGGACGCTGGCAGGAAATCCGCGCCGCGGCGCTTAGATCAAAACCTCGGAATCCGTCGTAGTCGTTTGATCATCACCGAACACATCGCGGTACGCATACAGCATGTTGCCGCACATCAAAGCGATGATGACCGCGCTCAGCAGGGCGGTCAGCGGAATGATCAGCACATTGGCTAGCATCGGATTAGAGGCCAATACCACGCTGATCAGCGTAATCGGAATCATCAAAACAATCCCGGTCAGGATCATGACCACCACTAAACACAGGAAATTGGTGATCAGGGCCGGTATATTGGCACCTATCGCACTCAAGGCCAGCCTGATCGCCTCGCCGCCTGAAACTCTTTTCAGGCTTGTCAGAGGAACCGCAAACTGTGTGATCCAGGACATGAAAATGCCGAGCGGTATCAGCCATAGCATGTGCTTGGCCATACTGGAGAGCATCGCCAGCATCTCGGCTTCATCGGGCGTGACGCCATTCATGGTGGCCTCGACCATTGGCTGCATGCTCGGCCAAAGCGCCAGTACCGCAACGATACCCAAGCAGATATTCAGTACAATCAAGGGCAATAGACGGCCGATACCGCCATCGCTGAAGCCGGAAAAAGCCGTATAGCCGCCATTCGGCTTATCGAAACACAGTACGAGCCCGGCATAGAAGAAGATCATCACCAGACCTAGCACGGCGCCCAGATACGGCAGCGAACTCAGGATACCGATGAGCAATGCCGGCACCCAAACATTTTTGCCGCCGGATTTCAGTAGTCCGATGCTCTCATTCACCCACGCCGCGCCGCGGCCGGCTGAAACCTTTTCAATTCTCATGCCAATGCCCTTTATCTCCAGAAACAGACCTTATAATAGCTATAATTACGAGCCATGAGCGAATCCGCATGACGGCACCGAGTTTCCAAGACATCATCCTGCGCCTGAACCAGTATTGGGCCGCCCAGGGTTGCGTACTCATCCAGCCCTTCGACATCGAAGTCGGTGCCGGCACTTTCCACCCGGCTACCTTCCTACGTGCGCTGGGTCCGGAGCCGTGGAACGCGGCCTATGTGCAACCGAGCCGGCGCCCGACCGATGGCCGTTACGGCGACAATCCGAACCGCCTGCAACGTTACTACCAGTACCAGGTGGTGCTGAAGCCGAATCCCGACAACATCCTCGAGCTGTATCTGGATTCGCTGAAGGCGCTCGGCATCGATCCGCTGGTGCACGATCTGCGCTTCGTCGAAGACAACTGGGAATCGCCGACACTGGGTGCCTGGGGTCTGGGTTGGGAGGTCTGGCTGAACGGCATGGAAGTCACCCAGTTCACCTACTTCCAGCAGGCCGGCGGCCTCGAGTGCAAGCCGGTCACCGGTGAAATCACCTACGGCCTCGAACGTCTGGCCATGTATCTGCAGAATGTCGACAACGTGTACGACCTGGTCTGGACCACCGGCCCGCAGGGCGTGGTCAAATACGGCGACGTCTACCACCAGAATGAAGTCGAACAGAGCGCCTACAATTTCGAACATGCCGATGTCGCCGAATTGTTCCATCGCTTCGACGCCTGCGAGAAGGAAGCCCTGAAGCTGGTCGATCTCGGCTTGCCACTGCCCGCCTACGAACAGGTCTGCAAGGCCTCGCACAGTTTCAATCTGCTCGATGCCCGGCGCGCCATTTCCGTGACCGAACGCCAACGCTACATCCTGCGCGTGCGCACGCTGTCGCGCGCGGTGGCCGAAGCCTATTATGCCCAGCGTGAAAAACTGGGCTTCCCGAATCTGAAAACGGTGTCCGCATGAACACGCAAGCCCTGCTGATCGAACTCGGCACCGAAGAACTGCCACCGAAAGCGCTGCCGGAACTGGCCAAGGCCTTCGCCGATGGCATCGCCGAGGGCCTGCGCAAACGCGGCCTGGCCATCGGCGAGGTGCATGGTCTGTATTCGCCGCGCCGCCTGGCGGTGCGCATCGATGCCGTGCAGAGTGAGCAGCCGGCCCAGCATTCGGAAGTGTTCGGCCCCTACGCCAATATCGCGCTCGATGCCGCCGGTCAGCCGACGCCGGCCCTGCAGGCCTTCGCGCAGAAGAACAACCTGGCCATTGAAGATCTGTCACGCATCAGCGATGCCAAGGGCGAGCGATTCGTCGCCCGCAGCTCCCGTGCAGGCAGTCTGACCCTTGAATTGTTGCCGGAGATCGTCAACGACGCGGTAAAAGCCATGCCGATTCCGAAACCGATGCGCTGGGGCAGCCGCGAAACCCAGTTCGTGCGTCCGGTGCATTGGCTGGTGGCCTTGTACGGCAACGCCGTGGTGCCGATGACGGTGCTGGGCCTGAAATCCGGCCGTGCCTCGCGCGGCCATCGCTTCCACGCACCGGAAGCGGTCGATATCACGCATCCGGAAAATTATGTCGACACCCTGCGTGGCAAACAAGTGCTGGTGGATCCGGTCGAACGCCGGCAGCGCATCGCCGCGCAGATCGCCACTGCCGCCAAAGGCGTCGGCAAGCAGGCGGACATTCCCGAAGCGCTGCTGACGGAAGTGAGCTGTCTGGTCGAGTGGCCGGCCGCCATTTTGTGCCAGTTCGAGCCTTCCTTCCTGCGCGTGCCGCATGAAGCGTTGGTGTCGACCATGCAGGCCAACCAGAAATTCTTCCCGCTGCGCGAAGCCAACGGCGCATTGTCCGAATACTTCATCGGCATCGCCAACATCGATTCGAAAGATCCGGCGCAGATCAAACAGGGTTACGAGCGCGTGATCCGTCCGCGCTTCGCCGATGCCGCGTTCTTCTTCGATGAAGACCTGAAGCAGGGCATCGCGTCCATGGCCGACGGCCTCGCTTCGGTGACCTACCAGCAGAAGCTCGGCAGCTATGCCGACAAGACCGAACGCATCGCTCTGCTGGCGGAAGACATCGCCCGCCAGGCCGGAGTGAATCCGGTGGACGCGCGCCGCGCCGCGCTGCTCGGCAAAGCCGATCTGCAGTCGCGCATGGTCGGCGAGTTTCCGGAACTGCAAGGCATTGCCGGCCGTTACTACGCCAAAGCCGCCGGCGAGTCCGACGCCGTCGCCGATGCCATCGATGAAGCCTATCTGCCGCGCTTTGCCGGTGACGCCATCGCGGCTTCGAAGCTGGGCCAGGTGCTGGCCATCGCCGAGCGTCTGGATACGTTGGCGGGCGGCTTCGCCGCCGGGTTGAAACCGACCGGCAACAAGGATCCGTTCGCTTTGCGCCGAAACGCCTTGGGCCTGGCGCGCACCCTGCTTGAGGGCGGCTTCGATCTGCGTCTGGATCAACTGCTCGGCAAGGCCTATTTGAATGTGTTCGAAGCCAGCCTGAAGCTTGCGGAGCAGCAGGCCGCCGCCGAAGCCGTATCGGAAACGCCGGGCTTCTGGAAAAAATGGCTGGCCGAGCTGGAGGCGCTGAAAGGCGACGACCATATCGACCGCTATCTGGAAATCCAGCAGTTCATTCTGGATCGCCTGCGCGGTTACTTCGCGGACAAGGGTTACAGCGAGCGCCATTTCGATGCCGTCAATGCGGTTGCGCTGGAATCGCTGCCGGATTTCGCCAAGCGTCTGGCGGCCATCGCCGAATTCGCCGGCTTGCCGGATGCCGAAGCCTTGGCCGCCGCCAACAAACGCATCGCCAACATCCTGAGAAAGTCCGGCAACGAAGCCGCACCTGCGGTCGATGCGGCGCTGCTGGTGGAGGCAGCCGAGCAGACGCTCTGGCAGGCCCTGCTTGGCGTTGAAGATTCGGTCACTCCGATGCTGAAAGCCCGCGATTACATCGGCGTGCTGCAATCCCTGGCCGGCCTGCGGGTTCCGGTGGATGCCTTCTTCGAAGGCGTGATGGTCAATGCCGAAGACGCCAAAGTGCGCGGCAACCGGCTGGCCCTGCTCGCGCGCCTGGCCGACCATTTCAACGCCGTCGGTGACATTTCCCTGCTGGCCTGATGCCGCCGGTTCAGGCAAACTAAACCCTACCACCCGATGAGGAGAACGCCATGTCCAAAGGCATGAACCAGAAGAAAGAAACCAAGAAGAAGCCGGAAAAATCCCTGAAAGAAAAGCGTGCCGAAAAAGCCGCCAAAAAAGGCAAATAAACCGAAACGGATTGGGGCGCCGATGACGGCGCCCCGAACTCAGCCGGTACGCAATTCCTTCCTGCCGTATATCCGTTCGAAAATCGGCGTGGCCATCAAGGTGGTGAACACCGCCATCAATACCATGATGGTGAACAGCGTCGGCTCGATGATGCCGCGTTCCAGACCGATGTTGAGGATGATCAGTTCCATCAGGCCGCGCGCGTTCATCAGCGTGCCGATGCCCATCGCTTCCTTATGCGGCTCGCCGCTCAGGCGCGCCGCCAGATAGCAGGCCACACCCTTGCCGGCAATCGCCACCAGCAGCACAAGGGCGGTCAGCGCCCAAAGCGCCGGCGTGTTCACCAGACCGATTTTGGTGTTGAGGCCGGAATACACGAAGAACACCGGCAGCAACAGGGCCACGGTCAAGGGGTACATGGTCCGATGCAGTTCGGTGGCGAACTTGCCGCGCGGCATGGCCACGCCCATGATGAAAGCGCCGAACACGGCGTAGATCTGGATGAAGTCGGTGAACCAGGCGCCGAGCATCACCAGCATCAAGGTGAAAACCAGCATGTCCGGGCTGATCACGCCGCTTTTCTCGACACGCTCGCCCATGGGCTGCAGCAACCGCCGCAGCACGGTCAGGCACACGATGGCGAAGAATACGCCGCCGCCGATGGCGAGGAATGCAATGCTCCAGTCCGAATTGAAACTGGCCAATACCACCGCCAACACGCACCAGGCCGCCATGTCGTCGATGCTGCCGGCCGCCAAAGCCAGGGTGCCGAGCGAGGTCTTGGTCAGGCCCTGCTCGAAAATGATGCGTGCCAGCATCGGAAAGGCGGTGATGGCCATGGCCGCGCCCATGAACAAGACGGCTTCCAGGCTGGAGGTCTTTTCGGCGAACAATTGCGGATCGTGGGCGATGAAATAGGCCAGCGTGCCGCCCAATATAAACGGCGCCACAATGCCGGCGATGGAAATGCTGGCCGCGCTGCGCACGCGTTTGCGGATCAGATCGACGTCGAACTCAACGCCGATCAGGAACATGTAAAGCACCAAACCGAGTTGCGCGACCGAGAACAGGATCGGTTTCGATTCGGCCGGAAACAGATAGGCCGAGAATTCCGGAAACATCCAGCCCATCAGCGACGGGCCCATCAACACGCCGGCGATCATCTCGCTGACCACGCGCGACTGCCCGATTTTAATGAACACCCAGGCGGTCGCACGGCAGACCGCGAGGATGAACGCCATCTGCAGGAAGAACATTACGGAGAGTTCAAAAGGAGTCATCGGTTATCAACTCGACATGGGGCGGGGTGGCGTTCGGTTCCGTGGTCACATCGCCATCGGCGGCGCTTTGCAGTTCTTGGCAATGAACTCGTCGTGGGTCGGCATCAGATTGACCACGCCGTGCATCACTTCCTTCACGTTCTTGACCATCTTCTCGATCAGCTCTTCCGATTTGGCGTCCACCAGCGGGTGGTAGCCCTGCGGCGTGATGCCCTGCCCGAACATGACCTGGAACCAGCTGACTTCGGTGAACAGTTCGTTGTTGAGCCGGTAGATGCGGCCATTGGCGCGGAACAGGTCCATCTTCTGCTGCAGGCTGTCCGGTATCGGCATGTTGCGCACGTAGTTCCAGAACGGGGTGTCGTCACGCTTGGTGGCTTTGTAATGCAGGATGATGAAATCGCGGATCTGTTCGAATTCCACCGTGGACTGCCGGTTGAATTCGTCGATATTGACCGGGTCGAAGCCGGTATCCGGGAAGAACGACACCAGCCGCGAAATGCCTTTCTGGATGAGATGGATGGAGGTCGATTCCAGCGGCTCCATGAAGCCGGATGCCAGCCCGATGGCGACCACGTTCTTGTTCCAGAATTTCTTGCGTTTGCCGGTCACGAAGCGCAGCGGACGCGGGCTGCCCAGGGCCTTGCCGTCGAGATTGGCCATCAGCACCGAGGCCGCTTCGTCGTCGCTGATATACTCGCTGCAGTAGACATGGCCGTTGCCGGTGCGGTGCTGCAGCGGAATCCGCCACTGCCAGCCGGCGCCGTGCGCGGTCGAGCGCGTGTAGGGCGTCAGCGGCGAAACCGACTCGCAGGGCACCGCCAGCGCGCGGTTCATCGGCAGCCAGTGGCTCCAGTCGTCGTAGCCGGTTTTCAGGGTTTCCTCGATCAGAAGGCTGCGCCAGCCGGAGCAGTCGATGAACAGATCGCCGGCGTGTACGCTACCGCTCTCGAGGGTGACCGAAGTGATGAATACGGTTTCCGGATGCTGCTGCACCGAAGCGATCTTGCCTTCACTGCGCACCACGCCCTTATTTTCAGCATAGCCGCGCAGGAATTTGGCGTACAGACCGGCATCGAAGTGGAAGGCATGCCCGAGATCCTTCAGCGGCGAATTCGGAATGTCGTGCTGGGCGCGCAGGAACTTGTTGTGTTCGCAGGCCAGCAGGTTGAGCGAGTAATTTTCGAGGCGGTCGGCTTTGCCGGCCAGGTGCATCTTCAGCCAGTAATGATGGAAGTCGATCATGCCGGTGCTCTGGCCCATGCCGCCGAAGCCATGGATATAGCGTTCGCCCAGGCCACCCCAGTTTCGGAACTCGATGCCGAGCTTGAAGCTGGCCTGGGTCGCCTTGATGAAATCGGTTTCATCGATGCCCAGAGCCGAATTGAAATTGATGATCGGCGGAATGGTCGCTTCACCGACGCCGACGGTACCGATGTCGTCGGACTCGATCAACTCGATGGCGAATTTGCCGTTGAGGGCCTGGGAAAGGAAGGAGGCGGCCATCCAGCCGGCGGTACCGCCGCCGACGATGATGACTTTCCGGATGCCGGCATGGCTCATGATGCGTTCCGTTTGGTCTGTCGAAAAACATTACTTTAGCATTACCCTCGGCCGCCGATGTAGGCCGCGCCGTGAAAATCCGTGACACGGGCATTGCCCCGGCCCTCCTACGGGAGCGCCTCCGGCCAAACGGGTGTTGCCGGAATTCCCGCCTTGGGCGTACCCTGTGCAGGCAAAGGAGCATTCACCATGACAGTCCTGAAAGGCGCGGCATTCATTCTGGCCGCATTGCTGTTGGCCGCGCCCGGCGTTGCCCGCGCCGATACCGGCACCCCGGTGCCGAAGCCTTCCATCGGCAGCGTGGAGCGGCTGGCCGCGTTCCCGTCCCAAAACGTGCCGGCGCGCGATGTCGATGTCTGGCTGCCGCCGGGCTATTCCAGCAAGCGCGAATATGCCGTGCTGTACATGCAGGACGGCCAGATGCTGTTCGATGCCGGAATCACCTGGAACAAGCAGGAGTGGCGGGCCGATGAAACCGCCGCACGCTTGATGGCCGAAGGCAAAACCCGGCCGTTCATCATCGTCGGCATCCACAACGGCGGCAAACGCCGCCATGTCGAGTATTTCCCGCAGAAACCGTTCGAGGCGCTGCCGGAGGATTTCCGCAGCCAATTGCTCGGCATGAACCGCAATCCGCAGCAGGTGCTGTTCGATGGCACGGTCGATTCCGATGCCTACCTGAAATTTCTGGTGGAAGAACTCAAGCCCTACATCGACAGCCACTTCAGCGTCGCCACCGGACCGGAGCATACCGCCGTGATGGGATCCAGCATGGGCGGCCTGATTTCCCTGTACGCGATTTCCGAATATCCGCTGGTATTCGGCGGCGCGGCCTGCCTTTCCACGCACTGGCCGGGAATCTTCACGGTGGAAAACAATCCGATTCCGCAGGCGTTCTTCGACTACATGCAGGGCGCATTGCCGGATCCGGCAACGCACCGGATCTACTTCGACCACGGCACCGCCACGCTCGATGCCCTGTATCCGCCGCTGCAGATACGGGCCGATGCCGTGATGCGCCAGCGCGGTTACACCGAAGCCCGATGGCGGACGCAGGCATTCCCGGGCGCCGAGCACAGTGAACAGGCCTGGGCGGCGCGTCTGGACATCCCGCTGCAGTTCCTGTTTCCGCCGGACTGAACGATGTTCCGTCCCGAAAGCGTTCCCCAGGTTTTGACGATCCCCGGCGGCGGCCTCTGTCTGGTTTTCGACGATATTTTATTGGAGCCCGACCGCTGGCGAAGCCGCGCCGCTGAATTCGCCGCGCAATTCGAACCGCCGAAGCACAATGCCTATCCCGGACGCGAGCTGAGGTTGCCGGATACGGTGACGACCGCCTTGCTGCGCACGGTCTCGCCTTGGCTGAACCGCCATTTCGGCGTGACCCGGATTCAGGACGCTTACACGCGTCTGTCGATGGTGACGCTGGCGCCGGAGCAATTGACGCCGGCGCAATCGCTGTGCCACCGCGACCGTCTTCAGGCCAAACCCGGGATGCTGCCGCTGGCTTCGGTCCTGTATTTATTCGACGAGCCCGCACTCGGCGGAACGCATTTTTTCCGGCCGCGGGTGGAAGATGCCGCGTTGATGCAACTGCTTGTCGACTCCAACCGCATGGAGGCGGCTTTGTTTTTCCAGCACTACGGAGTGTCGCGCGGCTACATGATCGATTCCAACGCCTACTTCGAGAAAGTACTGACGGTTCCGGCGCGGCGCAACCGGATGATCGTCTATCCGGGCATGAAGTTCCACAGTGGCGACATCAGCCACCCCGAGTTACTGTGCGAAGATCCGCTGACCGGCCGCCTGACCTTCAACGGTTTCTTTACCGGAACCATGGCTTGATCAGGGAAGCACCAGCACATCGGTTTCATCGAGCACTTTGATGCCATTGGTACGGTCGCCGCCGAAGATCATGCCACCGCCTTCCGGCGACAGGCCGCGGTAGCCGCCGTCGTAATCCCAGGTATTCAGATACAGGCGGATGCCTGACAAAGAGGCGGGGTTGCCCAAGGCTTTGGCGGGAACGGTGATGGTCAAGGTGCGCGCTTCGGCATTGGCAATCACCTGCGCGCCCGGGCTGGAGATCCGACCTTCATTGGCGGCATCGGCACCTTCCGCACTGAACCAGGCATTCGACCAGCCGTGCGTGCGCAGGCGGTAGTGCCAGCGCATGCCCCCGGGCAGGCTGCCGTTCTGTTGGGGCATCAGCGTACTGCCGCCGGCATGCTCGGGCAGTTGCAGGAAGGCGGTGACCGCGACATGATCGAAGCCGTTCGGCGGATTCCAGAACTGGGTCATGCTGCGCAGCCGCAGCACGACGCGCAGGGTATTGCCGGCACGCTGCACGCTGAGGTGTTCAATGTCGCCCTGATGGTTTTCACCGAAGCTGGGATCGCTCGGGTAGCGCAAGACGCCGCTGCGGCCTCGGTCGTCACCGCGAGGATCGGCATACTCCAACAGCGTCTGCCAACTGCGGCGGATGTGGAACGTACGGGTTTCGGAGGCGCTGGCACGGCTTTCCTGCCAGGCCACGACATGATGCGGTTCGCGTGACTCGGCCAGACTGTCGATCGGCAGCCGGGCCTGCCAGCGTCCGTCCGCGGCCGGCGTGACCGTCACCGCCTGTGCCAGGTCATCGTTGATGGCCAGTTGGAACGGTTCGGCATTGCCGTTGCGGCCCCGCACCTCCAGCGTATCGCCTTCAACCGTTTCGGGCAGCGGATCGATCCGCAAGGCCGCTGCGGCCGTCGGTTTCGCTGCCGCGCCATTCGCAGGCACCAGCACGATGCCGGCGCGCGGTGGCAGTACGGCGGACAAACGGCCATTGCCGCCAACCGCCAGCGTGGATGCGAACGGGGTCAGCGTGTAAGCGGTCCGCCACAGGCTGCCGGCCGGCCGGCCGGTGGCGAGGTTTTCCAGCAGGTGCGGGCTGTCCGCGGTATTGAACAGCACCATGGCGTCTTCCTTGCCGTGGCGCATGCGATAGACCAGCACCCCGGCTCCAGTGGCGCTGTCCTTGAGTACCGTCGGCTGCCCGTGGGTGAACACCTTGTTCGATTTACGCAGTGCCGTCATCGTCTGCAGCGTGCGGTACAGCGGTGCGTTTTCATCGAAGCGGTCCTTGCCGCCGGAGCCGAAGCCGGTTTTGAACATCGCGCCGCGCTGCTCGGTGAGGCCCTGCTCGGTGCCGTAATAGATGACCGGAATGCCGGGCAGGGTCATGATCAGCAGCAGATTCTGCTGCAATGCCGATGCGCTGCCATTGGCCAGAAAGCGGTCGACGTCGTGGTTGTCGACGAAGCTCGGCATCAGATGCGGGCTTTCATGCACGCGCATCATGGCCTCGATGCGATGGCGCATTTCCCGGGTCGGGTGGCCCTTGGCGAAGATGTCGATGCCGGTGCCGTACAGCGGAAAGTTGATCATCGCCGGCATCAGGGCCTGGCCGTCAGCACCGCGGACGAAGGATTCGATTTTCCGGCTCTGCGTTTCCTCAAAGGGTTTGTCGATGCCGAAACCTTCGCCGAACACATGGAAGTTGCGGCGGCCGGTGGCTTCGGCCACACGCAGAATGCCGGGCTGCTCCGGATCTTCGGCATAGAGGAAGTCGCGGAAATAATCTTGCGGCACGTAAAACGCGGTATCGACCCGGAATGCATCCACGCCGGCTTCGCGGATCCAATAGCCGTAGCTGCGCCGCAGTGCTTCACGCACGCGCGGATTTTCGGTATTGATATCGTCCAGCCCGGCCATCTGCCAATCATGCTCCTGCGTCGGGTCGGTGAAGTCGCGGATGTCCGGAGTCCAGTGGTAGATGGCCTCACGCGCCTGCGCAGGATCGCGGGCATCATTGCGGTTGAATGGTTGCTGCGAGGGGCCGGGTGCCGCTTCGCTCTTGTAACCTTGGGCCGGATTCTGCGCATTCCAGTGTTTGGGGTCGTAACTGAAGTAATTCCCCATGTGGTTGACCACGATGTCCTGGACCAGGTACATGCCCTGCCCGTGCAGGCGGCGGCTCAGGTTCTGCATGTCGCCCAGACTGCCGTAGTGCTTGTCCACCGCCATCAGGTTCTCGGCCCAGTACCCGTGATAGCCGCTGTATTGCACCGAGGGGCTCCACCACTGGTTGGCCACGGGCGGCGTGATCCACACCGCGGTAGCGCCCAAGTTCTTGATATAGCTTATTTTATTAGTAAGTCCGGGAATGTCGCCGCCGGAGTAATGACTGTTCCGCTTGGGGTCGTACTCGCCTGCGCCCTGGTTGTTATTGCCGGCATCGCCGTCGTTGAAGCGATCCAGCATCACGAAATAGATGATTTGTTCGCGCCAATCCGGGGACGGCACGTGCAGGGCATCGGTCGTTTGCGCATTCACGTTGGTCAGGCTGACCGATAGGACAAATGCTGCGATTTTCGTACCAAGAGAAACCGGCTTCATGTTCAATTCCTCTTTCCAATCAATTAGATATGTTTGAAAGCATGCCACGCGGCACGGGTCTTGCGAAGCTGAATAAGCAATGAATACGTATGTATTTAGTGTTAATACTTTATAAAGTCTGCAATCATTTTAACCGTTCGTTAATAAAAACGGGTATGCCGTGTCCGGCATTTACCGTAACGATTGTCGCAACACATTCAATCACATTTGCTGTTATATGGAGAGGGATAATGGTACTTAAGCGCAACATGCTCAGCGTTGCATTGATGTCGGCCACCATGCTTTTGGTGGGAACCGCGAATGCCCAGGAAGCGACCGATGCTGAAAAAGCAGCGGCTGCCAAGAAAGCGGCCGATGCCGAAACCATCGACAAGGTGACCGTCAAAGGCATCCGTCGCGGTATCGAAGACGCCATCGACACCAAGCAGACGGCAACCGGTATCGTTGAATCGATTTCCGCCGAAGACATCGGCAAACTGCCGGACTCCTCGATTGCCGAATCCATCGCGCGTCTGCCGGGCCTGACCGCCCAGCGCGAGCGCGGCCGTGCCACCCAGATCAACATCCGCGGCTTCGCCGGTGACTTCGCCGGCACCACGCTCAATGGCCGCGAACAAGTCAGCCTCGGCGACAACCGCGGCGTCGAGTTCGATCAATACCCGTCCGAACTGCTCAGCGCCGTCACCGTCTACAAAACCCCGGACGCTTCGCTGGTCGGCCAGGGCCTGTCCGGCACCGTCGATCTGCAGACCGTCAAGCCCCTGAGCTTCGGTGAGCAGGTCGTTGCCTTGAACTACCGCTTTGATCAGAACAAAGTGGCCGGCCAGACCGAAAACGGCGGCCGTTACAGCTTCTCGTACATCGACCAGTTCATGGACAACACCCTCGGTGTCGCGATCGGCTACGCCCATCTTGACAGTCCGAGCCCGGGTTACCAGAACGAAGCCTGGGGTTATGCCGACGGTCCGAGCGGCACCAAGGTCATGGGTGGCGGCAAAATCTACAAGTTCGACAACAACCTGAAACGCGATGGCGTCATGGCCACCGTGCAGTTCAAGCCGACCGAATTCTACGAAAGTACTCTGGATCTGTTCTATTCCAAATTCGACAAGACCGAAGTCAAGACCGGTCTCGAATTCGGTACCGCCTGGGGTCAGGGCGTGCTGCAGCCGGGCTACACCGTCAACGGCAACGGCACCATCACTGACAGCTCTTGGACCAATGTGAAGCCGGTTCTGCGCATGGACAGCAACCCGATCGCCGACAAGCTGTTCTCGATGGGCTGGAACAACAAGTTCAAGATCAACGACAACTGGTCTGTCGCCGCCGATTTCTCGGTGTCGAGCGCCACCCGCAACTTCGACGTGCTGGAAACCTATGCCGGTCTGAAAGGCAACGGCACCACCACGCTCGACATTTCGCTGGATGCCAGCGGCCAGTACAACAACCTGACCTTCGGTACCGATCTCAATGATCCGAGCAATCTGCAGTTGATCGATGCCGGCAACTGGGGCCAGGACGGTTACTACAAGGCATTCGAGATCGAGGATGACATCCAGGCCTTCCGTCTGGATGCCACCCGTACATTCGATGAAGGCTTCCTGAGCAGCGTCGAGTTCGGATATAACTTCACCGACCGTACCAAGCAGAAGAGTGCCAATGAGTTCAAACTCTGCATCACCGACTGCACCTATCCGGGCGGCGTCAAGGATACCGCACCGTTCCCGGGCACGACCGGCAGCTTCAGCTTCGGTGGCATTGATGGCTTGGCCATCTTCGATGCCGCAACCCTGCTGAATTCCGGTTTCTACAATCTGGTCCGCAAAGACGACAAGGACATCACCCGCAAGAACTGGGAAGTCAATGAGCGCGTGCAGACCTTCTTCGTGCAGGCCAATATCGATACCGATATCGGCGACAACATGAGCCTGCGCGGCAATGTCGGCTTCCAGTACGTCAGCGTCGACCAGAGTTCGACCGCCATCACCATCATCAACGGCGCTCCGACCGGCGAATTGGCCACCAACGGTGACAGCTACGGCGATTTCCTGCCCAGCCTGAACCTGAGCCTGGGTCTGCCGTCCGATCAGTATCTCCGCTTCGCCGCGGCCCGCCAGATGGCCCGTCCGCGCATGGATGACATGCGCGCCAGCCTCGACATCGGCATCTGCCAGGCCAGCTGCAACACCTTGACCGGTCCGGTTTGGTCGGGCGGTGGCGGCAATCCGAAACTGAAGCCCTGGTTGGCCAATGCCTTCGATCTGTCGTATGAGAAATACTTCACCACCGATGCCGGCAACAAAGGCTACGTGAGTGCCGCGTACTTCTACAAAGATCTGCTGTCCTACATCTACAACCAGCCGATCCTCTGGGATTATGCCGGCTATCCGCTGCCGCCTCCGGGCCCGGGTCAGACCGTCGGCGTCAATTACCCGAGCAGCACCAACGGCATCCTGAGCGCGCCGGCCAATGGCGAAGGCGGCACCCTGCAGGGCCTCGAGTTGGCCGTGTCGGTTCCGTTGGATGTGCTGTGGGCTCCGCTGGAAGGCTTCGGTATCCAGGCCAGCTACTCCGACACCAAGAGCGAAATCAGCCCGAACGGTCCGAACAGCTCGGAACCGCTGCCGGGTCTGTCGAAGTACGTGTCCAACGTGACCGCCTACTACGAAAACAACGGCTTCTCCATCCGGTTCAGCCAGCGCCACCGTTCGGCGTTCCGTGCTGAAACCCGCGGCTTCGGTGCCGATCTGACCTACATCAACATCAATGCCGAAACCGTGCAGGATGCCCAGATCAACTACAGCTTCGGTTCCGGTACTTTCGAGAACCTGACCCTGTTCCTGCAGATGAGCAACATCGGCGATGAGCCGTTCACCACCTCCGATGGCGGTGATCCGGGTGCCCGTCCGGTCCAGTACTTCGAGTACGGCCGTACCACCCTGCTCGGCTTCAGCTACAAGTTCTAAGCACTGAACCTGTTGTACACTGCCTTTGCCGGTGAAAGCCGGCAGAGGCTTTTTTTTGCACGGAATCCCGCATGACCGACCCCCGCAGTACCGCCCTGGTCGCCGATATCGGCGGCACCAACGCCCGCTTCGCCTTGGCCGACATCCGCGGCCCGCAACCCGTACTGCGCGACGCTAAAACACTGCCGACCGCTGATTACGCCACTTTGCAGCATGCGGTGGAGAGCTACCTGGCGCAGGGCGGCGCC